>NZ_PNDS01000031.1 GCF_005886535.1 Pseudoalteromonas sp. S2755
GTCGCGTCCTGCTACCGCCTAGGTACCTACATCCTTGTAGGCAAGGCGAATTTACGCACCAATAGCTGGCTATTGGAAGTGAATTCAACGCAGTTAGCGCTAAAACTGGCTGCTAGAAAGGCATTAATTATCCGAAGCTCAGGTTATTTAACCTCACCCGAGGTCAACAACCTTACGCACTCGATAGGCGTTAATGAATTCATATTTTTTGAAGGCGATGTTCATCATTTCGGAATAGGCAATCACAGCAAGCTCATTTAAACTGGTGGTATTCAATACGTGATTGAGTTTAGTGCAATGGAGTTTTACCATTTAAGGTCGTTTGTTGCGGTTGCAGAGGCCCAAAATCTAACGGCAGCAGCGAAACGACTGTACACCACACCACCTGCTATCAGCGCCCATATCAAAGCGCTTGAGGAAGAACTCAATACCGTATTGTTTCATCGTTCTAGCAAAGGGATGCAGCTCACAGAGCAAGGTAAGATCTTGCTAGACAAAGCTAAGTTAACGCTTGCAAGTGCAAATGATTTAATGCACACCGCAGCGCAAGCCAAAACACTGCTCACAGGCGAGTTCAGACTTGGCTTGAACCACCCTATTGGCACCTCGAGCGAACTTAGCACACTAATAAAAACCCTCAACCAGCATTTTCCAAGTCTTTCTTTTTCGCTGGAATTACTCTCAAGTGGTGTCATCATCGACAAACTCAGTGATGGCCTACTTGATGGTGGAGTTATTTATGGCGAAGTACCTGCACATTTTAGCGCTGTACCGCTCACAGAAGTTGCAGTTACCACCGCTTATCCAGCATCTTGGCCTACGCCATCACATAAAGCCGAATTGGCACAGATGACGTGGATACGTATGGGAAAAGGCTGCCCTTTTGATAAGCAACTTGATCAACAGCTAAGCGAAGTAAACGCGGTAAATATTAATGCTGCGGATGAGCGCTCCCGCTTGGCTTTAGTTAAGGCAGGACTCGGCGTGAGCTTTATTGAAGCCAACGCCATTGCAGATCAAGGAGCAGAGGTTGCCTTGTCTAGTTTGCTAGACTTTTCGCTCCCCGTACATTTTGTTGTAGTAAATCAAGCGCTCACAGAGCCTAAAGTGAACGCTGTGTACCAAGTCGTTTGTGCATCTATTGATGCTGCGCAAGGATAATCCCCTGCTGCTTTTTCGGCATTTTTTCGACTACAAGGCGAAATGAGTTATCCATCATCCGCTCAAGTTCTCCTGTAGGAATGGAGCCATCAAGCACCACCGTGTTCCAGAGCTTTTTATTCATGTGGTAACCCGGTAACACCGCACTAAAAATGTCTCGCAGCGCTTGCGCTTCATCAGGATCGCATTTGAGATTTACGCGCCAATGGGGATGCTCGTCATCTTCTTTGCCCATTTTACCAAGCGCCAACGTCGCGAACATTTTGTCTTTCACTTTAAATACATCAACGCCTTCACCAAAAGGCTGACTTACGCTGGTATAGGGTTTTGCAAGCAAGTAGTCGTGTACTTGTTGATGATCCATCTTATTCTTCTACCTTTAGATTAATCGTTGCCGCTTAGTAGTAAAGCATAATACCAAGCGGCGTAGTAGCATAAATTACTCAACCTGAGGTTTGAATAAGAAATACGCTAACTCATTGTTTTGAAGCTAAGGTTACTCAGGTTGTGGTGCCTGTCCTTGCCAACTCCAACTTGGAAATAGTTTGCCATTCACGACGGCATTATTACCAGAAAACAGCGAGTGCGGCCTTTCTTGCGTTACCCAATTTGTCGCAGAGGAGTGCTCCAACTCAAAAACCACGTTTCCAAAGAAGCTGTAAGGCCCTGACAAAGTCGAGTTTCTATAAGCAGCAAACAAGGTTTGGCCGCCCATCATCAGTTCACCAACACTACTTTGCTGGTCGATTTCGGCGGCGCCTTTACTCCAGATCATCAATAGGTTTATATGCGACTGCCCATCTGCTAAAAAGTAGCCATTTCCAGCAACTTGTACTGCGTCGAACTGGTTCCCTTGGGTACTTCTAGCATTGGAGGTGTCAAACACATATGCTGTCATCGCCTGATTTCCGGCTACAAACTCAGCAAAAGCGCCCCCTGCTATTTTCACTTTGGCTTGGTTTAGATTACTTAAGTAAAGATTACTATTATCTGTCACTATATAGTGATATTCAGGCTCAGTACCTTGCACTTGAGTCACGACATTATCCAATCTTGCCATTCCCTGCGCTGTCACCGTTACATTACTTTGCTGAGCGGTGCTGACAACCCCTAAGTTATTGAGCTTAACCGAACCAGACTCCACTAATACGGTCGGCTGCACACCGTTTAGCGCCGCAGAGATAACATCTTGAGTATTATCAGACCCAGAAATGGTGATACCAGGTCTCGTGATCTTAACTGGGCCCTGACATTGCCCTTGAATAGCAAAGGTTATTTCATCAACAGGCCAACTTACTTGCTCAACGGCACGTTTCAGTAAGCTGGGGTTGGTATGACAGTTGATAGTTAAAGTATACGACCCACTGACGCTTTGTGATGCGACTTGCTTTGCCAAGACATGCAGCCTTTTGACATCGCTGTCATTTGTATCCTTTGCAAAAACATGGGAAGCGCAGATAGCGGATGCAACCAAACTGCTTGCAAATATGCTTGTACTTAATTTCATTTCCTTATCCTTTACACGTTTAATCCTGCCAGTTGCAGTACCCTAAATCCTAATACAGATCCTTTGTTTTGCTAGATATAAAATGCACTGTATATTTAAACACTACTGACACTCCCTGACACAACATCGTGGTTTACTCTTTTTGAACTCAAAAAGGAGAAAGACCATGCAACAAAATGTCGTAGAGATTGTAAAATTTAAATTGGCTCTTGGTGCTACAGAGAGTGACATTATGGGTGTAAACCCAGCTTTTACCGAGTGGGTTGAACAGCAACCTGGGTTACTATATCGTTCGTTGACTAAAGACAATCAGACAGGCGAGTATTTAGATATTATTTATTGGCAATCGATGGAGCATGCTAAAGCGGTTTCGGCACAATTCCCAACAACCGAAGTATGCCAAAGATTAACGCAATACATAGACAGCGAGAGTGTCACCATTAGTCACAGTAATGTGCTCTCTCAAACCCCATGTAGCGGTTAATCAATCTGAGATTTGAATAACAAGGAAAACTCGTGCATAAATCAGAACGTCTCTTTCAGTTAGTGGATCTGCTCAAGGGTCGACGATTAGCGGTTACCGCTAAATCATTGGCCGATCACTTTACGGTATCTGAGCGTACGATTTATCGCGATATTCAGGACTTACAAAGTTCTGGCGTGCCAATTGAGGGGGAAGCAGGTGTCGGCTATATCATTGGTGACTACCCACTGCCCCCTATGATGTATAGCTATGATGAACTCACCGCATTGTTACTTGGTAGTAAAATGGTTGGAGCATGGACGGATCCCGAACTAAGCGCGCATGCAAAAGCGGCCATTGCCAAAATCGAGGCCGTGCTACCCGCTCACCTCAAACAACAGCATGACCACTCCCCTTATTTGGTCTCGAGTTTTAAGCACGGACCACAACAACAATCCTTTAACGCTACACTCAGGCTCGCCATTGCAGCTAAGCAGTGTGTACAACTTGAATATCAAGACGTTGCAAAGCAGCAGACCCAGCGTATTATCGAGCCTCTCGGATTGGTTTATTGGGGTGGAAAGTGGACGCTGGTCGCATTTTGTCAGCTCCGCAGTGATTACCGTGAATTTCGCTTGGACCGTATCACCGCGATACATAAAAGTGAGCTGACCTTTACCGTAAGTCCTGATAAAAACCTCAACCATTACGTTGAACTAGTTAAGGCCAAATACGCCGAAGAAATTGCACAGCACCAATGCCAAGCGCCTGATAAAAGTAGCAACTAATTCTAAGCTCACTGCCCGATTCATATTTTGTTACTAATACTTGCGCATCTAAAACCAACCTTTTCAAACTGCACCGCGACTAATTTTGTAAATCAGACTTACTCCTTCGAGGTGCTTATGAAAACCACAAAATCAATACTCATTATTTCGGTAACACTGACTGTGAGTGCCTGCGTTGGCTACTCCAATGCAAATACAACCGAGCCGCAAACACAAGGCAGCTACCAACTTATCGCTTACCAAGACTGTAACCCAATAATCAAACACACCATGGACACCGAACAGGTGGCCGCATACAAAGCACTCAAAGCGACAGAGCTTGATATGTCAGCTTCTGAGTTACCAATGAAAGATATTGAAGACAAGCTCGCACTGCTCAGCAAAGAAATGGAAGCCATTAGTAAAGAGGCGATACAAGAAGACGACGATCGACTTGTGTTCAATAAAGCGCTACTGGCAAAACAAGAAGAAAAGGCCAAGCAAATTGAGGCAGTAATTGAAAGCCACGCAGCTAATTTTGATGCCATTGACGACTATGCCGAAAAAATCGAAGCCGCAGCAAATCGTTTTGATAAAGCTTTAAAACCCATAATTGGTGACTTAAAAGAGGTCAATATTAATATCATCGAACCCGGTGAAACCCCAAGTGCCCGTTGCCTCGCGTCAAGCTAAGTGCGTTGAACTAACTGAATGGAGGAAAATATTCCTCCAACTGTATTTGCTCATCACTTATCCTACTATTTAGACAAATTGATAAGGATTTTAGCTGGCTTGCGGGTGTGAGCAAACATGGTTACTTATACATTCAGTAAAGACACTATTTTCAAATTTATGGCTGTAGGGTTTCTTAATGATAAAACGCAGACACCCACCATTAATTCGTAGCTACCATTGTTTGGTTTCCTCAATCCTTTGATGTCGCTCCAGCTCATATTCAAGAAGTGCTTGAGGTTATTGGCGAACGCGGCAAAGACACCTTACTTGATAATGTAGCCATTGCACTTGGTGATAACGATAGACCTATTTCGCCCACACTCTACTACCCTGAAATTTATCAAAACCTTTCACTCGCTTTTACAGTACCCAGTGCACAACAGTCTGATTTACTCAATCAATTTGCACAAAACTGGTACAGTCAGCTAGAGGGCTTGGCGGACTGGCATGATAATCATAACTGTGAATGCGAATTCGAGTACACGGATTATTATATTGGTTATTGGTGCTTTGAATTAGTTTTAGCCGCTAATGTTCTAGGAATACCAAAAAAGTCCTTGGCAGATAGCGTTTATGTTCCGGTTGATTTAATTAAAAATTAACGCTTAACCTTTAAACTAAATCAACATCAGAGCCTGCAAAAGCGGATCAGTAGTACTTTTGGGCTCGCTGCAAACTTCACAACCTCAACCACAGAACTAAAAGACTAATATTTTCTCAAGATAGCATCTAAGCAGCACAAGAGATTTGTCATAAAAAATTCAATTAAATGCAACAGCAACCATACCCGACCTAATTAAAGTATAAGTGCTAAAACGATTCAAATGTAGATTGGTACTCACATTGAATAACATAACGATCTTTAAAAAAATATGCATATATACATGACAGCCAACACACCGTCGCTACAGGAATCTGCTAATATGTAACATTAGCAGTCAGCCCGAAAAATACGTATCAAGGATATGATTTAATCAAAATTTGATATTCAGGTGGTCACAATGAAATTAAGTAAAAAACTCTACCTTGCCTTTGGTACGCTAATATTACTGATGACATTCTCGAGCATCCTAGTATGGTTCAAAGTTTCATCAGAAACCGCTCGTGCTTTTGAGATCAAAAATGATGATCTTCCAGGCATGATCTACTACAACCAACTATTAGATATTGGTCATAAATTGGAAGCCTCAGCGCTCGAATATGCAAACGGTGATAAAAGCAAAAAGCAGCTATTCGATAAGCTATTTGAAGAATTCAAAGAAACACATAAAACGCTTTATATCTACGAATCAAGTAAAGCTTCAGACCGCGAAAAGATGGCTGAAATAATGCGCTTGATATCTCAATACCAAAAGCGCATTCAGACTGAGTTGTTCAATGTTCAAAATATAAGTCTAGAAAATAGTAACCGGACTTTAAAATCTGCGGATGACACTTACCTTTATCCGTTAAATAAGATCTTAACAGTGTCTGCCAACGAAGAAAGAGAAGACGCAATCAGGTCTCTTGATAATTTAGTCAATGGCCTCAACTCAACACTCTTAGTTATAATTGTCATTTGTATCGTTGCAGCAATATTAGGCGTGATTGTGGCTTACTCAATGAATAAGTCCATCATAAATCGCCTGAATCAAGTACTTGAAGTTGCAGAGCGAGTGAGTAATGGCGATATTTCTCGTCCCGATATCGCCCATCGAGACAAAGATGAAATAGATAGCCTTGCCTCGTCAACAAATAAAATGGCGGCTTCATTGAATAACCTGCTCAAGGAAATCAGTAAAGTCGTTGGAGAAGTCCGCACATCAAGCAGTAATATCGCCGCTGCAAATAACCAAATCGCCGTACGTAGCCAATCATCTTCAGATCAATCAACTCAAGTTGCTACAGCGATAGAAGAAATGAGCGCGACCGTTTCTGAAGTTGCAGCACAGAGTCAAGTCGCCGCGGGCCATGCAGATCAAGCAAGATCTCTAGCAAGTCAAGGAGGCAAGTCGGTCGGCGAAACTATAGAAAAAATCCGTGCAGCTTCAAAAGATGTGCAAAGTACCGCTAGCAACGTAACCAACTTGGGCGAGCTAAGTAGTCAAATAGGCAATGTAATTAGCGTTATTGGCAGTATTGCGGAACAAACCAACTTACTAGCGCTTAACGCGGCAATTGAGGCTGCAAGAGCTGGCGAACAAGGCCGAGGGTTTGCCGTTGTAGCCGACGAAGTAAGAACACTGGCTGAACGCACTTCAAAAGCCACAGAAGAAGTTGTATCAACAGTACAATCAATTCAATTACAAACCGAGCATGCGGTCACTTCTATGCAAAGCAGCGTGAATCAAGTTGAGCAGAGTGTATTAATGGCGGAAGAAGCTGGAACTCAGCTTGAAGAAATTGTCAAAAGTGCATCAGAAATCGCGACTATGATCCAGTCCATTGCAACAGCAACAGAGGAGCAGTCCGTAGTTGCGAGTGAAATGGCCCGTGATGTATCACATATTGAAGAGTCTAGTCGTAGCTCATTGCAAGATACCCAAGTTGCAGCTCATTCAAGTGAGGAGTTGCGTGAACAAGCCACTGCGCTTGCACAATTAGTGCAAAAGTTCACATTACGCTCATAAGGTTTTTGGGTTTACTTTAAACCTAAAAAGGACATTGCTGTTTAAGTAAGCCAGTTCCTCGAGATAAATCTCGACCTACAATTCGAGGCATGAATCTAAACGCTGACAACCACCATTATTCGTAGCTAACACTGTTTGGTGTCCTTAATCCTTGGATGTGTAGAAGTTAGTGGTGGTTGTCTGACCCAAATAATATCAGGATATTTAGACTCAAAATAACGAACTCGTTTTTAGATGGCAACTTTAGAGCATGGTGTTCTACCAAAATACACAAATCATGCTCCGCAACGGCCTTCAATATAGGCTACTTCATTAAATGCTTTATGCGTATTAGTTCACGTACAAAGTATGTTATGTTTGTCCATGCAAGCCTCAGCTGTTTGGTTATTGGTGCAGCTACGAGCACGGACTAGGCTGTAACTCACGGTTACAAACCCTAGCATTTGAATTAAGTAGCTTTTGCTTGTTTTTTGCCTGGTTTAGCTTCTTGTTCGACAAAGTGTAAAAAGTCTCAGATTAAAGGATTTTACACTGGCTAAGTTACGTACAAGTTTGTTACATTAACTTCAACAATAACCTTAGGTTTTGGTTGTGCTGCAGTCTAGGTTGAATGGCGTCAAAATACACAGCAACTTTAGTAGGAAGCTTACGCTCCTACTCGCTCTTATTTACGGCGCTGTATTTTTGTTTAGCCCCTCAATTTTTGCGCTTGATGACAATTGCTCGCTCACGACCGCTCACGGTAACTCGATTTCGCTTGCTATCAACACCACATCTTATAGCAAAGTTGAGCGCGGCAACAACACCATCTCGATAGCCTGTAATTTAAATGAAGACAGTGTTATCTCATTTGTAGACGTTGGCCTTAACCACTATCAGTGGCAAGTCAATGCTCCCTCTCCCGTCAAGTTCTCACAACCCGCATTTATCATTCCAAAAGGTAAGTACACAGCAATTCTAAGCCTAGATTCTATACAAGTTCATACGCCAAGATTTAGGCTAATGAGCATGGGGAAATTTATTTGGGAAAGTCAAAAGAGCAGCCTAGTCATGGGTGCATTTTATGGCCTTTGCTTTACCTTGATTTGCTATGTATTGATCATGGGTAGTCGCCTCAATGATCCTATATTTAGGCTTTACGGCGCTTATATCTTCTGCCTTTGTGGATTTGTATTATTCCAAGAAGGGCAATTAAATCTTTTTGTTTCATCTCAGTATAAGCCATTACTCAAACACGCATATTTACTTAGTATTGGTCTCACTGTGGTTTCAGCAACTTGGTTTATGTTGAGTATCTTACTTGTTGACAAACAGTGGCCAAAACTCGTGTTGTTACTTAAAAGTGCCGCGGGTATCGTGATGCTACTGAGCATACTTAAAATTCCCACTCAACAAGCGCAATTGTCTTACTTATTAAGCCAAATTATGGCCTATATAACCCTCGTTATTGTCGCCACTATCTTTGTGCTATCAGCTCTTCAAACCAAGCGTAAAATTGGCGAAGCAAGTTTGGTTTTTGCGGCACTGAGCCTAGTATTAGTCGGTATGGTATTTCGCGTACTGTTAGTAGGGTATAGCCCATTTATGCAGCGCTATGCACTTATTTTTGCGTTTGCCATTGAGTCTTTGCTGCTTGCCGTTGCGATATCTAAGCGAATTGGACGGCTCAGACAGCAAAAGCAACAAGCTGAAAATGAAGCAAATTATGATCAATTGTGCGCCATTTTTAACCGTCGAGGCTGGTACAAACAGGCCAACGTGCTAGTCGAGCAGTTTAATAAGCGCGGTGGTGTTTTGGCATTATTTTATATTGATTTAGATAAGTTTAAGTTGATTAATGACCAATTTGGTCACGATGCTGGAGATAAGGCGCTTGCCCATGTTGCGACGTTTTTGTTATCAAGTATCAGAAAACAAGATATTGTAGGACGCCTAGGTGGCGATGAGTTTGCTGCCCTGTGTGTATTTGACGACACACAATCTGCAGAAGAAAAAGCACAACAGCTGCAACAACAACTTAATACCTTGCAATTTAGCCATGGGAAACAAGAGGTGGCAATTCAAGGTAGTGTCGGGCGAGCATTTTCCCAACACCCGATAACAGATATCAGCGATTTAATCGCACAAGCTGACAAGCAAATGTATCAGCAAAAAACCTTATCTTAAAGCTTAGGCTGCCTTAAGATAAGGCTCTTGGCCTTTGTGCTTTACGCTACGTTGATAACTACCTTTGCCTTTTTTGCTCTTTTCAACTTTCGCCTTAAACAATGGGCTGGTTACCAACGCTTTTAGTGCGTTATCTTTAATTTCACCACGCTGATGAGCATGCTGAAGTTTGCTTTTTTTAGTCATGACTTACTCCAAATAAGAATCATATAAATTGATAGTATTGATGTATAAATTCCGGCCATCAACAAGCGCGAATATTAACCTAAATGTTTTAAAGCGCAATGGCTTTTAGCAATAAATTTTCGTCTTTTTTGACTGCTATTTTAAAGTTAAGTTCATACCCACGCTCTATACTTAAATGCAGCCCTTTCAAGTCAAGCTAAGCATTCGCGACAATGACCGATATCAAGATTGCAACCGGGATCAGCATACATTATCAGGATGAGGGTGCGCCTCGCGCCCCAGTCGTTATCTTGATAATGGGCCTTGGAGCACAAATGACAATTTGGCCAGATGAGTTGTACTTTGGGCTAGTCAATAAAGGTTTTCGGGTGATCCGTTTTGATAATCGCGACACGGGATTATCGAGCCACTTAAACCATTTAGGCTCACCAAGTGTGATAAAAACCATGCTGAGTAAAAAACTTCCCATCCGCGCTTCTGTTCCCTATACCCTAGAAGATATGGCCGAAGATGTTGTCGCTTTGATGGCAGGGCTTAAGATCAAACGCGCCCACCTAGTTGGTGCTTCTATGGGCGGGATGATTGCTCAAATTGTTGCTGCTAAGCATAAAAAGAAAGTGATAAGTTTAACCTCTATTATGTCAACCTCAGCGTATCCCAAGTTTACCGCAGCAAATGTAAAAGTCATGCTGCAACTGGCAAAAGCACGGCCAAAATCAGACTGCCACCAATCTGCCATTCAATACAATATAAAACTCAACCAGCTGATCGGCAGTCCTGCCTACCCTCAAGACGAAGGGACGCTACATCAACAAGCCAAACACAGTATTGAACGCGCGCACAACCCGCAAGGATTTAAGCGTCAGCTTGCGGCGATTGTCGCAAGCCAATGTCGCAAGCACACGCTGGCACAGATAAAAACGCCAACACTTGTGATCCATGGTACCGACGACCCTATTTTTCCCGCAGCCGCTGGTCAGCAAACCGCCGCCACTATTCGCAAATCCAAACTAAAGTTGGTCAATGGGATGGGCCATGACTTCCCTCCAATGCTCATGCAAAAAATTGCCAAATGGGTGGCAAAGCACGCAACTAAAGCAGAGCGAAAGCGATTAAAAAAGAAACAGCGAAAGCAAAATGCGACCCAAGAGACTGCGAATAAAAAAATCCCGAAAAATCAATCAAACACAACCCAACAAAACACTGATATCAATAAATAACATTCCCTAACTTTACGCCCGTAAAGCCTGATTCCGCTAGCCTTCACAGCGTAATTCAATCTAAATGAGAAGCAACAATTTCACCTTTATCGTTAAATTAAAGTAAATTACCATTTGACAAACGCACATAAAAGCAACAACAATTAAATCGTTCCAAACACATTTGGGCGCAAAATAAAAATAACCATGGATACAACATCAACAGATATCTGCCCACAAAAAGTGGAACGATACAAAAGAGATCAACATGAACATCATTATAGCTAAAACGCGATTCCAACGTTCTTTTATAGCAGCCGCTTTAGTGAGCCTGGGCTTAAGCTCGGCGCACGCAAATAGCGATCTGACAACTGCCAATGCCGCTGCTATCAGCGTTTCAGGAGAAAACCAACCCTATGAGGGCAAAGTCAACGCATTTGATAATAACCACTACAGCAAGTGGCTTACTTTTTCAGCTTCCGGTTGGATAAGTTATGCGTTTAGCGAAGCAGTTAATTTAACAGCTTACACACTCACTTCCGCGAACGATGCGCCACAAAGAGATCCCAAAAATTGGACGCTTCAAGGCTCTCAAGACGGTCAAGTGTGGTTCACTATAGATTCGCAAAACAATCAAAGTTTTGCTTCAAGACATCAAACTAAGCAGTTCAATGTCAGTACCAATCAAGCGTACCGCTTTGTGCGCTTAAATGTCACCGCAACGCAAGGTGCCAATTTATTACAGCTTGCAGAAATCGAATTTATCGGTGCTCCGGCAAACGGTGGTACAACCTTGCCATTTAACCAAAGTGGTAGCGTTACTCCTGGTCAATGGGCGCATTTTGGGCCATTTACAAGCTCAGCTCCTATCACAGCAACCTTGACCGGCAGCGGTGATGCAGATCTATACCTAAAAGCAAATAGCCAACCGACCACCGCAAGTTATGACTGCCAAAGTATCAATGATGCTAGTTCCAACGAGCGCTGTGATATAAGCTCAAATGCGCCGGTTTATGTTTCTGTATACGGTTTCCAAAGCGCCAATTACGAATTAACCGTCAGTAGCGATAGCACACCACCAAACGACACGTGGCAACGCCCGGAAGTAAACTTTGTTGATGTTAACCCTGAAACACAAGGCTCGGCATTATTTAAACGGATCATATCAAACCCAGCCGCGCATATGGCCGAACGCTGTGTGGATGTAGCAAAAGTGCTATACCGCGACGCCAGTGAATCCCAGCGTTTTAGAAAATTGCAGTTTGAGCTGAGAGCCAAAGATCATTGGGGTAAGGATTTCGTTGCCTATAAGATGGGACAAGACGGTTCAGGTGAGATGACTATCGTCGTTAGCACCGCGCATTTAGAACGTATTTATCGCGATAATAATAACAACGATGCCGTGATCCGTGATGAAATCGACGGAATTTTATTCCATGAGGTCACCCATGGTTACAATAACTCGCCACTGACTCATGACAGCTATGGTGATGGCAAGGCAAACTGGGCATACACCGAAGGTCTAGCTGATGCAGTGCGGATCGGTGCGGGTTTTCATAAATCACGCTCACCAGATATCATCAACGCTAAACGCTGGCTTAGTGGCTACACCACAACTGGGTTTTTCTTGCATTACGTCAAACAACAGCACGACTCAGAGTTTATCTACAAGTTTAACAAAGCGGCGAAAGATATGGGCAATTATACTTGGTCATTTGATGCTGCATTTCAACACATTTTGGGCCGAAGTGTCGAAGATGTTTGGAACGAATATGTCGCCTTTATCCAAAATGGCGGACAGCTAGAGTATTAATTCTTAAATAGTAACTCTGCCGCTTAAAAGAGTCTCAGAGGTGTTCTAAGCGCTCCCTCTACAAGACTCTTTTACGCAATTTTCGCTAATTTTGTGACGTCTGCTCGTGGGACATTGTTTTAAGTTTAATCGCAAGGCCACAGGAGAAGTAGATCTTCACCACTCCAACAATGATCAAGTGAAAGTTTGGGTGTGAAAGCAAATCTAAGTCATAGAGATAGGCTGCTTTCATTGGCGCGTCGCCATTTTCTATCATGGCGATTAGCCAATGATAGATTGCAATCCCCTCTTTGATAACCCCAAGCACTATCAAGGCTACGCCCGCTAAAAACAACAAGCGACAATACCACAAAGCAGTTTCTAAACCCGGACAGCGTAAATTACGAAACGGAATTAATTTCATGTAAGTCCTTTATTTACCTTTTAATTGCTCAATTTTGATTAACTCAACGGTATGGTGCAACAAAGATAAATCCCCTTCTTTACCATGCCCTGGGACAACCATGTTTGCTTCCGGATATCGGCTCAACACCTTGTGTATAGACGCTTGCCACTCATCAACTGAAGCATCCTCCAAGTTACCTAAGTTTTTACTCGCCACACTTTTCACAAAGCATCCTGCGAATAAAATCTTAGATTGTGGCAGCCACACGACAATATTGTCTTTCGAGTGCCCTGCACCTGGGTAATAGGTTTCAACGACACCTGACTTTATCGCTGCTGAGGCTTGCGGCAAATTATGTAACGCGATTGTGCTGTTTTTTTGGGCTAATAGATGATTAGTTTGGGCTGATGCATAGGTTGGGATTTGATGTTTATTTAATACCGCTAGGCCACCGCTTGCATCTTGATGATAATGCGTGACCACCGCCCCTTTAACATTGAGCTTGCGGTCTTCAGTCCATAAAAGCAGCGTTTCTGTGTCTTGCTCGGTCCAAGGTGTATCAACAATATAAGCATCTTTACCGTCGACCACAACCAGCCCAGAGCCTGCCACTAACCCCCAGGGTTCGACGTGTAGCGAAGATTCATGTTTATAAACATGCTCTGCAATCGGCGTTACCACTAAGGTCGATGCTTCCGTTGCAGCTGTCACGCAGGGTAACAAGAATAAGAAAGGAGCTAAAAACTTCATCTGAAGCTGCTCGTGTTAATTAAAAGTAACGAAAGACTATCAAGTTTAAGAATATAAAGTCCAGTGAAATGAAACATCAAGCTGCTAAATAACAGAAATCGACTTTTTGGTGTTAAACACGTGTGGGAGAGGGAATTGTTACATTTACTATAGTTTAGTTATTGGTTTTATGTACGCCCAACATGGTTTCACATCAGGCGTAATAGTATCGCAACCTGAATGAGATCAGGCTGGACTTAAAGCATTTAGTTTGGACGCTTACAGTAGTGCTTGCCTGTAGGAGGTGGATTACACGCCATTAGCCCTGTTAATGTATCAGTCCCTCTTGCGCCTGCAACATCTTTAGTTTGAGCTGCTGCGATCTCTTTACCTAATAAGCTTTTTAAGTTGGTTTTCTTCATAGTTAACTTCATGTTACTTCCTTATTTTCATTGTTATACTCAGATAACACGTTACACAAAAAAAACAGAAAAACAACCCTCTAACAGAAACAAAGAATTTTTTTTAAACGATTTGATACCGGAAAGTACCAAAATCACAACAAAACTTACTACCGTCTTATTTTCCCAATTGAGCTTGTATTATAGGCCTAAAAAATGCGCGGCAACCTAAAATCGCCACGCAAATGGTTGGAGAAGTGTAACTTAGCCTACCAGTGCAAGCAAAATACCAGCAGCAACCGCACTGCCTAATACACCCGCGACATTGGGGCCCATCGCATGCATCAGCAAGAAGTTATGTGGATTACTTTCAAGGCCGACCTTATTAACCACACGCGCAGCCATTGGTACCGCAGATACCCCAGCGGCACCAACCAGCGGATTAATGGGCGTATCGCTAAACTTATTCATGGTTTTAGCCATTAACACCCCTGTTGCTGTGCCAATTCCAAAAGCCACGGCACCTAGCGCTAAAATCCCCAACGTCTCAACCGTTAAGAATTGATCAGCTGCCAGCTTTGAGCCCACCGCCAACCCGAGGAAAATAGTGGTAATATTAATCAACTCGTTTTGCGCCGTTTTACTCAAGCGGTCTACTACACCACACTCTTTCATCAAGTTGCCCAAGCAGAACATACCAACCAAAGGTGTTGCAGCAGGTAAAAACAATATCGTCAAACCTAGTACGGCCAGAGGAAATAAGATTTTTTCGGTTTTTGATACATGGCGCAGTTGTGGCATCGCAATCTGACGCTCCTCCTGCGTCGTGAGTGCTTTCATGATGGGTGGTTGAATAATTGGCACTAACGCCATATATGAATAGGCCGCCACCGCTATTGCCCCTAGTAACTCGGGTGCAAGCTTAGACGCGAGGAATATCGCAGTTGGTCCATCTGCACCGCCAATAATAGCGATTGCTGAAGCGTCTTGCAGGGTAAATTCAAAGCCCGGAATATAATTCAGCAAAATAGCCCCAAACAAAGTGGCAAAAATCCCAAACTGCGCAGCGGCACCAAGCAACAGCATCTTGGGGTTCGCTATCAAGGCACTAAAGTCCGTCATCGCGCCCACTCCCATAAAGATCAGTAAGGGGAATACTCCGCTGTCTATACCAATGTAATACACGTAGTATAAAAGCCCGCCTGGATCGGCAAGCCCAGCGACAGGAATATTCGTGAGTATGGCACCAAAGCCAATAGGCACTAATAGCAAGGGCTCAAAGCCTTTGGCGATCGCAAGATACAAAAGTCCGCAGCCCACAGCCATCATGCAAAGTGCTGGCACTGTGAAGTTGGCAAGCCCTGTTGCTTGCCATAAATTAAGTAACCCTTCCATCACGACATCCTTATGCTAAAGACATGATGGCATCGCCAGCACTGACAGAGTCGCCTTCAGAGACGAGTAGCTCCGCGACTTGGCCACTGTGTGTTGCACGCACCTCGGTTTCCATTTTCATGGCTTCCATGATGAGTACCACATCGCCCTCTTGCACTTCATCTCCTGCCCGCACCATAAGCTTAAAAATATTGCCGGCAAGTGGCGCATTCAAAGTTTCACTGGAGCTCACAGAGGTTGATTGCGGAATAAGCTCACTGTCTTTGACTTGTACTTCTTTGAGCTCACCACCCGGCGCAACCACTACATCGTATACTTTACCATCCACCTTTACGCTGTAACGCTCAGCAGCTGATGAATTGGCTTTAGAAGGCGTCGCTGCAGCTTTTTGTTCTTTACTTTCAACAAGCGTCGGCTTTGGCTCAAATGCATCTGAATTATTGCGATTTTTCAGGAACTTAAGACCAATCTGAGGGAATAATGCATAGGTAAGCACATCATCAATAACCTCATCTGCTAGGTTAATTTGCTCCTCTTTTGCCGTGGCGACTAACTCGCTTTGTAAACTATCCAACTCAGGTTCAATTAAGTCGGCAGGACGGCAAGTAATAGGCTCTGCGCCTTCAAGCACACGCTGTTGTAAAGCTTGGTCGACTTGCGCTGGTGTCGCGCCATATTCGCCTTTCAGCACGCCAGCCGTTTCTTTGGTTATAGACTTGTATCGCTCACCAGTCAGTACGTTTAATACCGCTTGCGTCCCGACTATCTGTGAGGTTGGTGTTACGAGCGGCAGATAACCAAGCTCTTTACGCACACTTGGAATTTCTTTTAGTACCGCGTCAAGCTTGTCACCTGCACCTTGCTCTCGAAGTTGATTTTCCATATTGGTTAACATGCCACCTGGCACTTGTGCAGATAGAATACGACCATCTACCCCTTTCAAGCTGCCTTCAAAAGCGGCATATTTCTTTCTCACTTCACGGAAATAAGCTGCAACTTCTTCAAGCTCAAGTAAGTCAAGCCCTGTATCACGTTCTGTGCCTTCCACAATCGCCGCAATAGTTTCTGTTGCGCTATGGCCATAGGTCATACTCATCGAAGAAATCGCCGTATCGAGCATATCGATACCCGCATCTATGGCTTTTTGATAAGTTGCGGTGCTGAGTCCTGTGGTTGCATGGCACTGCATTGCGATAGGAATCGAGACGGACGCTTTAAGCCCAGAGATTAATTTTTCGGCATCATAGGGTTTCAGTAACCCAGCCATGTCCTTGATACAAATAGAGTGACAGCCTAAGTCTTCAAGCTGCTTAGCTTGCGTGAGCCACATTTCCAGCGTATGAACTGGGCTTACGGTGTACGAAATCGTCCCCTGCGCATGCGCGCCCACTTTAATGGCCGCTTTAATGGCCGTTTCTAAGTTGCGCACGTCGTTCATTGCGTCGAATATTCTAAATACATCTACCCCGTTATAGTGGGCACGTTCAACAAACTTCTCGACAACATCATCAGCGTAATGACGATAGCCCAATAAATTCTGGCCACGCAGTAGCATTTGCTGTTTGGTTTTCGGCATCGCAGCTTTCAGTGCACGGATCCGCTCCCATGGATCTTCGCCTAAATAGCGAATACACGAGTCGAAGGTTGCTCCCCCCCACGATTCAACAGACCAATAGCCCATATTATCGAGCTTCTCAGCGATAGGAAGCATATCTTCCAAACGCATTCTGGTGGCGAGTAATGACTGATGCGCATCGCGCAGCACTAATTCGGTTAGCTTTAACTGTGACATGCAAAACCCCTATTAATAGTTTTTTCTGTAGGCTGCAACGGCAGCGCTTATGGCTGCAATATGTGCCTGCGGCACACCCTGTGACGATGTTGCTCTGGTTGTTTTTGATCTTGTGGTACTTGGCGCTACTTCTTTAAATTGAGCAGCAAAGTTGGCCAACAGCCGCATCGCAAAAATCAAAATGGACAGAAAAACAAAAACACCAACCATCCCGGTCAGCATGAGATTTCCTGCTTGCAGTAACTGCGCTCCAATATCCATTTTTACCCCTTACTTGCTATTTGGTTTTCCTATTCGATGTTAACGAACTGGTATAAACCTTCACTTTTTGTAGATATTTATTCACCTTATAACAAAAAATGTTCCAATGTAAAGCTTATTGTAAATTGGTATTACCAAAACACTTAACTTACAAATAATCAGTGAGTTAACTAGGAAAGTACTAATAAATATAGAAAATTAACGTAATAAATATGAAAAATATTCAAAATAGCGTCAACTAATACTGAGATTGTAATGAATATAGAGTGGATTTTTGATTACGCAAGGCAAATTGTAAATTGGACAGACCAAGGTATAACGTTTACGTAAACGTCACCCTGTGTAGCGCGTATTTCGCTGGTTGTAGCAAAAGGGAGCTGCAAACAATTTATTCGCATTACAGCTTTTTCAATACAGATGGGTATAATAGGGGGAAATTTTTGCCAAAACGAACGTCTATGCCCTCTCTTGAACAAAATGAAAATTTATCTTTTCAAAGCCAATTTAAGTTAGATAAAGCCTACTATCGAGAGTGTTTTGAAGAATCTGAAGCTAATGGGCTTGCGGTTAAACCGAAATATGGCCTCCTTGTACTGCTAATTGCGTTGGGGCTGTTTGCTATTTACGGTTTGCAAGAGCATTACGTCGGAAACTTTCTTATTCTACTGGCTGTGGTTGAATGCGTTGCTTTCTATTATCGCAAAGCGTGGTGGGTGATAAGGCAAGCATATTCTCGCGCAGCTGGTAATACCGTTGAAATTTCAATCACTACAACTGGCATTAGTACCAAGGCAACACATGCCGAATTTTCTTACCCATTTGACGACTTAGATAAACTCGTCGAAACAGACAGAGGTTTTTTGGTGTTTCACCAAAATAAACCGAGCTATATCAGTAAATCTGGACTTAGCGAAGAAGCAATTACCTTTTTATCCGGGCAAAGCCAGAAATAAAAAACCCCGCAGCCGCGGGGTTTTTTTGCTAGTTAAATCATGTTAACTAGCATCGTAATTCAGTATTTGGTCAATTACATATTGCCTGGGCTAGATTTTTCAGCCTGAATTCGCATGTAAATTTCTTCACGGTGAACTGAAACATCTTTAGGCGCATTTACACCAATACGCACTTGGTTACCTTTAACACCTAGTACTGTTACAGTCACTTCATCACCAATCATCAGGGTTTCACCTACTCGACGAGTTAGTATTAGCATTCTCTTGCTCCTGTTATTCCAAAATTTAAAAGATTCCGCGTCAAATCCATTTTAAATAAAAGTTCCTAGAAAAGTAAGCAAAAACTTCTTTTACTCAGTACTTTCCAATCCGAATTTGGCATGTAAAGCCCGAACAGCTAGCTCTAAATATTTTTCTTCTACCAGTGCCGAGATTTTTATCTCTGATGTGGATACTAATAGAGTGTGAATATTTTCTTCGGCCAATGCCATAAAAAAGAGACCAGCAACACCTGAATGAGATTTCATCCCGATGCCAACCGCTGAGATTTTTGCCACGTTAGCATTAACCTCTACGGTTGCGCCACCTAAATTTTGTGCATGTTGCGCTAAAACTTCTTCCGCCAGAATACAATCATTTGTGTGCACAGTAAAAGCATAGTCTATTTTTTTCTCACTGTGGTTCAAATGGTTAATCATATCGACTTCAATATTATGCTCACCAAGAAGCGAAAGTATATTGGCAAGATTACTAGGTTTTGCATCGACATTGTTAACTAGGATAAGTGCTTCGTCTTTGACGCTCGCTACCCCAGAGACCACTTTAGTGTTTTTCATCTTACCTTCCTCATAGCTAATTAAGGTGCCGTTATCGGGAGAAAACGAAGAAAGTACGCGCAGTGGTACATTGTATCGACCGGCCGCTTCAACCGAGCGGATCTGCAAAACTTTAGCGCCCACACTGGCCAGCTCCAACATCTCAGGAAAAGTAATATGTGATAAACGCCGTGCATTTGGCTCGATTCGTGGATCGGTAGTGTACACACCGTCGACATCAGTATATATCTGACATTCGTCTGCTTGCAAAGCCCCTGCGATTTCAACTGCTGAGGTATCTGTACCACCACGCCCCAACGTGGTGATATTGCCTTCTTCATCGCGTCCTTGAAATCCGGCAATAATAGTTATCCGGTTATGCTCAAGCTCTTGCTTTAAGCGGGTTGTGTCTATTTCTGTGATCCGCGCTTTAGAGAACATGTTATCGGTTTTAATGCCAACCTGATCAGCAAGTAAGCTCACGGCAGAATGCCCACGCTTAATGATGGCCATCGCCAATAACGCGATAGAAACTTGTTCGCCGGTGGTGATCAACACATCTAGCTCACGGGAACTTGGACGTGCATCGATTTGTTGGGCAAGGGAAATAAGACGATTTGTCTCGCCTGACATTGCAGACAACACGACCACCACTTGGTGGCCTTGTTGTTGTGTTTTGATAACGTGTTCGGCAACCGCCTCAATACGCTCTACCGAACCTACCGAGGTGCCACCAAACTTTTGTACAATCAGCGCCACTTGCTGATTACTGCGTTACTTCATTTAACCAAGTTGGAACACTGTTTAGTGCTGCGTCTAGGTTTTCTGGTTGTGAGCCACCAGCTTGCGCCATATCTGGACGACCGCCACCTTTACCACCGACTTGAGAAGCCATGTGATTAACTAGCTCACCTGCTTTTACCTGACCAACTAAGTCTTTCGTTACGCCAGCGATTAGGCTTACTTTATCGCCGTTTGCTACACCCAGCGCAATGACACCTGAGCCAATCTTGTTCTTCAGATCATCGACCATGCCACGCAGTGCTTTAGACTCAGTTCCTGCGACGTTCGCTACGAGTAATTTAATCCCATTCACTTCCGTTACAGAGTCAAGCAGCGTTGCACCCGCAGCACTTGCTAGTTTGTCATTTAGCTGAGCAACTTGCTTTTCAAGACCTTTGGACTTTTCAATTAGCGCTGATACTTTTTCTAGCACAGATGAGGTATCACCCTTAACCAAAGCCGCGATTTCAGAAAGCACTTGTTCTTGCTCATTAACATAAGCGATAGCATCAGCACCCGTTACCGCTTCGATACGACGAACACCTGCTGCGATACCGCCTTCTGAGACAATTTTGAATAGGCCAATATCACCTGCGCGTTTCACGTGTGTACCACCACAAAGTTCAATTGAGTACTCTCCGATTGATACAACTCGAACTTCATCATCATACTTCTCGCCAAATAGCGCCATTGCACCTTTGTCTTTGGCAGCATCGATATCCATCAATTCAGTTTGTAAAGCAAAGTTGCGGCGGATTTCTGCGTTCACTGCATCTTCTACTTGCTGCAATTGTGCTTTAGTGACGCCTTCAAAATGCGAGAAGTCGAAACGAAGACGATCTGGTAATACTAACGAGCCTTTTTGTGTTACGTGATCGCCCAGTAAATCGCGTAGTGCTTTGTGGACCAAGTGCGTTGCAGTATGGTTTTTCTTCACTCGCTCGCGACGCTCTGCGTCAATACGCGCATCGGCTTTATCGTTAACACCAATGCGGCCAACCACATGACCATGGTGTGCAAATGCATTACCTAGCTTTTGCGTGTCAGTAACCACAAACTCGCCGTTAGCTACTTTTAGTACACCCGTATCACCAACTTGGCCACCTGACTCAGCATAGAAAGGCGTGCGGTCAAGGATAACCACACCTTGTTCACCATCTTCTAACGTATTGGTGTGTTGGCCTTCTTTAAAGATTTCAACCACAGTGCCGGTATAGTGCTCGGCGTCATAGCCTTTAAAGTCAGTGTTTTTATCGGACTTCAAGCGCTCGTTGTAATCTGCACCGAACTTACCAGCCGCTTGCGCTTTTTTACGCTGCTCTTCCATACATACTTGGAAGCCGCGCTCGTCTATCGTCATAAAACGCTCACGCGCCACATCCGCAGTTAAGTCCGCAGGGAAACCATAAGTATCGTAAAGTTTGAACACTAGATCGCCAGGAATAACGTCGCCTTCAATACCTGCAAGGCTATCTTCTAGGATAGTCAAACCGCGGTCTAGAGTTTTACCAAACTGATCTTCTTCAATGCGTAATACTTTTTCGATAATCGCTTGTTGCTTCACTAGTTCAGGGTAAGCTTCACCCATTTGCTCAGCAAGTGCGGCAACTAACTTGTAGAAGAATGCCCCTTTTGCACCGAGTTTATTGCCGTGACGAACTGCACGACGAATAATACGACGCAGCACGTAACCACGGCCCTCGTTAGATGGCATAACGCCGTCAGCAATAAGGAACGCACACGAACGAATGTGGTCAGCAACTACACGTAGTGATTTATCTTCTAAATCTTGAGCATCTGTTACTTTTGCAGCGGCTTTAATCAGCGCTTGGAACAAGTCAATCTCATAGTTTGAGTGCACACCCTGCATAATTGCAGAGATACGCTCAAGACCCATTCCGGTATCAACCGACTGCATTGGCAGCGGTTCCATTGTGCCGTCTGCATGACGGTTGTACTGCATGAATACTAAGTTCCAGATCTCAATGAAGCGATCACCGTCCTCTTCTGGTGAGCCCGGAGGCCCCCCCCAAATGTGCTCGCCGTGATCATAAAAGATTTCAGAGCAAGGACCGCAAGGACCCGTATCGCCCATTGACCAAAAGTTATCCGCCGTCGCGATACGGATGATCCTGTCTTCAGGAACACCAACTTGTTTTGACCAGATATCAAACGCTTCGTCGTCTTCATGATAAATAGTAACTAGCAGCTTTTCTTTTGGTAGCTTGATCACATCTGTTAGGAAGCTCCAAGCAAATTTTATTGCGTCGGTTTTAAAATAATCACCAAAGCTAAAGTTACCTAGCATTTCGAAGAAAGTGTGGTGTCTTGCGGTATAACCTACGTTTTCAAGGTCATTATGTTTACCACCCGCACGAACACAGCGCTGTGAACTAGTTGCTCGCGTATAAGGGCGCTTTTCCGCTCCCAAGAAGGCATCTTTAAACTGCACCATACCAGCGTTGGTGAATAATAAGGTGGCATCATTACCCGGAATTAACGAGCTTGAAGGCACCACTTGATGTTGTTGTTTAGCAAAGAAATCTAAGAAGCTTTGCCTGATTTGTGCGGTAGTCATATGCTGCATGTGATCATTCACCCTTTATTTCTTCTTGCTCTGCTGCAGTCATTGCAGCTTCAATTGCAAAATCTATTTCATCAAAACTAAAGCCACGATAACTCATGTAACGTACGCGCTTAGTTTTTTCTTTATATTCTATCGGTTGTGCGCAAATACCGTACTTTTTTTCATAGGTTTTTGCGGCTTGCATGTACCAATCAATTTCGCGCTCAGCGATTAGCGTATACAAAGTCTCTCGGCTCACGCCCTTTTGCCCTGCATCCATTAATACACGCTTTTCTCCAAGTCCTTTTGCAATCTGGCGGTTTAAAAAGCTCTCTGCATAGCGGTCGTCATTAACGTAATCGAGCGATTTTAGCCAGGAAACTAATTGCTCGGCGACTGCCGCTGTAGCCCCTTTCTGCAGTAGCTTTTGCGTCAATCCTAACTCAGAGTACTCTTGTCTCGACAATAACCAAACGGCATAATTTTTTAGCTTTTTAATTTCTTGTTCATCCATCAGGCGTCAAAGCGTCCTGAGTCAGACTGAGAAATGTCAGCGTTTTCATCGTTTTCCTTCTTTTCAACGATAACCGGCATAAACATCGCCTGAAAAGAAACAAAAAAACCTATCATGGCAACTGGCATGATAATAATCGCCGGGAGCATCGATAGCGGTATAGACGCAACGATAAGCGCTGCAACGACCAAGCCGTAAATACTCAGCGCGGCCATATTATGATAAAAAGCGGCAAGCGAGCACTTCATCGCGTGAAAAATGCGTTTTTCACCTTGGAAAAACACCTGTGGCACGACAAAAGCGAAGGCCATCATAATGACCGATTGTGCAATCACAAATACGGCAACTTCGGAAAAACCAATATTGCTCGCGATAAGTCCGATAAGTTCATTCGGATCGGTATTTGGTCCAACACTCTCCAGCGCAGTCGCCACATCACTGAATAGCACACCGGCAACCATAGTCAGCAGCAGCGCACCTGCCATTTGATAAATACCAACTCGGAACAAGTGTAATCGGCGGCCTTTTGCTGCAAAAGGCTCAAAAATGTCTGCCAACTTTATTGGTTTATTGATCTGTTTATTGATAACAGCAAGATAGAAGCCAGCGCTTAAAAAAGGACCAGACAAGGCTGCGATAATATGAAAAATAGGTGCGAACAGGGGTAATAGGCTTACTACCGCCATGAAAATGTACATCAGCATAAAAGTCATAGGCTGGGTTTTGAAAATTGCCCACCCGGCTTTTAACCACTGCACGCCCATGCTTGCTTTGAATGTTCTAATTGGTGTCGACATAGTCCACTTAATTTAAGCTATAACGCCTTTGATTATACTGATTACCGCGTCGAGTGAAAAGGCATGAAAGGCGGATTTGTCAGCGCTTTTTAGCATATTTTAAACAAATACTGGCGGTAGACGTAGCCTATTTGGACATCTTAAGTTTGAATGAGTTGTAACGAGAATAGAGCGTTTGATATGACAAGCCAACTGGAGCGATTATCTAGTCGGCTTGTTGTGATAAATATATACGCTTAGGCTAATCAGCTTTTGATATCTTTTTGATATCCAGCATGTGGGCACCATGTTGGATCTTGGTTTTTAGATACTGCTCATTACCAGAAACCCCTGCCTTAACATGTGCCTGAGTGCCAACTACTTCATCGACGGTAATACCCGCTTTTCTCAACGCCTTTAGCTTTTTCGGATTGTTCGTCATTAACTTAACGTGGTTTAATCCGAGCGCTTGAAGCATCAACACGGCATCAGAGAAATCTCTTAGGTCATCTTCAAAGCCGAGGTGGTTGTTCGCCTCGTAGGTGTTCATCCCTTGCGATTGCAATACATAAGCATCGATTTTATTGTATAGGCCAATGCCACGACCTTCTTGACGCAAATATAACAAAATGCCGCCTTGTTTATGCATCGCTTCGATACATTCATTTAACTGTTCGCCACAATCACAACGAGAAGAATGAAAGACATCACCAGTTAAGCACTCAGAGTGCATACGAATTAGGGGAATTTGCTGCTGACTGTCTGCACTATTAAATACCAGCGCAACATGTTCTTGGCCATCTTTGAGCCCTGAAAAAGAAACTATTTCTGCAGGGATATTACTATGCTGCCCTACATTCAGCCCGACTCTCGCTCTTACTTCTGCCACGTCTCAATCTTGCCTAATGTGATAATATAACAATATGCTACCATAAATGGGATATGGTGTCTCTAAGTGCATTATACAAGGACAAGGCGGACATCGCATTGGTAAATGTCAAAATTCGAACTAGGCTATATAAAAAAGGAAAGCGAAAACATT
Organism: Pseudoalteromonas sp. S2755; assembly: GCF_005886535.1. Lineage (GTDB taxonomy): Bacteria > Pseudomonadota > Gammaproteobacteria > Enterobacterales > Alteromonadaceae > Pseudoalteromonas. Next base: position 25,019 of record NZ_PNDS01000031.1, read on the forward strand.
TATAACTCATGCGCTCGGTTTTTATCTGCTTACTATTTTTAACTACAGTCAGCTACGGCTCTGATATTGATTTCAGCGGTTTTGCTACGCTTAAGGCGGTTAAAACAGACTCTCATACTGCTAAAATCAGAGAGTCCATCTCACAACCGCACGGGGTGGAAAGAGATGAACTCGACTTTTCATTTTCATCCTTGGGCCTACAAGCCGAATGGCATGCTAGTGATAATTTGGAGCTTGTTGGACAGCTGCTGTTAAAAGAACAACATGATGATCGACTTAACAATGCAATTAAACTGGCTTTTTTGCGTTATGACCTAAATTCGAACTGGCAATTTCGGGCAGGGCGTACCGGGTTAGACCTATTTTTAATGACCGAATATCGGGATATTGGCTATTCGATGGATATAGAACACCCTCCCGTCGAGTTTTATTCTATCATCCCTCATCAGAACTTGGATGGCGTTGACGTACAATACCGCACACCGCTTGACCAAGGCATAGCGAGTGCCAAAGCGTACTGGGGTCGCTCTAAATCTCCCATATATAGTGACAATGAGTTTTTTTGGAATGTAGAGCTCAAATCTATCTTGGGTGTAGCGGTACAGTACGAAACGTTAAATTGGTTGTTTAGAGCCAACTATACGACAACAAAAGCAGCCAATGAACACGAGCAGCAAAAGCAATTACGTGATGCACTCGCGCAAGTCCCCCTACAAGTTTGGCCGACCAAGAATGAGCTTATTGACTCTCTTTATATCATCGATAGGCGCTTCACCTATAGCGCAGTCAGTATGAGATATGATGACTCAAATTGGCTACTACAGAGTGAAATATCGCTGACGGATTCAAATTCCAGCGTGCTCAACCACTTAAAAGCAGGCTACATCACACTAGGCAAGCGCTTCGATTTAAACACCCTGTCTTTCACCTACTCTGTTGCCAAATCCGATAATAAACCAAGTGTAGAGCCAGGCCCACTTGTTCCATTACCCGAGTTAATGCAAATTTATGAAGCCGCTTCCATGCATTCTGGTTTTTACCAACTGGATCAGCATAGCACCTCACTAACGTGGCGACGTGAATTGAACCCGACATTAGCATTTAAGTTTAATTGGAAGCATACGACAGCTGATCATCTACCCAGCGCTTTCTACCTTCACGATACAGAGCTGTTTAGTGATCCTGATCTTTCCTTCAACACCTTTACGCTTAGCTTTAATTGGGTGTTCTGATGAATAGGTTACTTGTTGCGGTTTTCTTCCTCGTTACTTACCCAATTTCAGCAACAGCTGATATTGCTGTCATCGTTAACAAAGACAACCCTATCGAGTCGATATCGAAGCGCCAACTCATCGATATGTACATGGGCAAGTATGTCGCATTTCCTAACGGCGATATGGCTGTGACCTATGACTACGAAAAATCCCACCCTTTAAGAGGCCCTTTTTTTCTGGCACTAACTGGACGTAATGAAAGTCAAATCAACGCCTATTGGTCAAGAATAAAATTCAGCGGTAAAGTTTCTCCCCCTCAGTCATTTTCCTCACCGTCGACTATACTTGAAAGTATCAGAAATACGCCAAACGCAATCGGCTATGTTCCAGCAGATTTTGTGACAGGTGATGTGAAGGTAATATACCAAATCGATGACTAAATATGGGCTGATCGTGCGACTAGCACTCGTGCTTGTTGTCTCGACTTTTATTTTTTCAATGCTTTACGCTAAGTTATATCACGATCATATTGTTGAGCGTGAACTTCGGCGCTCTAATACTATTATCGGGCAAATTGGCCAAACCGTGTCGTCTTCTTCCTCTATTGCAACTTATCTCAATGACAAAGACCTTGCTGTAGAAGTCATTAATGGCCTAGTCAGTAATGACGTTATCTCTTCTGCCGCAATCAAAAGTGAAGAAAAGTGGCTCGCTCAAAGCGTTGGGTTTAAGCCGCAAAATGCTACCATTATTAAACTTAATCATCCGTTTTTATTAAGTGAAATCGTTGGTGAGGTCTATATTCAGCCAAATTCCGTTTTTATCGAGCAAAGTGCTAGAGATATCGCTCGTTCAAGCGTTCAAACCTTACTGGTCGTCATCATCCCTATCTTAATCATCTTCACAGTTGTTACACACTTCATAGTGACAAAACCCCTGAGTAACTTAAGCAGTCAAATTGCTAAGGTTATTCCTGGAACGCCCTTAAATTTAATCGTACCTAAAGGGCATGAATCAAGTGAAATTGGTGATATTGCGAGCAATACCAATCAACTTATCGCTAAAACCGCTTCTATGTTTGAGCAAGAACGCCAACTACGAGCTGATATTGAAGTGCTGGAGAAGCGCTTTAGGCTTATGTTTGAGCGCTCATCTTCCCCTACTCTACTGGTAAAAGACAAAGGTGAAGTGATCTTAGCTAATGATGCTGCTTGTGATTTGCTGACAGGCATGGCAATTGACCTTGATGAATATTTTCCCGAGAGTTTTGGTCGCTACTGCAAAACTCCGGATATTCTTTACACCTTTACAGAGCATACCTTGGAGCTTAACCAGCCAACTCAGTCAGAGTTTGAGTTTATTAACCCCATGACAGATCAACCTGTTTGGCTGAGTGTCATCATGCTGAGAGTAGAAAGTAGCGGACAATTCTATTTACAGGTGTTTTTATCAGATATCACGCTGAGAAAAACCGTATTTCAAGAGCTCAGTAAAAAGGCTAACCGCGATAAACTAACAGGCCTTTACAATCGCCATGGTACTGAGATCAAGATTAACGAGTGGTTAGATAACGAAACTCCGTTTAGCTTGTTTATCATTGATTTAGATGAGTTTAAACCAATCAATGATATTTATGGCCATAATGCCGGCGACGCGATGTTAAAACATATCGCTACTCAAATTAGTACTCAGGTTAGAGAACAAGATGTGGTTTGTCGTTGGGGAGGTGATGAATTTTTGATTGCCTTGCACTGCGCCAAAAATGAAAAGTTGCAACGCATCGCTGAAAACCTGCTCGAGGCGATAAACACCGAGATGATTTGGCAAACGCCTGAAGGAAAAGCACTTCCACTGCGAGTTGGCGCAAGCATAGGTATTGCAAGTTACCCAAGAGATGCAGTTGAGCTAAGCCAATTAATCGAATGTGCTGATGTCGCCATGTACACGGTAAAAAAAGACAAGAAAAACGCCTTTCAATTTTACTCTTTAAGCGCTTAGCTATATCGCTCGAGTTAGCACGACAGTCCACCAGCACACCCAACCCTTTTTTATCTACTGAAAGTGGCTGATCTGCTGCATTGCCTCTTGAATATATTCAAAGTTTGGCTCTTGCTCAGATGGCTTGTTAGTTTCATCAAGCGTCTCATAAGTTCCTACGGGCGAGACTTCTATAATTTGCTGCTTACTCACAATCGCATATTTGTTGTAGCTACTGAGTAACAGCCAACTTCTCTCTTTAACTGGTCCGGTTAAGTTATAACCCGTACTATAATCTTCAGGCATGTTTTTAACCCCTAAGTACTCATTCATCAGCGTCGGTACCACGTCTAAGTGACTGGTTACCACATTTGAGGCTTGCCAATGCTGCCACTTTTCGCTTTTTGGTCCTACAACAATAAATGGCACCTTTATCTGTGGCTCAGTAAAATTACTATTGTGTCCCCAGTAATTAAGCTTGTTGTCATTAAGCTCTTCACCATGATCTGATGTGATAATCACCAGTGTATTTTCTATATCAAGCTGCGCTAATACCGATGCAGCAAGGCTATCTACAACGTGTGTGCTGGTAAGATAACGATTTAAAATTGGTTCTCTATCATAATCGTTGTCCAATAACATATGGTTAATGGGGCCGTGCATAGGCTCAAACCCGGCATGGTAATCCTCAGGAACTGCGTAGCCATGGATTGCATCATAAAAGAGAAAACTGAAAGACGGCTGGTTTGGATCTTTATTAGCATACCATTTAACCCAATTTTTGGTGATCTGCTCATCCCTAGCTAATACGTCATCGCCTTTTGTATGCGTTTTTAGCCCCTCAATGCGAGCAAACACGGTTTCATTAAACTCAGGGCGAACCAGTTGTGCAGACGAAAATATCCCAAATTGATAACCCAAGTCGCGCATTCTATCCATCAATAATGGCGTAACTCGATTGTTGTAAATATCCTGCCAAGCAGTGCCTGGCAAACCATAAAACAGTCCGGAGATCCCCGTTCGTGTAGAATTACCAGTAGAGAAATGCTGATTGAAGGCGACTCCCTGTTGTGAGAACCGCCAAATATTGGGAGTAACTTGTGCTGTAAAAGCATCATACCGCCATGAATCCAGCACCACAAAAACAATATCAAGAGGCTTCTTAACTGGGTCTACTTCCATAGGTTGTAAAGGATAGTTAAATTGTCCTTGTCTTAAAGACATGGATTTCTGCTGTGCCAACGCAGCTTCATCTAGCAAATCATATCTACGCAAAAAGGAGTTTGCTGTTGCGGGTTTGTAGAGAGGTAAGTACTTACTGAACCCTGTAATCGGTTGATATACCGTCGCACTTGCCCAAGCATGAATAGTATTGCTCGCCAACAGCGCAATAATGGTTACGCTGGTAAACTTTCGACCAAAGCGCAACTGCATCACGGTTCGGGGCTTACTTAACCACGTTGACAGGTAAAACTGGAAAACAAATATCATAACAAAAATGACTATCGCTTGAGCCCATGCAATTGGCGAGAACTCAATAACTTGGCCTGCAAGCAGCATATCGACAATAACACCGTTAATATGAAACTTGTAAAGCTCAAAGCACACGCTATTTGCAATAAGTGCTACGAAAAACAATGCATAAAATAAAGCAAAGCATACGGCTCTCACTTTATTTGGCTGTAACCATACCAAAGGCATAGCAACAATACTCACTAACGCTGTGAGTAAAGCCATATGGCTCCACGTTGATACGGAAACGTAAAATAATGTCAGTCCTTGATAATCGGCAGGGTTGGTATTTACAACGTTTATGGTAATTAAGATTGAGCAAAGAGAGTTGATAAGAACCAACCAGCCGAACTGGTGAAACCGATGACGCAATAGCACAGTTTAAATTGTTCCTTTAATAGAAAATTTGACTGTTATATTACCGTTCTGACATATTAGTGTCACATTAAAAATTGTGAAAAAGTTTAACGCCGAAACAAGCCGCTTTGTTAGTACTGTTTCAATATCGTTTCTTTATAGTTTTCTGCTTTTATTTCAACTTGATACTTGCTAGCCAGTGAATCCAACTCTGCTTGCCACATCGCCAAATCATCCATCGTTATGGTATTGTCATCCAATTGCCATAGCTGACGAGATCCCGCATAGCTATACTGAATCGCCGTCATCGCATCTACATCTCCCTGCTGCGCTGCCTGTTTTAACTTCGCCATTTTACGGGTGATTTTATTCAGTGATTGCTTTAAGTCCCACACATAACTTACTTCGGTCATAAAGGGATGCGCTTTATACTTTTTGAGCACGAGACCAATGACGATGCAGGTCACGACTACACCAGTTAAATTCCAATGAAAATGGCTACCATCTACATCAGGAAATAATTGGATCAATAACTGAGCAATCCCCAAACTACCGATTGTTAGCGCTGTAACGCAAGCAATGATAACTTGATTTAGATGTTTGCGATAACGCGCCTTGTTGATCTCAACTAACTTCATAACGACCTATGATCACGAAAAATTAAATAATGTACTCTGCTCCTCGTGCATTGTAATCCAAGGTCTTTGGCCAAACCAAGGTACATATCAAAAAAATCTAAAAACTTTCACCCCGTTTCCGTTACCCAAACGTTCTATTTACGAAAACAACATAACGGGGATAAAATCATGACGACATTAGCCACTCTTCAACAGCCTAACTCAGCAATTCCAAAACTCGCACTATCGTTTGTTGGCGCAGTTATTATTACTTTTGCCACCTTTGGCTTTATGCAAAACTTGGTTTCTCAAGAACTCACTCGTCCCATTATCGACATAGAAGTCTTTGATCTTACTATTGCAACGGATAGAGAGGACTCTCCAGTCGAAGAAAAAAGGGTAATGCCAGAACCACCAAAACCAATAGCGGCCCCGATTAGACCGACTGAAAATATCGTTGATACAGGAGATGATCTACAAATTAGTAGCGAGGCACCTAGCTTAGATTTAGGTAAGTTTACTAACACAATGACGCTGCAATTCTCCACCGATGGGCAAGCGACTCCACTTGTTAGAAGCAACCCTAACTACCCGCCCGCGGCTGCTAGAGATGGAGTGGAAGGTTGGGTAGAAATGGAGTTTGCCATTTCTCCACAAGGCGAAGTGATTGATGTTAAAGTGACGAATGCGGAGCCTAAAAGAGTATTTGATCAGGCTGCTGTCAGAGCACTAAGGAAATGGAAATATAGACCACTTATTGTTGATGGAAAACCGCAGTCGCAATACGCTCAGCGCGTTGTATTAGAGTTTACATTGGAACAGTAACAACCATTGATACGTAATCAATTTGAGTCGCTGAGTCACGAAGTAAACTTCTTAATTTAACCTGAGGTTTGGATAAGGAATGAGCTAACTCATTGTTTTTAATACCACATTAAATTATCCCCTTATCTAGCCTGACAGTTTTAGGGATAACAAGGCGAATTTATGCACCAATAGCTGGCTATTGGAAGTGAATTCAACGCAGTTAGCGCTAAAACTGGCTGCTAGAAAGGCATTAATT
>NZ_PNDS01000309.1 GCF_005886535.1 Pseudoalteromonas sp. S2755
TTGTTCCGTATGCTTCATTATCATATTTAGTGAAATCTTCACCAGTTAATGCAGACGCTGACGCGAAATTTAAACCTGCAATTGAAAGTGCTGCTAATACGTTTTTCATGATAGTCCAATCCTTCTGTCGTGTTCGTTATGGCGTTAAAGGCAGTGGGCGCTAAGCCCACCTAGCGATTAACCTTCGTAGTTCGCGTACTCAGATTTGCTTAGCTCGCCATCGGCGTTCGTGTCTAAGTCTGCAAACTGTTCAGTTAACGAAGTGCTTACGCTGGCTTCAG
>NZ_PNDS01000310.1 GCF_005886535.1 Pseudoalteromonas sp. S2755
TGCGGAAGTGGCGGAATTGGTAGCCGCGCTGGATTTAGGTTCCAGTATCTTCGGATGTGAGAGTTCAAGTCTCTCTTTCCGCACCATTTAGTAACAATCTCTTTCCTATCTATTCATTACTAGCTCATTTTTATAATGTTACTTTTAAACTTTCTTCATGTTAGGAAAGAAAGTGCTAAAGTCTTTATTTCTTTTATTCTCATTAATCATTTTCGGTATACCTAGCTTTGTAGAAGCAAGGGCTAGCTCAATTTGCTCTCCATCACATATAGAAGTAGCACTCAAGCACTTTAGCTACTGTCAGCCCTCGGAGCAGGCAAATAAAGTTTCATTTCAAACTTTTACTAGCGATACCTACTCAGTAGTGATTAGCGACAACTCTTCTGAACTAACGTTAAGCTGGATAACTGGCGCTACCGCACTTGCTGGCCTACCGAACAAGTATGATTTAACACCTCTTGAGTTTATGACACGAGCTTTCAATGGTACGTT
>NZ_PNDS01000032.1 GCF_005886535.1 Pseudoalteromonas sp. S2755
TTGAAGGGTGAAATAGCATATTAGCTTCGTTAAAAATTTCTCATTTAGAACAAATAAATAGCAAAATTTTTGCCTTGCTACTAAAGCTATTTCCCCGCTTCAAGATAGATCATTTACTTAATACAACTGGTATTAAATAGACCGAAGCTTTTGAAAAGCTTATTCAAAGCGTAGCTGAAAAAACAAAAAAAGCCCTGAGCGGGCTTTTTAGATACAAACTAATATGGGGTGTAATCTGTGATTACAACTTGGCAAATGCACGCTTTGCAGCATTGATAGTGTTAGCGATTTCTTCGTCAGAATGCATTGTGCTCACGAAACCCGCTTCGAATGCAGATGGGGCTAAATAAACGCCTTCATCTAGCATCAGGTGGAAGAACTTTTTGAAGCGCTCTAGATCGCATTCAGTTGCTTGTTGATAGCTGGTTACTTTCTTAGCGTCAGTAAAGAAGAAACCAAACATACCACCTGCGTAGTTAGTCGTAAGCGCGATACCTGCTTCATCAGCAGCTGCTTGGAAGCCTTCGCACAGGGCTTTGCTCTTAGCTTCAAGCTCCGCGTGTAGTCCTTCTTTTGAAAGCAGCTCTAGCGCTTTTAAGCCGGCAGCCATGGCTATTGGGTTACCAGACAGCGTACCTGCTTGATAAACAGGACCAACTGGGGCGATGTAATCCATGATTTCTTTTTTACCACCAAACGCGCCCACTGGCATACCGCCACCAATCACTTTACCTAAACAGGTTAAGTCTGGAGTGATGTTATAGTACTGTTGAGCACCACCAAGTGCAACACGAAAGCCTGTCATGACTTCATCAAAGATAAGTACACTTTGATTGTTAGTACATACTTCGCGTAGGCCTTCTAAAAAGCCTTCTACTGGTGGAATGCAGTTCATATTTCCAGCTACTGGCTCGATGATCACACACGCGATTTGATCTTTGTACCGATCAAAAATCGCTTTTACTTCATCAAGGTTATTAAATGAAACCGTTAGCGTATGCTTAGCAAAGTCGGCAGGAATACCTGGGGAGTTAGGCACACCCATGGTAAGTGCACCTGAACCTGCTTTAACAAGCAAGGAGTCAGCGTGACCATGGTAACAGCCTTCAAACTTTAAGATTTTATCGCGACCGGTGTAACCACGAGCAAGGCGAATGGCGCTCATGGTCGCTTCTGTACCTGAACTTACCATGCGCACTTTTTCAATAGATGGTACTAGCGCTTTTACTTTTTCCGCCATTAGGATTTCAGTTTCCGTCGGCGCGCCATACGAAAGGCCATTTTCAACTGCTTCAAGCACTGCTTGTTTAATCTCAGGATGGTTATGACCTAAGATCATCGGACCCCAAGAGCCCACATAATCAATGTATTGTTTACCATCGGCATCAAAGGTGTGAACGCCTTCTGCTTTGGTGATAAATAGTGGTGTACCACCTACACCATTAAAAGCGCGAACAGGAGAATTGACGCCTCCAGGGATTGAGTCTTGGGCGCGTTTGAATAAGTCTTGACTGATTGTCATTGTCGATCCTTTTTAGCTTTCACGTTTGCGGCTAAACCAAGGTACTTCTACCTCGTATTTTTCCACTTGGTTTTCAACACCTAGCGTTAGGGCAAAAAGTGCCATACGGATCAATACACCATTTTGAACTTGGCGGAAGATAGCTAGGTTGTCATTGTTATTTAGGTCGTTGTCTAGCTCGTTTGCATCGCTGCGGCTATCGCGTGGTAATGGATGCATTAATACTGAGCTTGGTTTACAGTGAGCGTCGTAAATTGCTTGGCTGATCCTAAAACCGCCACGGTATTTGTTTGCTTCTTCTTGAGACGGGAAACGCTCTTCTTGAATACGGGTTTGGTAAACGATATCGGCAGCTAAATTGCCTTCCATCTTAGACACGACTTCAATACGGTGACCTGCATTGTCTACGACATCTAAAATAGACTGAGGCATTTGTAAGCCATCCGGTGCAACCATCGTAAAGCGGATATCTTTATAGTGACTAAGTAGCTTGGATAAGGAATGTACGGTGCGACCATACTTTAAATCACCAACTAGCGCGATGTGCATGCCGTCAATTCCAGTACCAAAGCGGCTAAGCTCTCGGTCAATTGTCAGTAAGTCTAACAGTGCTTGAGTTGGATGCTCATTAGGGCCATCGCCACCGTTGATGACAGGAACGTCGGAACCGGTTGCAAACTCGGCAACTGAGCCTGCGTCTGGGTGGCGCATTGCCACGGCGTCAGCATAAGCAGAAATCACGCGGGCGGTATCATACAAAGATTCGCCTTTTGCCAGTGCTGAGCTTTGCATACCTGTGGTTTCACGGACGAGGCCGCCCAACAGGTTAAATGCGGTGCCGAAACTGACGCGTGTTCTCGTACTTGGTTCAAAGAATAGATTTGCCAAAATCGCCCCATTGAGTACTTGGGTACGTTTTTGCTTTTTAGCATAGGGTTCCATTTTTTTGGCAATGGAGAAGATGTGTTCAATAGAATCTCTGTCTAATTGATTGACAGAAAGAATGTTTTCACCTTGGAAACTGAACATTTGGCGATTCCTAAAGACAAATTGACTACCGGGTTGCAGGTCGCTTACCCAACCAGATAACACGCAGACTGTGGGCGGTTACTTAGGCGCATATTATACCCAAGTACCCCCGATAATGCACGGTTACAGTGCAGGTTTTAAAACGGCAAGAAAGACAATGGCTAATAGGATTAATACGGGAAATTCATTGAAAAAACGATAGAACTTGTCGCTTTTACGATTGCGATCATGTTTGAAGTCGGCAAGTAATTTAAAGCAATAACCATGATACATATAGAGTAAAATCACTAAAGTCAGTTTATAGTGTAGCCACATACTGTGCTTAAACCACTCACGTCCGTATTCTGTAATCGTTAAGACCCCAAACACAGCGGTGAGAATAGCAAATGGGGTTACAAAAAAGAGCAGACGGCGCTCCATGATTTTGAGCATTGAGCTGCAAGATTTTTCTTCCGTCATCGCGTGATATACAAATAGACGTGGCAGATAAAAAATCCCTGCAAACCAGGCAATCATAAAAAAGATATGTAAGGCTTTATACGTTAGCAATAAGCTCATTATAAATTCCACTTTTTAGACTAGAGTAAACTGTTTCTGGTGGTGAGTATGTGACGAATTTGATCCCATCGCAATAACCCAAGTATTTGTTTATCATCCTTTTGATTATAAATATACACCGCGCCCGAACGCTTGTCTTTTAGCACATCAAAGGCATCAGCTAAGGTCGCTTGTGTGCTTAATCCTTGTAGTTCGATATAAGAGACAGATACGCTACCTTCAGAGATTAAGTTCAAATCGTATTCCGCTAAGCGGTAGCCGCTGTGTTCGTCATAAACAATGAGCGGCGTTTGGCTATCAACAGCAGACAGGGTCTCTTTTATTTGCTCTTTATCGTCAGAATAGAGCAGCTTAAAATTTTCATCCATCTCAGCTACTATTCCTACTTTCTGTAATGCCTCTTTTGCGGGGGATACTTGGTAAGGCAGTCCTTGGAAATCTAGTTGTTGAATAAAAATAGAGCGATTGCCAAATGCCTGTAAAGCAGTCACATAAGCTGTGGTGATCACCAGCATAGCTGGAACGATTATTTTTGGATTGGAAGTAAGCTCCATTACCGCAGTGAGCGCAGCAAGTGGAGCGTGTAATGTTGCAGCAAGTAAGCCTGCCATACCGAGAACACCATAAGTTCCCGCAACATCGACACTGGGCTCAATAAATTGAGCAAAGAAAGACATCAAGGTGCCCATGATAACCCCAAGCCCGATCACTGGACCAATAAGGCCGCCAGGTATACCAAGTCCAATCGCAAATAATGTTGCCATCAGCTTGGCAATCAATATTGTGGTAAGTAGTTGCAAGTTGTGAGGGGATTCAACAGCTTGGGTGATAGCGCTCATGCCTGAGCCCATGGCCCCCGGTACGGCATAGCCAATTAATCCTGCAATTAAACCCGCTAATAAAAGACGAGGAAACATACTGATGGGCTTAAAAGTTTTGATGATCAGCATCAGGTTTTGATTAAAGGCAAAAGCAACCGCCCCCAAAGCCGCACCACACATAATTAAATAAGGATAATGCCAAAAGCTCAATGGGGTGATATGAATGAGTGCCAGCTCTGAGCTATTGCCAAATACATATTGCGTGCTCATTGCACCGATCACTGAAGCTAACATCACGGGAACAAAAATATGGATTTTATACTCCCTGAGCACGACTTCCATGACGAATATCACCGCCGCGAGCGGAGTATTAAATGAGGCAGCAATCCCTGCAGCTACACCGCAGCCGGCTAAAGTTCGCGCTGCATTGAGTGGTAGATGTAAACGCTCAGACAGAATGCTCGCAGCTGTTGCCCCCATGTGCACAGATGGCCCTTCTCGACCAACAGAAAAGCCACTGATCAAAGCAACGGCACCACCAAAAAATTGGTTAGCAGAATTCCAAATTGGCATATGACCGTAGTGGTGTTTGATCCGATTGATCACATATGGAATACCCAAACGGTAGTGCTTAAACCCAGTTAAGGCAGCAAAGACTGCGATGAGTAACGCAGCAAGCACGGGCAAAAATAGTCGATGTAGCTCAGAAAGCTCAGTAAAGTCATCAGGTTTATCGAGAAATGTGCCTTGGATTAATTCAATAGTAAGACGAAAAGCAATGATAAGTATCGCCGCAAGTAGGCCTGCACCGGCGCCAAGTAGGCACAGTTGCGCTGAAGTTTTGGGTTTTGCAAGGCTTCGTCTTAATGCATCCAACGACATGAACGTCATTCCACAATAGTAAACTGCTTAAGAATATCAAATTTTTTACACTAAGTCCTTGTGCTAACGCAATTTAACTGAAGCAATAGTATTATTTTCTTTGCTTAAGCATATAGAGACTAATTTATATCAAAATATATTTAATATCGGGTCACATTCAAGGTTAAAAACTTCTCAATGACAACAAATAAATAGAAACGTTTTTACGGGTGAGCGAAGCGTTCTTTCTTTCAAAAATAGATCATTTATCAAAGATAATTGGTGCGAACGCTATACTTGATTAAAATACTCAGGTATTAGATAATTTGCAGATTACAGGATTAGGGGTCTAAATCTATGTCTGAACAATTACCAATTCAGTTTTCTGACGCTGCCGCAAGCCGCGTAAAAGAACTTATTGAAGAAGAAGAGAATGCCAATCTTAAGCTACGCGTGTATGTAACGGGTGGCGGTTGCTCAGGCTTTCAATATGGTTTCACTTTCGATGAAAAAGTAAATCCGGGCGATTTGGAAATCGTCAAAAACGGTGTCACTATGGTTGTTGATCCAATGAGTATTCAGTACTTAATTGACGGTATCGTAGATTATACTGAAGGACTTGAAGGCGCACGTTTCTTTGTGAACAACCCCAATGCGACAACTACCTGTGGCTGTGGTGCAAGCTTCAGCGTCTAGGCATTATTCGTGCTACGTTCCGATAAAGAGTCATGCTTTTGCCATGGCTCTTTTTGTTTTTGCCCACCACAACTCAATTTGCTTTATTCGCTAAAAACTACCTGTTAGATACATCATTAAGACGAAAAAACCTAAAACAAAAGATGAAAATACTAAGATGTAGATAAAGCCTTTTTTTCCTTGCTTAAGCGGCACGCCGTTTGAACGAAGGAAGTAAATCCAGCCTAAGCACAATAGAATTGGCAGTAAAAACAGTAATCGAATCATCTAGTAATAGCCCCTTTTTTAACCACTTAGTAAATGTTAGCTGTAAGTTTTTATTTTTTAAAGAAAAATAATTTATTTCAAATACTGGTACATTTTTTAAAAAATTTGTTAAAGTGTTACTGGATATTACAACCCTTAATGAATTAATAAAAAGTAAAAAATTAATTAGGTGTTACTCGTGTTTTAGTCTATACCTAATTGGGTACATAGGGACAAGTTAACATTTTGTCTACGTGCTACCGGCTTGGAACAACTTATTTCAGATAGCTGGTAAGTTGTACCGTATTCAGGGTAAACTGTAAGCTTGAGCGATTTCTGAAGGTAAAGTGCTGAGTTCATACAGGCTTAACATTTTGCATTGTAGAGTCCCTCGATAAGTTACAACGGTAATATTTAGATAATAACTAAATGAGACGGGCATATTTCATTTAGATAATTTAGTCTTTCATCTAGTAGGAGATGTATAATTATGATGGGTAAAACGGTTTCTTCTGAAGAAAACGGTAAACTAACCAAGTGGCTAAAATCTAAGCGCCACGAGAAAGGTCACACAATGCGTAGTCTTGCGCAGGTTTTAGGTACGCCTCATTCATTCATCGGTAAAATTGAAAACCAAGAGCGTCGATTGGATGTCATTGAGTTTTTACGTTACTGCGAAGCGTTAGAAGTTGATCCTTATGAAGGCTTACAGCTAATCAAAGAAGATCAATAAGCGTTTAGTTAGCAAGCGTAAAAGGTGCAAGGACCTGCACCTCTAGTTTTTACTAGCATGATACGCCTTTTCAATAGCATAAAGCTTGTGCCGAATTAAATATAAAAACAATAATGACGGAAGCACCATAAGCGCAGTTAGCGCGAAGAAGAGTGCCCAATTACCTCCAAGCAAATCATCTATCACAAAACCACTATAGCCTGATAGCACGGTACGGCCTAAACTGCCAAGTGATGCCAGTAAGGCATAGTGGGTCGCACTAAATGCTCTATCACAGAGCATAGAAATAAACGCCACCATGGCTACCAGTGACCAAGCTTGGGTAAAGCCGTCCACCACAATTGCTAGCGCGTATAGGTGTTCTTTGGGGCCTGCAAGTGCAATCCAAGAAAACATTAAATTTGATGCGGCCATAGCGACACCACTGATAAACAAGCCTTTTACGATACCGTACTTGTGGTTAAAAATACTGCCAAGAAATGCAAATACTATAGTGATCACACCGGTCCCAAGTTTGGAATATTGTCCGATTTGGGTGTTTGAAAATCCCACTTCTTTGTAAAATACGATGGACATTCGGGCTAAAAAGGCCTCTCCTATCTTAAATAGGAAAATAAAGGCAAGTAGAGCACATGCTGTTTTAACCCCATTTTTTTCAAAAAATCGCTTAAAGGGTTCTACCAGAGTCACGGCAAGCCAAGCATAGGTCTTTTTAGAAGCATTTGATGAAGCGCTGTGGTTAAGTTTTTGCTCGTAACTCTCTAGTAGCTGAGCCTGTACCTGCTCGCGATGAGACTTTGGCTCTTTTGCCAACAAAGTGACTACTAATAAACATACTACGATGACGCTTAGCATCTGATAGATAATGGGCCAACTAAAACCGGGTAAATCAGCCATAAAGAAAGGAATTGCACCAAGTAAGGCATAGCCAGACCACCAACCTGAAGTCGCCATGGCTGCCGCTGCTGTTGCTTTTTCACTTTCGTCTTCTGGTAAAATGTCGATGCGATAAGCATCTATTGCAATATCTTGGGTAGCTGAAAATAACGCAATAATAAAGCACAATAATGCAGCATGCGAAAGATTGTCTTTAATTGAAATAGTGGCCAATGCGAAGGTGGCAACAATAATAATCAACTGGCAACTTGCTATCCAGCTTCGTCTTTGCCCCAAGTGATTATACAGCAGGGGGATTTTTATTCGGTCAACGAGTGGGGACCACAAAAAGTTGATTGTATAGGCGCCATATACTAAGCCAAATAGGCCAATGGTGCTGCGGCTTAACCCTTCATCTTTAAGCCAAGCTGACATCACCGAGCCAATCAATACCCAAGGAAAACCGCTACTTATTCCAAAAGCAAAGACAGTTAATAGACGTTTGTCTTTGTAATAACTAAGATATTGCGAAAAGCTAGATGATATCAACATAAAAGGGTATTACTCTGGCTGCTTTAATACTTCGACTGAAAGAATAATGACGGGCTCTTTAGGTATAAAGGTATAGCCAAGCTTTTCATTGTAGCCGGTTTCCACCTTCATAATCGCGTCCAGTGTTTCATAGCCTTCAGAGACGTTCCCGAACACGGCAAAACCCCAGCCTCTACCTGGGTTCAAGTGATCGTTGTCATCCATATTAAAGAAAAACTGTCTGGTACCTGAGTGTGGTTTGTTGTCTTGATAGGCCATGGCAATGGTATACATATCATTCTTCAAACCATTACCGCTTTCATTGAAGATAGCTTCGCGCTCAAACATTCCATCGTACTCTTTGTCGTAACCTCCACCTTGGATAACAAAGTCTTTTTCGTTGGCTTCATCACGTTCAACTCGATGGAAAACAGAGCCGTTATAATCTTTGTTGATCACGTAAGTTAAGAAGTTATTTACTGTGATTGGGGCTCTCGATCTGTCCAGTTCCACAATAATCGGCCCTTTACTAGTATTGATTTGAACTCGAGGGAATAGATTATTCTTTTGTACGAATTTACCGCTCATTTCGGCAAAGACATTCATGCTTAATAATAGGGCGGTTAAGCTTAGAATTATTTTTTTCATTAACTTCCTCTCACAAATTGAATAAATTCAGGATCTTGAACGATTCGAGACACAACCTGTTGAGCTAGATTGTTGAGCTGTTCTTCGATTTTGGCTTGGTCGTGTTTTAGTGGGCCATTTAAATTAGCGCTACCTTTATATTGCTTTTTGAAACTGCGAGCGCCTTGCTTTATCTGTACGGTGACGTCAGCTTCTGCATCACTTTGGTGAGTCGAGAAAGACTCCTCAATAATGGCTTTAAAGCGATTGATATCCACAGTGATTTGCGTTGCAGCGACCGGTGTTATTTGCGCGCCATGTGCAGTGAGTGCTTGCGTTAATACCTGATTGAAGTTAACCGGTAAATTAGCATCTGGTACGTAAAGTGCGGGTTCTTGGTTTTTCACGCGAATGGTGTATTTTGTGGTCCGTAGGTCGTTTACTTTGATCGCTACGTTGGCGGCAAGCGCGTTTGACGAAGGACCTTGATATTCCGGATGAAGAATGACACTGCGTGGTGAGCTTTCACAGCCCACGAGTATCAAGGTTAGCAAAATAATCAGCAATGAAAACCGCATGAAGTTAGCTCCTCTTTATTGCACTTAAAACAGTGAATTTTTTGTTGTTGCCTAGTGTCTTGCTGTTACCGAACAAACGCTTGAGTTTATCGTCGTATTCCAAGTGGCGGTTACCGATAATTCTTAGCTCACCCCCTTGTCGAAGCGCTGCCTTAGCTTGTAAAAACATCTGCCAAGCGATGTGATCGGTGATTGCATTGGCCTGATGGAATGGCGGGTTACACAGTACCAGATCCGCCCCGTAATTTTCAAAACCCGTTAGACAGTCGTTTTGGACAAACTGACAATCAGTAACACGCTCGGGTAAATTATTAACGATATTTTGCTTCGCGCTATACACAGCCATCGCCGACTCGTCGATAAAGGTAACGGTGGCATTTGGCATTTTTGCGAGCGTCATCAATCCAATGACACCGTTACCGCAGCCAAGATCAATGACCTTCATTGGTTTCTTACCCATAGGAAGGTAATTAATAAAAAAACGTGCGCCAATATCAAGAGAATCTCGTGAGAAAACATTTGCTTCATTCGACAAGATAAAATCGGTTTTTTCCAGTGGCCAAGACACAGGGAATTTACTATCAATGGCTTTGGCTGACGTCTTGCTGAATACCAAGCGCGATTTTTTTACCGCTAAGCTAGTCGTTGGCTCCGTCAAAAAGTGGCCAAAGCTTTTTAATGTGGAAGTGTGAATTTCTTTTGCTTTGCCCGCCGCAATTACAGGAATGTCTGAAGTTAGTTTACTTAACTGTGCAAGTTGCGCTTGCAATAGCCCTGAATTTTTAGGAATTTTTATTAATATCAGATCGATATCTTGTGGTAGCTCGTCCATGCTAGTGAGTACATCAACCTGAGTGCCGGCAAGTCCGTTGGCCTCCAAATTATGTTCATAAGCGAGGGTACTCACATAAGAGTCGGTCACTACCGTGCAGTGCTTGTCGGCAAGTGCACAGCATAACGCGCCAAAACTATCGTTGAGAATGAGAATACGGTTTGCATCGTGGTGATGTTCAAAGACATAATCTAACAGGTATTCGTCGGCTGAATCCCAAGCTTGTAAGCTACGGTTTTTTTGATCGAGTGGAAACCTATGTAGCGTAAAAGGGTTTCCGGCTAGAATTGCATCAGTCGTCATGTGAATGTTCTATAAATAAAAGCAGCGGGTAGTTTAACATGAGAGCAGTAGACAAAGCACGGAACTTGCCGAGCGGTTTTAGCTATCAAGCACAGGCTATTAGCTTCGATAAAAGTCTAGCGCTATATAATGTACTACTGAGTAGCCTTGCGTGGCAGCAAAATACCATCACCTTATTTGGTAAGACCCATCAAACGCCTCGACTCGAACGCTTTATTGCCGACCCTGACGTGCATTACAGTTATTCGGGAAAGCGACTTGAAAATGCGCCTTGGCCTTCGGTATTGATTGGGATCAGACAAACGCTAGAACGCAGATTTAATATTCCTTTTAATGCGGTATTGGCTAATTTTTATCGTGATGGTCAAGACAGTATGGGCTGGCACAGTGATGATGAACCAGAGCTCGGTTTGACGCCCATAATTGCTTCACTGTCGCTTGGCGCGACCCGCAAATTTAAAATACGGCACAAAGTCAGCCACTCTGTAACCGACATTTCATTGGAAACGGGTAGCTTATTGGTGATGCAAGGTGATAGTCAGCGCGACTATCAACATGCTTTGCCAAAGCAGACCAAAGTGTCCCAAGGGCGCATAAATCTCACCTTTCGAAGTGTTGGAAATACGCGCTGAACGGCGTATAGTAGCGTCACGAATTGCTCTAGGAGACAAAGTATAATGTCAATGCAATCACAGATTTATGACAAGATAGCTGAAGCCGTTGCATGTAAGCACTTGAACGTTATCAATGAAAGCCATATGCACAGCCGTGGCGAAGAGTCTCACTTTAAAGTCATTGTCGTAAGCGAACAATTTATTGGCCAGAGACTGCTGCAGCGTCATCGAACAATCAATGAAGTGCTAAAAGATGAGCTGCAAAACCATATTCACGCTTTGGCAATTCATGCCTATACACCAGAAGAGTTTTCGGACAAAGAAGGTCAGACGCCAGAGTCACCAAAATGCTTGGGTGGTTCTAAGTTCGATAGCTGATCAGATGTGTGTTTTACATATCTGCCAGTACACTACGCAGTAATTTTAATAAAGTGAGTCCAACCTCACTTTTATTTTGTATCAAATCAATGGATAGGATCTCTTATGGTCATCAAACCAAAAATTCGTGGATTTATTTGTACTAATGCGCATCCTGTAGGCTGTGCAGCACACGTTCAAGAACAGATTGAATACGTAAAACAACAAGGCCAAATCGAAAATGGTCCTAAGAATGTATTAGTAATTGGTGCATCGACAGGCTATGGCTTGGCGTCGCGTATCACCGCTGCATTTGGTGCCGGTGCGAAAACGCTAGGTATCTTCTTTGAAAAAGAAGGCTCAGAGAAGAAAACCGCGTCAGCGGGTTGGTATAATACGGCTGCATTCCAGCAAGCTGCAGAAGAAGCGGGTTTATGGTCTAAAAATATCAATGGTGATGCGTTTTCCGATGAGTTGAAGCAAAAAACCATCGAAACCATTAAAGCTGAACTAGGTAAAGTAGATTTAGTGGTATATAGCCTTGCGTCTCCTCGTCGTAAAGACCCTAAATCTGATGAAGTTTATTCTTCAACACTTAAGCCAATTGGCTCAGCTATCACAACTAAAAACCTAAATACTTCTAAGCGCATCATTGATGAAATGACAGTTGAAGCTGCTAATGAAGACGAAATTGCCAATACGGTTAAAGTGATGGGTGGTGAAGACTGGGAACTTTGGATTGATGCGCTTAAGCAAGCGGATGTGTTAGCGGATGGCTTCAAAACAACGGCATATACTTATATCGGTAAAGAGTTGACTTGGCCAATATACGGTCACGCAACGATTGGTAAGGCAAAAGAGGATTTGGACCGTGCGACGCTGGCAATTCGCGAAACCACGGCGGATATCAATGGCGAAGCGTATGTGTCTTCACTGAATGCAGTAGTGACGCAGGCGAGTTCTGCTATTCCAATTATGCCTCTTTATATCTCTGCACTATTCAAAGTGATGAAAGGCGATGGCACTTATGAAGGAACTATCGAGCAAATTCATGGGTTGTTTACTGAAAATCTATATGGTCAATCGCCACGCTTTGATGATGGCGGTCACTTGTTCCAAAACTATAAGGAACTAGAAGACGGTGTTCAAGCGCGTGTACAGACCATTTGGGATACTGTTGATACCGATACAATCGATGAGCTGACGGATTATGTTGGTTATCACAACGAATTCTTGAAGCTATTCGGCTTTGGGGTTGACGGCGTAGATTACGAAGCTGATGTGGATGCAACGGTAGAAATTAATCACCTCGTTTAATCTCACGGTTTTTGATTTTGCGGGCAAAGTGCGAATTGGTACTTTGCCCGTTTTTGTTTAATAGCGAATTTTTTTACTTATTTTGCAGATTAGGGTAAGAAAAATTTTATCTATACCACTTTGGTCTATACTCCTTCCAGTGATGGATTTTTCAACTAATCTAAATCCACGTTAAAGTCGTATTAATTTCATAATTCCACTCGCATACTCAGTACGATTAATGTTAAAATCAGAGAAATATGTGAGGACTTTTATCACGACGCTGCTTTTTTGTGCGCGTTGAGGGGTATGTTAAAGGGGCTGTTTGGGAACCCTATCCGGACTCATAACTTTCTGCTCTTTATACCTAATACTTAGTACAAACGAGGTGGCGCTGTGGTGACTAAAGATATTTTCAGTTTCTTTCCGTTAATGTAATGCAAGTGCGTATGATCAACATAAAAAAAGGTCTGGACTTACCAATAGAGGGCGCACCTCAGCAAGTTATTCATGATGGCTCTGCTGTCAAACGAGTAGCTGTGCTAGGTGAAGAATTCATCGGTATGCGTCCTACCATGCATATTCGTGTGGATGACCAAGTCAAGAAAGGCCAAGTTCTTTTTGAAGATAAAAAGAACCCAGGCGTCAAGTTTACTGCGCCAGCTTCTGGTGTAGTTAAAGAAATTAACCGTGGTGCTAAGCGTGTACTTCAATCCGTTGTGATCGAAGTTCAAGGCGACGAGCAAATCACTTTTGAGAAGTTTTCAGCTGCTGACTTAAGCAACTTAGACTCTGAAAAAGTGAAGGAAGTGCTAATCGAGTCTGGTCAGTGGCCAGCGCTTCGTGCACGTCCATTTAGCCGTGTCGCTGTGCCGAGTGCAACACCTAGCTCAATCTTTGTGACAGCAACAGATACTAATCCGTTAGCAGCAGATCCTGCTGTTATCATCGCGGAAAACGTGGAAGCGTTTGAAGCGGGTCTAGCGGTTGTATCTCGTTTGACTGAAGGCAAAGTATTTGTGTGTAAGAAAGCGGGTGCTAACGTACCTAGTTCTTCGATCTCACAAGTAGAAGTTCATGAGTTTGCAGGTGTTCACCCAGCAGGTAACGTGGGTACTCACATTCACTTCCTAGATTCTGTAGGTACAAACAAGCAAGTATGGCACATTGGTTACCAAGATGTCATCGCGTTTGGTAAGTTGTTCCTAACAGGTGAAATCTACTCAGACAGAGTTGTTGCTTTAGCAGGTCCTCGAGTTAAGAATCCTCGCTTAGTGAAAACTCATGTCGGTGCGTCGCTAACAGATTTAGTTGCAGGCGAGCTTGAAGACGGTGATAACCGAGTCATTTCTGGCTCTGTGTTAGCTGGTAAAACAGCAACTGGCCCTCACGCTTACCTTGGTCGTTACCATACTCAAGTATCTGTATTACTTGAAGGTCGCGAGAAAGAGCTATTTGGCTGGATCGCTCCGGGTAGTGACAAATTCTCTGTAACACGTACATTCATTTCACACTTAGCACCTAGCCGTTTGTTCAAGATGACAACGTCAACTGGTGGTTCTAAGCGTGCGATGGTACCAATCGGTAACTATGAGCGTGTTATGCCACTCGATATTTTGCCAACGCTACTATTACGTGATCTTATTTCACGTGATCTAGATTCTGCGATTTCGTTGGGTGCACTAGAGCTAGATGAAGAAGATTTAGCACTATGTACTTACGTATGTCCGGGCAAATATGAGTACGGTTCAATCCTACGTGATTGCCTGACTACTATCGAGAAGGAAGGTTAAAAATGGCCTTAAAGAAATTTTTAGAAGACATTGAACCTCACTTTGAACCTGGTGGTAAGCACGAGAAGTGGTACGCGCTTTACGAAGCCGTAGCAACTATCTTCTATACTCCTGGTTATGTAAACAAAGGTGCAACGCACGTTCGCGATAACATCGACCTAAAACGTATTATGATTTTAGTGTGGATGGCGACGTTCCCTGCAATGTTCTTTGGTATGTTCAACATCGGTCACCAAGCTGCACTTGCACTAGGTAACGGATTTGAGCTTGCTAATACTTGGCAGGTAGCTATCTTCCAAGCGCTAGGTGGTGAATTAACTGCTGATGCAGGTTGGGGTGCCAAGATGTTCTATGGTGCGTGTTTCTTCTTGCCTATTTATGCAACCGTGTTCGCGGTTGGTGGTTTCTGGGAAGTGTTATTCGCATCAGTTCGTAAGCACGAAGTAAACGAAGGATTCTTCGTAACTTCGGTATTATTTGCGCTTATCCTGCCTGCAACAATTCCGCTATGGCAAGCTGCTTTGGGTATTACGTTCGGTGTTGTAATCGCGAAGGAAATCTTCGGCGGTACGGGTCGTAACTTCCTAAACCCGGCGCTTGCAGGTCGTGCGTTCTTATTCTTCGCATACCCTGCTGACATTTCTGGTGACACAGTGTGGACAGCTGTTGATTCGTTCTCTGGTGCAACTTACCTAGGTCAAGCGACAGCAGGTTCACTAGATTACAGCAATATGGACCTTTGGTTTAACGCGTTTTACGGCTTTATCCAAGGCTCTGTAGGTGAAACATCAACACTGGCAATCTTACTTGGTGGTTTGTTCCTAGTTTATGTTCGTATCGCTTCATGGCGCATCGTGCTAGGTACATTCATTGGTATGGTTGTAATGTCATTCGTTCTAAATGCAATTGGCTCTGAAACAAATGCTGCGTTTGCTATGCCTTGGCACTGGCACTTAGTACTTGGTGGTTTTGCATTTGGTATGTTCTTTATGGCAACAGACCCTGTATCTGCGTCTTTCACAGACAAAGGTAAGTGGTTATACGGTGCGCTAATCGGTGTAATGGTTGTGCTTATCCGTGTTGTTAACCCGGCATACCCAGAGGGCATGATGTTAGCAATCCTATTCGCTAACCTTTTTGCTCCACTATTCGACCACTTCGTAGTGCAGTCAAATGTGAAGAGGAGATTGGCACGTGTCAACTAAGAATGAATCAATGGGCAAAACGCTCGGCGTAGTTGTTGGCTTATGTTTAGTGTGTGCAATCGTAGTATCTTTTGCTTCGGTTCAGCTTCGCCCTATGCAGCAAGCAAACAAAAACGAAGATATTCAGCGTAACATTTTAGCCGTTGCTGGCTTCGATAAAGTTAAAAATGTATCTGAAGTTTTTAACCAAAATATCGAATCGCGTGTTGTGAGTCTTAAAACCGGTGAGTTTGTAGAAGACGTTAAAGCGGAAACCTTTGATTTTGAAGCGACTAAGTTTGATGCTAAACGTAGTTACAAGCTTTCAAAAGAAGAAGACAAAGCAGGTATTCAACGTATCACGAATAACTCTCCAGTTTATTTTGCAAAAGATGACCAAGGTCAAGTCTCTACTATCATTCTACCAATCCAAGGTTATGGCCTTTGGGGGGTGATGTATGGCTTCCTTGCGCTAGAAGCTGATGGTGAGACAATTAAGTCAATCAACTTTTATAAGCACAGCGAAACTCCAGGTCTGGGTGGCGAAATTCAAAACCCTAAGTGGACTGCACTTTGGGAAGGTAAAGAGCTTCCTATCGACGTAGTTAAAGGTAGTGCTGGCGGTAACGAACACAAGGTTGATGGTCTATCTGGTGCAACGCTTACCTCTAACGGTGTTGATCACACAGTAGATTTCTGGACAAGCGACAAAGCGTTTGGTCCATTCCTTGCGAAAGTACGTAAAGGAGCATTGAACTAATGGCTAATGCAAAAGAAATGAAGGAAGTCTTGTTTGGTCCTGTTTTTGCGAACAACCCGATTGCACTGCAAGTGTTGGGGATCTGTTCTGCACTAGCGGTAACTTCAAGCCTTAAAAATGCACTTATCATGTCAATCGCGTTGACATTGGTTACTGCGTTTTCAAGTTTATTTATCTCAATGATCCGTAATCACATTCCTTCTAGTGTGCGTATCATTGTACAAATGACGATTATTGCATCTCTAGTAATCGTTGTAGATCAAGTGCTTCAAGCCGTTGTTTACTCAACAGCGAAAGAGCTATCAACGTTCATCGGCCTTATCATTACTAACTGTATCGTAATGGGTCGTGCAGAAGCATACGCAATGAAGTCACCACCAACAATGTCGTTCCTTGACGGTATTGGTAATGGCTTAGGTTACTCTGTTGTACTTCTAACAGTTGGCTTTATCCGTGAGCTATTCGGTGCGGGCACATTGTTTGGCGTTGAAATCTTACCACTTATCTCTGAAGGTGGTTGGTATCAGCCTATGGGTCTACTAGTTATGCCATTCAGCTCGTTCTTCATCGTAGGTGCATTTATTTGGGCACTACGTACTTGGAAGAAAGACCAAGTAGAAGCGAAGGCATAAGGGGAGAGAGATGGAACAATATATTAATTTATTTATCAAAGCAGTTTTCATTGAAAACTTAGCTTTATCTTTCTTCTTGGGTATGTGTACTTTCTTGGCGGTATCTAAGAAAGTAACCACATCGCTAGGTCTAGGTATTGCGGTAATCGTTGTACTAGGTATTTCTGTACCAGTAAACAACTTAGTTTACCACGCAGTACTAGCGCCAGGTGCCCTAGAGTGGTTAGGCTTCCCTGAAGTGGATCTTAGCTTTCTACGCTTCTTGACGTTTATCGGTGTAATCGCAGCGCTTGTTCAAATTCTAGAAATGACATTGGACAAGTTCTTCCCAGCTTTATACAACGCACTAGGTATCTTCCTACCGCTAATCACAGTTAACTGTGCGATTTTCGGTGCGGTATCATTCATGGTTGAGCGTAACTTAAACTTCGGTGAATCTGTAGTTTATGGTCTAGGTTCAGGTGTGGGTTGGGCACTTGCTATCGTATTGTTAGCAGGTATTCGTGAGAAGATGAAGTATGCAGATGTTCCTGATGGTTTACGTGGCTTAGGTATTACTTTTGTTACTGTAGGTCTAATGGGCTTTGGCTTCATGTCATTCTCTGGTATTTCACTGTAAGGTAGCGAGGAAACTATACGATGGAAACTATTGTATTAGGCGTAAGCATGTTCATCGCTATCGTTGTGATGCTAGTGCTTATCATCATTGCAGCGAAATCGAAGCTTGTAGCAAGCGGTGACGTTACAATTGATATTAACGGCGATCCTGAAAAAGCGATCAAGACTCCTGCTGGCGGTAAGCTACTAGGTGCACTTGCAAACGCGGGTATTTTCGTATCGTCTGCATGTGGTGGCGGTGGCTCATGTGGTCAGTGTCGCGTACATATTAAAGAGGGTGGTGGTGATATTCTACCAACCGAACTTGACCACATCTCTAAAGGAGAAGCACGTGAAGGCTGTCGTCTTGCGTGTCAGGTTAATGTTAAAAACGACATGGAAATCGAAGTTGAAGAATCAATCTTCGGTGTTAAAAAGTGGGAATGTACAGTTATCTCTAACGATAACAAAGCGACTTTCATCAAGGAGCTAAAACTAGGCATCCCTGAGGGTGAAGTTGTACCTTTCCGTGCCGGTGGTTACATTCAGATTGAAGCACCAGCTCACCATGTTAAATATGCAGACTTTGATATTCCTGAAGAGTATCGTGCTGACTGGGAACGTTTTGGTTTCTTTAAGCTAGAGTCTAAAGTTGATGAAGAAACGATCCGTGCGTACTCAATGGCTAACTACCCAGAAGAGTTTGGCATCATCATGCTAAACGTACGTATCGCAACTCCGCCGCCAAACAACCTAACATTACCTTGTGGTAAGATGTCATCGTACATCTGGTCACTTAAAGAAGGTGATAAGGTCACTATTTCTGGTCCATTCGGTGAATTCTTCGCGAAAGACACAGATGCAGAAATGGTATTTGTTGGTGGTGGTGCAGGTATGGCGCCAATGCGTTCACACATCTTCGATCAGCTTAAGCGTCTTAACTCAAAGCGTAAGATGTCTTTCTGGTACGGTGCACGTTCTAAGCGTGAAATGTTCTACGTAGAAGACTTTGACGGTCTAGCTGAAGAAAATGATAACTTCCAATGGCATGTTGCTCTTTCAGATCCTCAACCAGAGGATAACTGGGAAGGTTACACAGGCTTCATTCATAACGTACTTTTTGAAAACTATCTTAAAGACCATGAAGCGCCAGAAGATTGTGAGTTCTACATGTGTGGTCCTCCAATGATGAACGCGGCAGTTATTAACATGCTTAAAGACTTAGGTGTTGAAGACGAAAACATCCTACTTGATGACTTCGGTGGTTAATTAGGTTTCGGTCTAACAATGAACTTAAGTTAGAATATAAGCCCTCGAGCAAAATGCTTTGCTCGAGGGCTTTTTTATACCCGTTGGTACTAAACTCAGGGAATTCTGATGCAAGCAAGTTACGCTTTTTTATCTAGATTTTTTATTATTTCGTTTTTATTCGTTTCTTTAACAGGGTGTCAAGACGCCAAACCTGAAGCCAAGGAAATCGTGCTGTCAGGTAAAACCATGGGCACGACATACAACATTAAGGTATTTCCCGGTGAAAAGCCGCTCGAACAGACGCAGTTGCACGATGAGGTTGAGCAAGCATTAAAGGCTGTTAATCAATCTATGTCTACTTATATACCAGATTCTGAGATTAACCAGTTTAATCGGTTAGCAGCGAATACCGTTATGCCTATCAGTGAAGATTTTCGCTTGGTAGTTGCAGAATCTATCCGCCTTGGGAAGTCGACCAAAACCCTTGATGTTACGATGGGACCGCTTATCGATTTGTGGGGGTTTGGTCCTGATAAAAGGCCAACAATGCGTCCGTCACAGGCAGAGTTAGACGATATGCGTACTCGTATCGGTGTCGATAAACTCATTTTAAATGACAGCGGCCTTGCTAAAACAATCGCTGGGCTCGAGTTATCATTCTCAGCAACCGCTAAAGGTTATGGCATTGATAAGGTCGCTGAGGTGATTGAAAACCATGATATTCATGACTATATGGTTGAAATCGGCGGTGAGCTACGCGTTTCTGGCAAGAAGCCGGATGGTGAGTGGCGTATTGCTATCGAGAAACCCGATGCGCCTGTTGGTCAACGCCAAATTCATCGCGTGATAGAGCCAGGCAAAAACGGTATTGCAACTTCAGGTGACTATCGTATTTTTTATGAAATGGATGGTGAAACCTTTACACACCTTATTGACCCAACAACGGGTCGCCCAGTTAAACATGAGCTGGTATCGGTAACGGTACTACATCCATCTGCGATGACGGCTGATGGCCTAGCAACAGCATTGACTGTGATGGGCACAGAGCGTGCAAAGGCGTACGCCACCGAACATCAACTCCCCGTGTATTTGATGTATAAAAGTCCAGAAGGGATCAAGAGTTACGCGAGTGAAACATTTCAGCCGTACTTGAATTAAGCTGTACAACACCCCATAATTTAATTGTGAGTGACGTCATGAAAGCGTATAATTTGCGCGTCGTCACTCAATTCAATGTAGCAATAAAAGGGGCTAGATAATGTCTTTATTCCTCCTTACTTTCGGTTTACTTATGCTTATCGCTGTTGCGATGGCTGTAGGCGTTATCGTACAAAAGAAATCCATGGCCAGTAGCTGTGGTGGTTTGGGCTCAATGGGCATTGACAAAATTTGTGATTGCGACGATCCATGCGACAAACGCAAAAAGCGGTTAGCAAAAGAAGAGATGTGGAAAGAAAACCAGATCCTGTAACCGTAGAACGATATTAATTGAAAACGCAAGCTTAGCTTGCGTTTTTGCTTTTTGGGTAACAAACCTCAGGTTAAGTAAAAATGCAGCGGCAGCTATATTTTGTTCGTCATGGTGAAACGACTCTATCAGGCCATTTACTTGGAGTGACAGATCCCGAACTCAGTAACATAGGTACTCAGCAATTGCTGCAATCGTTAACGAGCCTAAGTGGCCTGCAGCGTATTATTAGCTCTCCAAGGAAGCGCTGTCTGACTACTGCTGACGATTTTGCAAAGCAGTATCAACTCCCCGTTGAGGTGGAGCCAAATCTCGCCGAATTTGATTTTGGTTTATGGGATGGACAACCATATGATACGCTTTGGCGAGAAACCCAATCTCCAAGTATTGGCGATTTTTGGCAAAACCCTTGGCAGCATACGCCTCCTGAGGGCGAGTCTATGTATGATTTTCATCATCGGGTCACCAAATGGTGGCACAGCATTTTGGCGTCGCCAAGTGAAGAGTGTATCGCTGTTGTTGCGCATGCAGGAGTAATAAAAGCGCTTGTAGCACTTATTCTTGACTTATCGCCCGAACTTACCGCATACCAATCGAAGATAGATATTCCTTATGCGGGTATAGTAAAAGTTGATGTGTTTTACGACAGCAGCCAAACTGCTTGGCCAAAAGTTGTATTTTAGACGTCTAGACTTCATAATATTGCAAATTTCGTGATAGGCAGATATTGGGAATGAGGTGTGAGTCCTCAACTGTCCCCGCAACTGTAAGTGCTTGAGCCTTGTCTCTTGCATAAGTCAGATACCAAGGCCTATCCATATACTTAAGCGGGCAGACTTAAGTCAAAGTTGTCGCTTGTCTATAAGCTACTACTTTGCCGTGCCCAATCAGAGGTGCTATGGCAGTCACTCCACAGTTTCAAGTCGATAAACTTAGCGTGCAGCTTGGTGGTAAAGCCATCTTAAAGGCACTCAGCTTTGCTATTAATTCGGGTGAATTTATTGGTTTGCTCGGACCGAATGGTGCTGGAAAGTCGACTTTGCTGCGCACTTTATATCAATACACAGCACCAAGCTCTGGGACGCTATTTTTCAACGGTAAGCCGCTTGCTAGTTATGGACGTAAGGCCTACGCGAGACATGTTGCTGTGGTGCTGCAAGACATCCCCACTGAGTTTACTCTGCCATTATTTGACATGGTATTAATGGGGTTAACACCAAACAAGTCACTGCTTGCGACAACGACGGCTGCTGAAAAACAGGCAATCTTACATGCCATTGAGCAGGTTGGGTTGAGCCATAAGTTGGAGCAATGTTTTAGCTCCTTGTCTGGCGGGGAGAAGCAAAGGGCAATGATCGCACGTGCCATGGTGCAAACGCCTCAAGTATTGATAATGGATGAGCCCACCAGCCATTTGGACATTAAATATCAAATCCAAATTATGGAGCTGGCTAAACAGCTTGGCGTTACTATCATTGCGTCTTTTCACGACTTAAATTTGGCTAGCGCCTTGTGCGACCGCTTATTAGTATTAAATAACGGTGAGCTTGTTGCAGATGGGTTGCCACTTGAAGTCATTACCGAAAGCCTATTAAGCCAAGTTTTTGAGGTATGTGCAGAGGTTTCTACTGTCCGCCATCCGCCAAATAACAGTGAGATCCCACATATACGCTTTCATTACGGGTATCAGTTATGATTGCTGCAAAGCGGATCGCGTTGATATCGATACTGCTATTGAGCTTGTGCTGTTTTAGCATGCTGATGGCACTTAAGATCGGTGCGATTGATTTATCTTGGCATACGGTTATACAAGCGATTATTAATTTCGATCCCAACGTACTTCAACAACGAGTGGTAGTTGAACTTCGTCTGCCACGGACGTTACTGGCGATGAGCGCGGGAGCAGGACTGGCGATAGCGGGTCTTATTTTGCAAACCGTGACGCGTAACCCGCTAGCTGATCCTTATTTATTTGGTATTTCTTCAGGTGCCTCATTTGGTGTGGTGGTGCTTATCGCGCTATTTGGTGCACAGTCTAGCCTAATGATGTCTGGGGCTGCATTTGTCGGAAGTTTGCTGTCTATTTTGTTGCTTTTATTTGTGGCAAAGCGCAATGCACTACAGCAGGTGGAAACTATGCTCTTGGCAGGCGTTGCGCTTTCTTTTCTGTTCAGTGCCTTTACCAGTTTGTTGCTCTATTGGAGTGACCCCCAAGCCATCAGTGCAATCTTGTTTTGGAATCTAGGCTCGTTTGCAAGGGCGAGCTGGCAATGGCTATGGCTTCCATGTTTGGTCGTGTTGCTGAGTTTTATCACGCTTTTAGTGATGCGTCGGCCACTCAACGCCTTGTTACTCGGAGATGAAAGTGCCACCACGCTTGGCGTGAACGTAGGACGAGTGCGAATAGGTATGTTGTTATTGAGCTCATTACTCACTGCCGTGCTTGTGGCTGCGTGCGGCGGAGTCGGATTTGTAGGCTTGATGATCCCGCATATCGTGCGCTTTTTTATCTCGCAAGCAAAGGTCATTGGGCTTGTGGCCACCGCGCTTTGCGGTTCGCTTTTGATGCTATGGGTGGATGTATTGTCGCGCACGCTTATCGATAATCAGGAACTTCCCGTGGGGGTGATCACCGCCGCCATTGGCAGCGTGTTCTTCTTAGCATTGCTTATTTTCAAAAATCGCCGCTCTGGAGGCGTCGGAGTTACCCATGGTTAAACCGTTAGATACTCGCTTAAACACACTTATTCGACAGCGCATTGACTTAAAAACCAAACCGCTAGGTGCGCTTGGTAAGCTTGAAGCCTTGGCTGCGCAGCTAGTACAGATCTTCTCACAAGGGCAGACGCAATTAGACATAGAGCAGTTAGCAATAACACGCCCTGCAATATTTGTTTTTGCGGGCGACCATGGTATTGCAAGTCAAGGTGTTTCTATTGCGCCAAGCGAAGTGACTGGGCAAATGGTTGCAAACTTTGTGCAGGGCGGTGCAGCGATCAACGTCTTTTGTCGACAACTTGGTTGGCAGTTAACCGTAGTAGATTGTGGCACATTAGTGCCATGTGAGCCTGCGCCGAATTTGCGCTCACAGCGACTTGGCGATATTACTCATGCCTTCCATAAACAGCCTGCAATGAGTGAAATGCAGCTCAAGCAAGGACTTGAATATGGAAAGCAAGTCGTGATGTCCGCTATTGAAGCGGGTAGCAACGTGATTGCTTTTGGTGAAATGGGGATTGGCAACACCAGTTCTGCAGCTGCAATTTTAGCGGCGCTCAGCGGGGCGAGTGTGGAATTATGTGTGGGGCGCGGTACAGGCATTGACGATGAAACGCTTTGCAAAAAACGGGCACTTATTAAACAGGCTCTAGAATATCATCAAGATAAGCTTGCGACGCCAGAACAAATTTTACAGCGCCTAGGTGGCTTTGAAATTGTGCAAATGGTTGGTGCCATGCTCGCGGTTGCTCGTGCACAAAAAGTGATTATAGTGGATGGCTTCATCTCCACCGCAGCGGCTATGTTGGCAAGTAGAATAGCACCACATAGTAAGCAATATATGGTGTTTGCTCACGGCTCTATGGAGCAAGGCCATAAGTTAATGTTAGAGCAGTTAAACGCTGAGCCATTACTTCATTTAGACATGCGCTTGGGTGAGGGAACGGGCGCCGCTCTAGCGCTTCCATTATTACAAGCTGCGCTAGGCTTTTTTTGCGAAATGGCAAGCTTTGCCGATGCTCATGTTACGCAAGTGGTAGACGCATAATGCAGTGGCAACAAGAGTGGCGACTGTTTAAGCTTGCGGTGGTGTTTTTAACGCGGGTGCCAATTCGTTTGGATCCTGCCCCTTCATCTGATGAACTCAACGAAGTGAGTGGTTACTTTGCTTTGGTTGGTTTATTTGTTGGTAGCTTTTCGGCCATGCTTGGCTATGTTGCCGGTAGTAGTGTATCGCCGATGTTTGGTGCCGTTGTCGTACTGGCTGCGAGTATTTTACTTACCGGGGCTTTTCACGAAGATGGTCTTGCCGATGTTTTTGACGGTTTTGGCGGTGGCTGGAGCCGTGAACAAAAGCTTGAGATCATGAAAGATAGCCGTCTTGGTACATACGGTAGTTGTGCGCTGATATTGCTGTTATTGGCCAAATTTTCGCTTTTGACCATGCTCTTTAATGACTTTGCTGTGACACTCGCTGCACTTATTTTAGCCCATAGCCTAAGTCGTGCCTTTGCGGTGTCTTTAATCGGTGCGCTTAACTATGTACAGGCTGATGAGCTGAGCAAAGTTAAGCCGGTAGCGAAACATATATCGAGTGCTGCGGCGACCCGCCTTACGCTCACTACCATTGCGATTTTAATTTTCTGTTGGCCATGGCTTGCGCTTTCACTGTTCGACTTGTTGATGCTGTGTACTTGCTTGTTTGTGCTAAGACTTGCGTGCATTAAATGGTTTAACGCTCAGCTTGGTGGTTACACCGGAGATTGTTTAGGGGCTGCGCAACAGCTTGCTGAGCTTGTTATTTTGCTTTTTATTGTGGGTCATCTCTAATGGCACAAATACAGTTAATACTGGGCGGTGCTCGCTCGGGCAAGAGTCGCTTGGCAGAGCAGCGCGCTATACTATTGTTAGAGCAAGGTGCAGTGAACGAACTTTACTATGTTGCAACTGCAAAAGCTCATGATGAAGAAATGAAAAGCCGAGTGTTTGCTCACCAGATGCAGCGCGATAGCCGCTGGCAGCTAGTGGAAGAGCCGTGGCATATTGATAAGCTTATTGCTACTGCACGCGAAGATACGCTGTTACTTATCGATTGTTTGACCTTATGGCTGAGTTTTGGCTTATGCGAAATGGGCAAAGCCGCAACCATAGACAAAAAAGAACATGTGCTGGCGGCACTAGAAAGCTGTGCTGCCACTGTTATTTTGGTGAGTAATGAAGTGGGGCATGGGATAATTCCGCTGGGCGGGCTAAGCCGTGAGTTTGTTGATGAGTCTGGTTGGCTACATCAAGACATTGCTAAAGTGGCCGACAGAGTCGATTTTGTTATTGCAGGCTTGCCACAATGTTTAAAAGGTCAAGACGTATGAAAACCTTAATGGTACAGGGCACCACGTCTGATGCCGGTAAAAGTACACTGGTTGCGGGACTTTGCCGGGCGCTGCAACGAAGAGGCTTATCAGTTGCACCTTTTAAGCCGCAAAATATGGCACTAAATAGTGCCGTCACACCGTGCGGCGGTGAAATTGGTCGAGCACAAGCACTCCAAGCCGAAGCCGCAAAAGTCCCGCTATCCACAGACTTTAATCCAATTTTACTTAAGCCAAATTCCGATACTGGCGCACAAGTGATCATTCACGGCAAAGCCATTAGCAATATGGAAGCAGCCGCTTATCATGATTACAAAAAGGTAGCGCTGGACGCCGTACTTTCCTCACATCAACGCCTCAGCGAACAATTTGAGCTGTGCATAGTGGAAGGGGCGGGGAGCCCTGCTGAGATCAATCTGCGTGAAAATGACATAGCCAATATGGGGTTTGCTTGTGAAGTCGCGTGCCCCGTGATCATTATCGCTGATATCGACAAAGGCGGGGTGTTCGCACACTTGGTTGGCACACTTGCACTATTAAGCGACTATGAACAAAGCTTGGTGAAAGGGTTTGTGATCAATCGCTTCCGTGGTGATATTGCGTTATTGCAATCAGGACTTGACTGGCTCGAGCAAAAAACGGGTAAGCCTGTACTTGGGGTATTGCCCTATTTGCACGGCTTAGCGCTCGATGCAGAAGATGCGGTGACGGTGGACAATATCTGTGAACGGGGATCGTTAAGCGTCAGGGTTTTACTATTTCCTCATATTAGCAATCACACCGACTTTGACACCTTGCGCTTAAATCCTGAAGTGGATTTGCGTTATGTACGCTATCAAGAATCTATCGGCCCTTGTGACTTAATCATTCTGCCTGGCAGCAAAAATGTGTTGAGCGATTTAACCTTCTTGCGCAAACAGGGTTGGGCAGAAGAAATCAAACGGCACCTGAGGTACGGTGGTAAGGTACTAGGTGTGTGTGGCGGTTTGCAAATGTTAGGTAAGTTCATCAGAGATCCAAATGCGGTGGAATCAACACTCGGTGAAGTTGCTGGGCTTGGTCTGGCTGACTTTGAGACCACACTCTCAGAACAAAAAGTACTGACGCAAGTATCTGGCATTTGTCAATTGGATGAGCAAAGTGCTGAAATTTGTGGTTATGAGATCCATGCAGGGGTTTCTTCTGGAGCGGCGCTAGAGGTGCCATTCTTGCGATTTAACACACATCCAAATAAAAATGTGCAGGACGGTTTTATCTCCCGAGATAATCAAATTGCAGCCACCTATTTACATGGTTTATTTGATACGGTCGCCGCCACACAGGCTATCTTGTCTTGGGCCGGTAGTAAGCAAGCGGGCACTGCCGCGATTGATTTAGCGAAGCACAGAGAGCAGCAAATTACGCGTCTTGCCGATAGCTGTGAAGCACATTTAGATTGGCAAAAATTGATGAAAATAATTGAGGAATAACATGAGCGAACAACAAGATAAGCATCAGCAACGACAGCAAAAAGTAAAACAACAAGTCGATGAAAAAATTGCCGCAGCGCAGCAAGAGCAGGGCATTTTGCAAGTGATCACAGGTAACGGTAAAGGTAAGTCAACATCTGGTTTTGGCACCGTTGCGCGTTGTGTCGGTCATGGTATGAACGCAGCAGTTGTGCAGTTTATTAAAGGAACCTGGGATTGTGGTGAACGCAATTTGCTCGAAAAAGTCGGTGTGCCATTTGCGGTCATGAAAACGGGCTTCACATGGGAAACGCAAAACCGTGAAACCGATACTGCCGCTGCACAGGCGACATGGCAGCAAGCAAAAGTATGGCTACAAGATGAAAGCATCGATTTGGTATTGCTTGACGAAATTACCTATATGTTGAGCTATGACTATTTAGATTTGGACGAAGTCATAACGGCGCTAGAAAACCGTCCTACCATGCAGTCAGTGATTGTAACTGGGCGCGGTGCACATCGACGCCTGACCGAGCTTGCAGATACCGTGAGTGAAGTGCGTAATGTGAAGCATGCGTTTGAGGCCGGCATTAAGGCGCAAAAAGGGTTTGACTACTGATGCTAAAATTCGCCTTATTTATTGTACTAGGCTTTGCCTTTAGCGTTAGTGCTAAGCCCGCAGAGCGGATCATCGCGCTTGCGCCTCATATTGTCGAAAATTTGTATGCAATAGGAGCTGGGGAGCGGATTGTAGGCACGGTCGCCTATGCCGATTATCCAGAATCAGCCAAGCAACTGCCTCAAGTTGGCGACTATCAAGGCATTTCGGTTGAGAAAATTTTGGCACTTAAGCCTGATCTGATAATCGCATGGAAAAATGCAAGTCACGTTCCTATGCTTGAAAAGCTCGAAAGCTTTGGTGTTGACGTGATTTACAGTGAAGCGAAATATCTAGATAAACTACCCGAGGAGTTGCTACGCCTAGGTAAAATTACTGGCCTTGGAGCTCAAGCACAGCAACAGGCTGATTTATTTGCTAAACGTTTAAATGAGCTAAAAGACCAGTATAAACAAAGCACTAGCTTAGCTGTATTTTATCAATTGTGGCCATCACCGCTGATGACCGTGGGAGGCGAAAGTTGGTTACAGCAAGTATTTACTGTGTGTAATGTGAAAAATATTTTTGCCGACGCCACCACGGACTATCCGCAAATTAGCATTGAGAATGTTCTGTTGAAATCACCACAAGTGATTGTGATCCCTGAAGAAAAGACCAAACAAGAAGTTAAAGCAATTGCATGGCAGCAATGGCCGTCGATCCCGGCGGTAAAGTATCAACAAACTATTTCGGTAGATGCCGATCTGCTCCATCGCTATAGCTATCGTATGCTCGAGGGAATATCGGATTTATGTGGTAAACTCGACGCTTCTCGAAGCCATTATAATATGATGAAAAAAGGTGAAGCATGACAACGTGGAGTGACGTGTTAGGTCAGGAAAAACAACAAGATTACTTTAAGCAAACCATGGATTACGTGGCAGAGCGTCGCGCTCAAGGTATAAATGTGTTTCCGCCCCATGAACAGGTATTTGACGCGTTCAAAGTCACGCCTTTTGATCAAGTTAAAGTGGTGATTTTAGGGCAAGATCCCTATCACGGCCCCAATCAAGCTCATGGTCTATGTTTCTCTGTGTTGCCGGGGATTAAGCCGCCGCCGTCATTAAATAATATGTATAAAGAGTTAGTGCAGGATATTGATGGTTTTCGCATACCCAATCACGGCTACCTAATTGATTGGGCTAAGCAGGGCGTGCTGTTGTTAAATACGGTGTTGACAGTAGAGCAAGGCCAAGCCCATTCACATAAGCATTTGGGCTGGGAGCGCTTTACAGATGTAGTGATTGAAAAGCTGAATGCGCACAGCGAAGGTGTTATTTTCTTGCTTTGGGGATCACACGCCCAGAAAAAGGGTAAGAGTATAGACACAAACCGTCACCATGTTTTACACGCACCACATCCTTCGCCGCTCTCTGCACATCGCGGTTTCTTTGGAAGTGGCCATTTCAGTAAAACCAATCAGTTGCTCACACAAATGGGTAAGCAGCCAATCGATTGGCGATTGGCCGAGCTATAGCAGATAAAAACCAAAAAGAGCGCCGTAAAAGGCGCTCTTTTTAACTTAAATCAAATTCGTCTAAATCAACATTGTCTGCGAAAATATCTAATTCCTGTAGTTCTTTGCGTAGCCGCTGTTTATCTTTAAGCGCTTCAATTTCACGCCATTTTCTCTTTTTGCCCTTAGATGAAGTTTTTTTCCTAGTATCCGGACTTTCTAATAATTCTAATAACTCGTCTAGGGTATCCATGAAAATCTCCTATTGATAAAAACAACCTAAAGTGACATTTGCTTTGGCTGTTGTTAGCACTACAACTGCAATGACACCGTTGATTTCTTCATACTATTTGGCAAACCTCTACATGAGGAACCGATAAAAGTCTGATAGCTAAAGTACGCTACAAACAACCCCGCGTTGCTTGCTTTTTGTACCAAAACCAGAAAGTAGCGGCATCAATTTTCACTTCAAGTGATATTGATATACCACAGACGGGATAAAAATAAAACACAATTGTGTCTTTTGGGTTAAAAGCAAGTGACAGTTTGATGAAGGTCAACTTGGGCGATATCTAGGAAGTGTTCAAAAAGGTTTGTATTGAGAACGATAACAAAAACGCCGCAATATGCGGCGCTTTGAATTCGAATGTTTAAGGCACTTATAATGCTTTAAAGCGTGCAACTAGTGTTTCTTGCGCATCGGCAAATGAGCGGATACCCTCAGCGAGTTTTTCTGTGGCCATTGCATCTTGGTTATGTAACCAGCGGAACTCACTTTCGCTAAGCGCTGCAGGTTTTGCTTTAGGCTCAAAGTCAGCTTCAAGTAAGTAATCTTCGTTTGCAGGCATTGCAGCAAGCTCTTCTAATAGAGAAGGGCTAATCGTGAGCTTATCACAACCCGTTAGGGCTAGGATTTCGCCTGTGTTTCTGAAGCTAGCGCCCATTACAACGGTTTTATAACCGTGCTGCTTATAGAATTCAAAAATACTACGAACAGATTGCACACCCGGGTCTTGTAGTGGGTCAGTTGGTTTTTCTAAGCCATTAGCAACGTGCCAATCTAGAATACGACCAACAAATGGCGAAATTAAAAATACGTTTGCATCGGCACATGCACGCGCTTGCGCTTCGCTAAATAGCAGCGTTAGGTTACACTTAATACCTTCTTTTTCCAGTGTTTCAGCGGCTTTAATACCTTCCCAAGTCGATGCAATCTTAATTAAGATTTTGTCTTTGCTTACGCCTTGCGCTTCATATAAATTTAATAGCGTTTTTGCTTTTGCGATAGTCGCTTCGGTATCAAAAGATAAACGTGCGTCTACTTCGGTTGAGATATATCCCGGCACAGAGTTTGCGATTTCCTTACCAATCACAACGGCAAAATAGTCACAAGCAAGCGCTAATTGCTTGTCAGCGTCACTTTCATTGGCTTTGGCATAATCCCAAGCTTCTGTTAGATAAGGCTGATAAGCAGGCGTCTCTGCCGCTTTAAGTAAAAGAGAAGGGTTAGTTGTTGCATCCTCAGGCTGTAGCTTGCGGATGGCTTCAATGTCACCGGTGTCAGCGACGATTGATGAGTGTTGTTTTAGCCTATCTAATGCTGAAGTCATGTGTTCCTCATTCCAATATTGATAACAGCGAAGTGATATTAGACGCCTTATGTTGCAACACCATTAAATGGCTGAATAGGTCATATGTCCGTATCGGGCGACATATCACACTCGCTATTTAAGGTTGTTGTTATAAGGTCGAGTTGTAAAGCGAAGCTGTACTTTAACAGCGAATTGCTTAAACCCAAGTGAAAGCGGACAAACACTTGAAGTTACTTGGGGATAGTGTTGAAATTGACATTAATTACTAGCTAAGTCAATAGGCAAACCATGATCACAGTTATCTCTCCTGCGAAAAACCTAGACTATGAAACACCCGCACCAATCAAGACGCATACTCAGCCAGAGTTGCTGGAGCATAGCGAGTCACTTATTCAAGTTTGTCGCGAGTTATCGCCACAGCAGATCGGTAGCTTAATGAAGATAAGCGACAAGCTCGCTGGCTTAAATGCGGCAAGGTTTGCCGAGTGGTCAGAGCCCTTTACACAAGACAATGCTAAACAAGCTATTTTTGCTTTTAATGGCGATGTGTATGTCGGTTTAGAAGCGCAAAGCCTAACTGAGGCTGATTTAAATTATGCGCAAAATCATTTGCGTATCTTATCTGGGCTGTATGGCATCCTAAAACCACTTGACTTAATGCAGGCCTATCGTTTAGAAATGGGTACAAAGTTAAGTAACCCGCGTGGCAAAAACCTATATGAGTTTTGGGGCACGATTATCGCCGAAAAACTGAATAAGGTCATGGAAGGGGCACAAACACAATACTTGGTGAACTTAGCTTCAAACGAGTACTTTAAAGCGGTAGATAAGAAAGCGTTAAAAGGCGAGATTATCACACCTATCTTTAAAGATTGTAAAAATGGTCAATACAAAGTCATCAGTTTTTATGCGAAAAAAGCGCGTGGCATGATGGCAAGGTATATCATTGAGAACCAAGTATCGGATTTGGAAAGCTTGAATGCGTTTGATATTGCAGGGTACCGCTTTAGCGAAGAAGCAACGCAAAAGGCCCAAGAACCGGTGTTTTTGAGAGAAGAACAATGACAACAAAATTATGGGTAGCAACTGTGTTCGTCGCTATGTTTGTTAGCGGCTGTAGTGGACATTTTACATCTAGAGTTAGCAATGTGCCGGTCGATTGCGAAGGTGATTCACGTTCGTGCTCGCATAGTTGCCGCAAAGATTACTCTGATCCGATGCAAGTGCAAAACTGTGAGGACCGCTGCTTCCAACAGCAAAATCAATGTCGAGTAGATAGACCGACAGAAGATAAATGGGAAATTACTGACGAAAAACCGACTTATCCCATTACCTTCTAATTCACTATGCTACGCGCCTTTGGGCAAGCTCATGTAGGCGCGTACGACTCGATCTCTAAATGTTAAATCTTCTGCTTTTGCAGCCGTTCTGTATAGCTGGCAAAACCCTTCGGGCTTTCCTGTTTGCAATAAGATGTCATCTAAAGAATCGATGTCGGTTAGGGTCTGCCTCCAGCGTGATACGATGTTAGTGTCTGGCTCTGGTAGCTGGGAGAGGATTTGCTCAGATAACCTAAACTCACTGTTGGTAGCGACTTTGATCATATCGTCATTAGCCGCGGCTAGCCAAGTAGCGCCTTTTGCGTTGACACAAATTAACGGTAAATAAGGTGCGATGGCTGGAAAGGCTGTGTTTTTAAACACATCCACTTGCCAGTAAGCGCGAGCAATCTTCACAAACTGCTCGAAACTGGTGATGGCTGAAAAGCCTGACTGTGCGATGGGTTTAATTTCAACTCTGGGTTTGTTTGCATTCACCGTATCGTTTGCGGTATCTATATACCAATCTCCCACAAACATCGCATTTTGAAAGTACTCATCGCGTAGCGAGCCCCATACTTTTTTCAGCTCGGCATTCTCTCTAAGCATATAATTTCTGAGCACAGATAAACGTTCTGAATTTTGTTTAAGCTCCGTGGTGACGAGTTTAAACATTTCATCGCGAATTTCTAAGCAACGACCAAGCGGATAGGGTTTATCTGAAAAATAACTGTACTTTGGCGCGAGTGTAAGATCTGCTTTGAGACGAAGGTTTGCCAGCTCAAAAGCGAGTAAATCTATTTCCTGCTGTTTCAAAACGAAGCCACTGGGTAGATACTAGATGGCACTAGTATAACCACAGTGGCGAATTTGGCCTATTTAATTGATGAAATTAAATAACTTAGGATAGCATCTGGCTTTGGATCTCGGCTCGTATCCGGCAGATATTTAGGCCTTGTGAATATACCTTGCTCTACTAACGCATCCAGCGCATCTAAGTGCGCAATGCCCGTTTTACCGAGATATAAGTTATCTAAGCTGCGGGTATTGGCAAGCTGTACTATGTCTTTAAAGCCTTTTAAGTAGAGGTGATCTTTAGTAAACCCGCCACCACGGAAGATACGCGTGGTCAGCGCAAAGGCTTCATTGACGTTTAATACACCTGAGTCAGCCAAAAATTCATACACTTGATAGAATTTGTCGCCTTTAAGCAGCATGTTGACCGCAATCACCCTGAGCGCTAGTACTTTCAATCGTGTCAAATTTATTTGCCCAGATTGATACTCACGATAGATGGCAAGACCCTCTTGAGTATAGGTATTACCGGGTAGACCTAAGTGCAGCACTTTTAGTTGCTGGGCATCAGCATTTAAGGTCGTGAGCAAGTGCACACCTATTTCATGCTCTATCAAGGCATTGATATCAAGCTCAGACAACATTGCACTGCTATTTACAAGCAGAAGACGCTTACCATTGTCGACCATTGCTTTGGCAACAAGCTTGCTTGATATAGCGACCTTACAAGGTAAGCCCATGGTCTCAATCGCTTGATTAAAACGTACCAAGGCTTGCTCGGCTGTAATGTCTTTTTTTGGCAAGGTTTCGGTTTCGCGCGCGTGCAGCAAGAAGGTCGCATTATTAATATCGTTGTAATCAGGCTCACCATAATAGCGTAGCGAGTTATACAAAAAGGCTTCGCGACCAATTTGGGTGATTAGTTCGATTTTAGTGGCGTAGCTGTCGATCACTTTACGGTACAAGTCTTTTACGATCGGATCTTGGATTTTTCCAACGGGCAAGCGATAGAGTTGCTCTTTAAACTCGTACGGGTCAATTTTCAGCGGACGATATTTAAACGCAGGCTGGTAATGACGTTTCGAGAAAAAGCGACGTTTCTCTTGCGCGATATTACTTGGGTTAACGTAATGCAGCGTTTCAAGGTTTTTGGCTATGCGGTACAGTGCAGAGTCTACATTAATCAGTGCAGGGTCAAGCTGCGACGCTGATTTTGCTTTGCGAAGTGGCTTATAGCAATGATTTTTAGCAAATGTTTTTGCCGTTTTACTCAAAGCTACATGCATGTTGCGCTGTAGTTTTTCAAACACCACAGGGAATAATTCGCCACTGTTTTCGTCCATAAAGACTTTTTTCACTTCCAGTGGCACCACTAAGGTGTTATCAAAGTGGCTGGTAATATATTGCGCTTGATAACCATGGCCCTGAAAGACGGTATTTTCAGCACAATCCACCAGCTGGCCTGCCAGTTTTTTCAGTCCTAGCTGCTTTTTCAGCTCATCTAATACGGCACGAAAACGCAAGGTATCAAGTTGTGCAGTGCCAATATTAAAGGTTGGTGCATAGGGGTAGCTGCGAATTTGATAGTTATAGCTGTGCACATCAAATAGCAAGCAGGCACCAAACTTGCGCTCAAGCGTGGTTAATAGTGCACTGAGCACACGGTAATAGGCTGCATGCTTTGACAAGCTAATATCTATGTCTGCATTTGGTAGCGCTTGGTTCCACACTTGCTTACCCCATGCTTCTTTGTATATTGCAAGCTCTGGCGTACGGTTAAGATCGTATTCGTAACGTGAGTCACGCGCGATAAGCGTGATGGGTAATGATTCAATCATGCCATCGGTAAACGGATCTTCCTCTTGTAAGCGCTCAGCATCGCTAATGGCGAACAAGCCTTTTAGGCTAGCACGGGTACGGTGGCCTGCGTGTACAGCGGTAGCGACATAAGGTACGTATTCTCTCACTTCGAGGTGAAAAGCGCCTTCAGCAAATTGTCCACTGATGGGTTTACCGGCTTCAAGCGCGGCAATGATGACTTGTTCAGATAGCATGAGCATCTTCTATTACTTGACGGAATTGGTTTTTGCGATGCGTTACTAGCTCTTTGGCATGCACCACACTCTCTACAAAATCGATAACTTGCACTTGCAGCTTGCAGCGGTTTAACCGGTTAATACGGGTTATCCCACCAGGCGAGAGTACGTTAACTTCAATAAGCTTGCCGCCTATTACGTCAATGCCTACAAAGTACAAACCATCACGCACAAGCTTAGGACCGATATGCTTACATAATGCTTTTTCTTGGTTGGTGAGTTTGTGTTTTACCACTTTGCCGCCAGCATGCACGTTAGCACGTACTTCATTTGCTGCAGGCACTCGTTTCATGGCGCCAATCGGTTCGCCGTTAAGCATTAGGATACGAACATCACCTTCGTCGGCACCTTCAACATAGTCTTGTAAAATGACATAGTTGCTGCCTTTACCGGCCTCGTCGCCACCAATATAAAACTCAAGGAGTGAACTAAAGCTTTGCTTCGCGCGTTTTTCAACGACGATAACACCGCGACCACCAAAGCCATCAAGCGGCTTTAAGATCATTTTCTCTTGCTCTGATTCAGAGAATATACGCTCTAAATACTCTTTGTTTTTAGATACATGCGTATTTGGAATAAACTCTCTCGCGATGCCTTGGAAAGATGCCGTGTATAGCTTGTTATTAGCAATGCGCAGGCCATCAATATCGTTGATGATGAAGGTGTCATCACGAACAGAGTCTAAAAAGTTCATCGCCAAGGTATCAAGCGGCGGATTGGCGCGCATAAATATCGCGTCAAAACCTGCCAAAGGAAGCTGTACTTTTTTAAACTCAGCTTTGTTGTAAAAGCTCACTAAGTTGTCAGGTACTTTTTGGCCCGCAACAAAGACATCACAGAAGGCACTGGCGACGCTTTCGCGAATAGTGAGGTTGTTTACGGTGGTGATGGCAACGACGTGACCGCGCGATACGGCCTCGTGGATAAGTCTTAGCGTGCTGTCGTTTTCAGCTTCTACACGCTCCCAAGGGTACATAATAAAACAGATTTTCACGGGCTATTTTTGCTCAGCAAATAAATTGGCAATATAGCGGTAAAATAGCGTAGATGCTCACGGATTATTTTTATCGACAAGATAAGGAATATCAATCATCTATTGGGTAAGAAGCAGAGCACTGACTGGTGCTCTGCAAGGTGGATATCATACTTTAAAGCGGTTAACTATGTCACTCAATTCGTGACTTGCCTGTGTGAGTTGCTCACTGGTATTGTTGAGTGATTGTGTGGTATCCAAAGAGTGGTGGGTGGAGTCAGAAAGTTGAGCTATTCGCTCGTTCACTTCTTGTGCTGCAAGACTCTGCTCATCAGTGGCTTTGGCGATGTGGGTACTCATATCCGAGATAGCGTCAATTAGGCGCTCAATCTCTGTCAATGCGCTATCTGCATGTTGGACCTGTTCCACTGTTTGCTCCGAGATTTGCTGGCTAATTTTAACCGCAGCTACGGCTTGCTGCGCTTCTTTTTGCAGTCGCTCGATCATGTTGTGGATTTCATCTGTGCTTTGTCCCGTACGACTTGCAAGGGTGCGTACTTCATCGGCAACAACAGCGAAGCCGCGCCCTTGTTCACCTGCTCGAGCCGCTTCTATCGCCGCGTTTAACGCAAGTAAATTAGTTTGTTCGGCAATACCTCGAATAACATCGAGTACAGATCCTATATGTTGACTCTCTTGTGCAAGACTCGTTGTTGTCACGCTCACAGATTGAATTTGCTCCGACAGCTTTTTA
Organism: Pseudoalteromonas sp. S2755; assembly: GCF_005886535.1. Classification (GTDB taxonomy): domain Bacteria; phylum Pseudomonadota; class Gammaproteobacteria; order Enterobacterales; family Alteromonadaceae; genus Pseudoalteromonas. Next base: position 36,344 of record NZ_PNDS01000032.1, read on the forward strand.
ATGGCGGCGATGGTTTGAGAAATTGTTTGTTTGCCTTTTTCACTGTAATTACGTGCGTCTGCGGCGGAATGCTCGGCAGTATCTGCATTGCTACTGATCTCACGAACTTGCATGGTCATTTGTTCAGCAGCAGTAGCCACTTGGCGACTATTGTCATTTTGTGACTCAATAAATGCCAGGTTCTCTTCACCAGCCGCTTTTACCTGATTGGCCAGTGTTTCCACTTCTTTGGCGTTATGGGCCACTGTCGCGATGGAATGACGCATCTTTTCAGTATATAAGTTAAAGTACTTGGCAAGCGCGGTTACTTCATCTTTACCACTTTCGTCGAGTTGTCGAGTCAAATCACCCTCGCCCTGTGCGATATCTTTCATCATGTCTTTGGCTTGTGTGATAGGGCCGATAATACTCTTGCTAATGAGTGCGCTAAACGGGAATAACAGCACGATGAGTACAGCCATCTCAATTAATAGCAAATTTCGAATATAGGCAAACTCAGCTTCTATCGTGTCGAGGTACACACCGGAGCCAATGATCCAACCCCAAGGTGTAAACGCTTTGACATAAGATATTTTCTCGACAGGAGCATCTTTGCCTGGCTTTGGCCAAAGGTAAGGAACAAATCCTGCTCCACTTTTTTCTGCCACTTGTACCATTTCAACGAATAAGCGCTTGCCGTTGGGATCTCTTGATTGGCTGAGATCTTTGCCGTTGAGCTCGCTTTTAAATGGGTGCATCACCATTTTTGGGTGATAGTCGTTGATCCAAAAGTAATTATTTCCTTCGTATCGTAAAGCCGCAACGGCATTAAGGGCTGCGGATTGAGCTTGCGCTTCTGGGAGTTCCCCAGATACATATTGTTGATGGAAGTAAGCCACTAAACTATAGGCATTTTCAACAAGATTTTGGGTTTTATGATATTGCTGCTTTTCGAGTGCATCATATTGCTGCGATAAGCTCACTGCGCTTTGAAGGATAACGCCGATAATAACCACTATGATCAGTAACGCGAGTCGCTGGAAGATGGTGAGGTTTCGGAAAAACTGTTTGGACATAATGCAATCCTTATGTCGTTTTATTATTGAAAGTAGCAAGCGGCGCGAACGCCTCATCAATTCATACTAATTAATCTTAGTAGTAATACCAATTGCGTTAATTCTCCAACCAATTTGAAGGGTGAAATACCATATTAGCTTCGTTAAAAATTTCTCATTTAGAACAACTAAATAGCAAAATTTTTGCCTTGCAAATATACCT
>NZ_PNDS01000033.1 GCF_005886535.1 Pseudoalteromonas sp. S2755
TGCTCTTTTATTTTTGTTCTCCTGAGTGTGTTTTGATCGCGACGCTCGACTTGCCGCCTAGTAATCTAAGCAAAAGTTGAGCAACAATGAACAAAGCGCACTCAGGGGAACCCAAAGGACAGCGCTTGATTGGCATTTCTACTGTGTTGCCCCACAAGGATGTGGGGTAAGGTGACTTTGCAGGAGCACAAAGTCTTTATCGCCTAACTTACATAGAATAACTATGCTACGCAGGCTCTGCCTTGTATAAATACCAATCAAACTGCTGCAAAAACAAACTTGAAAGATCAACAGGCCCTAAGCGACTTGGTATAAAAAATAAAAAAGCTCGGAAATTTCCGAGCTTTTTTGAGGGCTAGTAATTTGTTACTTAGTGAGTATTGGAGTGTAGCTCTGGTGTCGCTTGTTGGCTATCGGCCGAGTCTTTACCTTTAAACCATTTGCGGCCAACGCGTTTAACATCTTCAAGTGCCACATATTGACAAGGGATAAGCACTAGGGTGATCACCGTGGCAAACAACACACCAAACGCAAGTGATACAGCCATTGGAATGACAATTTTAGCTTGTAGGCTCGTTTCCATTATGATCGGTACAAGCCCGATAAAAGTAGTCAATGATGTGAGCAAGATTGCTCTAAAGCGTTTACATCCGGCCTCGACGGCAGCGGCTTTTAAATCGATGCCTCGTTCGCGGGCTTTGTTGACAAAATCCACCATAACCAAAGAGTCGTTTACTACAACTCCAGCCACGGCAATAATTCCGAAGAAAGACAAGCTACTCATGGTCATACCTAACACCATGTGACCAAACACGGCGCCGACCACACCAAATGGGATCACAGACATAATGATGACAGGCTGAGAATAAGAACGCAGTGGAATTGCCAGTAGTGCGAAGATAATCATTAATGATAGGGCGAAGTCACGAATTTGCTCAGCAACACTGTCCATTTCTTCTTGTACGCGACCCGCCACTGCACTTTGAACGCCAGGGTAGTTCTTTAATAGACTAGGAAGATATTCGTCACGAACCTGTTTTGCTATCTCAAATGGTTGTGCGGTTTCTGTATCAACTGATGCCCAAACATTAATCGTGCGTTTGGCGTTTTCGCGGCGAATTCGGTTAACACCGTCTACCAATTTCACATCAGCCACTTCTACCAACGGCACTTCTGCACCTTGAGGTGTTAGAATACGCACATCCTGAATATCACTAATGGCATCACGGTGTTCTTTAGGGTAACGGATCATTACCTTGATCTCTTCTCCATCACGTAAAATACGCTGTGCTTCAAGGCCGTAATAACTGAAGTTCACTTGGGATGCGACATCAGCCAACGTAAGCCCAAGGCTGTACGCCAAAGGTTTCAGCTCAAGTTGTACTTCATCGGTTGCTGATTGCATAGAGTCGTTGATATCACCGACCCCTTCGATAGTTGCTAGCTTGTCCTTTAGTTTCTGTGCGACTTCACGAAGCTCTTCTTTGTGTTTACCTTCTAATCTAAAGCTAATGTCTCCGTCATCACGGCCACCATTCATAATGCTATCTTGAATGTTTAGTGATTTAACACCTGGCAGTGCAGGCATTGCATCACGCCAGCGGGCGCTGAGTGCAAAGGTATCGATTGGACGCGCATCTGGCTCAACCAAGATCACCATGATATTTGCGCTTGTGCGGCCGTTCATGTTTACCATGTAATCACGGATCATTTTTTTGCCGTACTCAGTCTCAATTTCTTTGTCGACACTCAGTACCATTTGCTCGATTTTTTGAATTGACTCAAGTGTCGCGTTTTCTGACGAAGATAAGTTCATATCAATCGAGATACGTGGAAAGTCATGTGGGATTTTTGGGTTAGCAACGAACTTCACTAAGCCACCAGCAAACATTCCGGCACTGATAATTAAAATAGTTAAAAAGCCAACGATAACGGTATAACGATAGTGAATACAGCGCACAATGAATGGGCGGTAGGTGTTTTCAATGAAAGATTGAAGGCCGCTATCCATTTTTTCTCTGAGGCGGTGGAACGGATTTTTAGGGTTGCTTGGCTTGTCTTTCATCGCCGCTAAATGCGCAGGTAAAACCAGTTTAGACTCAACCAAAGAGAATAATAGGCACAGAATTATTACGCCACCAATAGCTTTAGAAAATGCTGCCGTTGGTCCGGTTGCTAATGTTTGCGGTAAGAAAGCGGCAACGGTAGTCAGCACACCAAAAGTGGCAGGGATAGCAACACGTTTTACGCCACGAACGACATTATCGAGACTATGACCATGCTTTTCTATTTCTGCATGGGCGGATTCACCGACGACTATCGCGTCATCAACGACAATTCCCAACACCAAAATAAAGGCAAACAGTGAGGCTAAGTTAATCGTTACGTCTAAATAGCCCATTGGCATCATTAAAAATGCACCTAAGAAGCTAACTGGCAACCCCATCATGACCCAAAATGCTAAACGCACACGTAAAAATAGAGCAAGCATTAGCATAACCAATACGCCACCTAACGCCATATTTTCAAGCATCATGTTGAGGCGGCCATTGAGGTAATAGGTCAAGTCAATAAAAGGTTCAAGTTCTACGCCTTGTGGTAGCGAGCCTTTCTTTGCCTCCAGATAGTTCTTGATGATATCTGCAACTTTGGTGATGTCTTGATCTTTTGATGCGCTAACTTCATACACCAGTGAGTTCTTACCATTGTATTTAGAGTATTGAAGTCCTTCTTCAAAGCCATCGTTGATGGTGGCGACGTCGCCTAAGCTAACCTGTGCGCCGTCTGGTAGTGTTAATAAGGGGAGCTTTCTAAACTCGTCACCGCGATAGGCTTGGTTTTCAACTCGCATTGAAATATAGCCATTTTCGGAGCGAATTTGACCTGCAGACATGTTCGCTGAGAAGCTCTTTACTGAATCCGAAATCGCTCTAAAACTTAGGCCGTATTCGCGCATCTTATCAGGGCTTATCTCAATAGAGATTTCGTAGTTCAGACCACCATCAAAACGTACAAGGTTAACGCCAGGTAACGACAGCATTTCTTCATGAATGCGATTACCCAGTTCTTTAAGATCATGGGGACTTAAGTCGCCATTGAGTGATAGCCACATTACTTCTTGGGTTGCCTTGTCGTGACGCACGATAGGGCGCTCCATGCCAGATGGGAAAGTTGAGACGGAATCCACCTGCATCTTGACTTCGTCGAGCACTTCTTTGGTGTTGTACTGCTCATCTACTTCAATCCAAGTTTGTGAATAACCACGATTAGAGTAGGTGATCAGGCGTTTGATCCCTTCGAGACCTTCCATGGATTCCTCGATCTTAATCGTGATCCCTTCCTCGACCTCTTGAGGTGCCGCACCCGGATACACGGCTTGAACACTTATCCAGTTACTATCGTATTGCGGAAACATTTGTTTGCGGATCGAAAACGCAGTAAGCAAGCCACCTACAATAATAAATATCATCAATAAGTTTGCTGCAACTGGGTTACGCGCAAACCAAGCAATTAAGCCTTTTTCTGTGCTTTTACTATGCATGAGCCTTACTCCTCTTTGAGCGCCAGTTGTGTGTTAGCGCTTTGCGAAGGAGCATCGTCTGTACGAAGTTGCATCCCTTCAGAAGGATAGTCCAATGCCGAAGTAATAATCTGTTGGCCTGACTCAACGCCGCTATCAACGACGACCATACCATTGTATTCTCTAATAATATTGACCTTTTTGTAGCTCAGCTTATTATCGTCATCCAATGTTGCAACACGACCTTCTTTTACTAAGTGATGAGGAAGCATAGTGGCATTTTGCACTAATAAACCCTGAATATCGGCGTTGATATAAGCGCCAAAACGCAATGGTTTTGCACTGTTTTGATAAGGCTGTTCGACTTGTGCAACAAGGTAGGTCATGCGGCTTTTGTTATCTATAACGCCTTCACTGCGGACGATTTCGCCTTTCCAACTCATCGGTTGACCAGCGACTTCAGCGGTGATCACGACATCGGTACCAACACCTTGTTGCGGTAAATATTTCAATTCATTATCGGCAACAGGGAGGCGTACCTCTGCAACAGATGTCGCATTGAGTTTACCAAAGCCATTGCCAGGATTGACTACACTACCAAGGCTTACGGTACGAGACTCTATAATCGCATCGTAAGGCGCTTTGATGTAAGTACGCTCCAAATTTCGGTTCGCTCTTTTCACTGCAGCCTGGGCAGCTTTAAAGCTTGCTAACTTTTCAGCGAGCTGAGGTTTTCTTAAATAGAGCTCGGAAGGTATTTTTTCGTTAGCGTTTGCTTTAATCCTTTGCCATTCTGCTTTTGCTACTTGCACCTGAGCTTGTTCTATTTCTAGCGCTGAGCTGGCTTGTGCTAAAGCCGCTTCAGCTTCAATCAGCGACGCTTCATAGTCATTTGGGTCGATGCGAGCAAGCACGTCTCCTTTTTTGACAAAGCCACCTTTGACAAACTTGTCAGACAATGAAATGACTTGACCACTTACTTGAGCAACAAGCTCAGTACTATATTTTGGCATCACGATACCGTATGACGATACGTTAAGCTTAACTTGGTCAATATGAATAGGTTGAACTTGTACGAGAGGATGTACTATTTCTTCTTTCTTCTCTTCTGGAGGTTGTTTCATTGCAGACATGGCAACAGCCGCTGCAATTCCCACCGCAAGAACGGCAATTGGTAGAATTATTTGTTTTTTACTAGCCACGTTAAAATCCTTCCTGTTGAATGATTTTTAATGACCCAGATTAACGGCTCTAGATCATCGATAAGCTTAAGAATACGCGAATAGTTATGTCGAGGTGTTTAAATCCAGACTGAATATGTAACAAAGCTTTGCGTACCTAAATTTATCGTTACATTCTTAAAAGCGATTGATGCTTTTACGTGTAGTCGATTTTTCGATAAAATGCACCACTGATTGTCAAAATTGCGAGAAACAGAATGGATTGTAGGCTTGGTTGTGGCGCTTGTTGTATAGCACCAAGTATTTCAACACCCATTCCGGGTATGCCAAATGGTAAACCTGCGGGGGAGCGGTGTATTCAACTAGATGAAAATAATCTGTGTAAACTGTTTAACCAGCCAGAGCGTCCACTGGTGTGTTTGCAATTTAAGGCCATGGAAGATGTGTGCGGTGACAGTAATGAAGCCGCGATGCAGATCATCACAGAACTCGAAATGTTGACCTAACTAGCCTCTGGTTAACTGATAAAAAAACGCCCAGAAACTTACCTGCTAAGTTCTGGGCCTAGGGAAAGGCTCAAGATTGAGCCGTGCGCTAACTAAAAACACCTTCTAAGACTGTAGGGAGAAGTAGAAAGTACTGTTAAGTTTAGTTAACCTTTCATTCTTTTTACAAATAAATGAATGATTTATTAAGTTTATATAAAACAAAGAGTTGTTCTTTATATTCATAATTGGTCTTAAAAATATCAAAAGGGTATATTCAGGTTATACCCAAGTTATCAACAGGCCGTCTTTAATTAAATCCCGAGGCAAACTGTTTTTAACTTTATTCTTTTGCCATTTTCCTAACCCGACGGCACTGCCACATAGCGTGAGGATCACCTCTCCCGTTAGTTTGGTAACTTCATCTAGGCGTATATCCTTGCCATTAAAGTAATCTTTTGCTTGCTCTTTTGTTAGTGCTAAAGTGTTTTTAGACGCTAAGTGACCGAAAGTAGTGGCAAACTCATGCTCTAATCTTACCCCGTTTTTATGGGTAGTACCGATTAAAATCCCTATGCGAGAATATTTGATCTTATCTTGGATTGCTTCAAAGTTGTCAGGAAATAGCCACACCTCTTTATCGCGCTGCATCAACTTACCGTCAAGTTGGGCAATACCAAACTGTTTCTTTAGTACGGATAACAATAGTTGAGTGGTTTTCTTGTCTAGTTCTTCAAAAGGGAAAGCGCCTTTTTTCTGTTTTGGGTTCTTAACTTCAACCGTGCTTAACTTCTTAAATCGAGCAATGAAAAACCCCTCGCTATCATATAGCTGAGGCCACACATGCAAGTATCCTTCGGACGTTGTTGCTTTTTCAGCACCCTCAAATAAAGTCGATAGGTTTTCGACTGCTACTGCTTGGGGGTAATTATCAATAAGGTGTTGGCATACTTGCTGATTTTCCAATGGTGTTAATGTGCAAGTTGAATACACTAAGGTACCACCTGGCTTTAAGGCTTGAAATGCGCTATCTATCAGTTGCTTCTGCACTTGTGCAATTTCAATATTAGACTCAATCGACCAATTTTTAAGGGCATTTGGGTCCTTTCTAACAGTGCCTTCTCCAGAACATGGTGCATCAAGCAAGATGTTATCAAAACATTCATGCATATAGTCGCCAAAGATACAGCCGTCAAAGTGAGACAACGCAACATTTCGTATACCCATACGTTTCATATTTGCCGCAAGCGCTTTGAGTCGAGATGAAGATAGCTCATTAGCGATTAGTACGCCGCGGCCATCCATGTAAGCTGCGAGTTGCGAAGTTTTCGAACCCGGTGCTGACGCCATATCCAAATTAATATCATCACTGCAGATAGTCGATTTCAGTGCCGTGGGCGGCAACATGGAACTAGCTTCTTGGACATAGATGCAGCCACTTAAATGGATATCTGTGTTGCCGATAGCAAGATTAGCTTCTTCTTGTTCACTTCTTGATATCCAAAACCCTTCCTCACACCAAGGGATCGGCTCTGCCTGCCAATCACTTTTTTCGCAGTAGGCTAAGAATTCAGTGACAGACATTTTTAGGGTGTTGACTCTGACTGCTCGGCGTAAAGGAGACTGGCACGTATCTATAAAGTCTTCGATGCTAAGGTGGTCTGGTAAGTAGGTTTTTATGTCGTCTAGAAACGCGCTGGGAATATAAGTTGATTTGTCCACGCAGTTACTCAATTTGAAAGCTTTATCTCATTTTACACTTTCATGAGCAAAAAATGCATGCTTGTTGTGACGGTTACGATTATTAAGCAAAACTCATGGCTGACAGTAAAAGGTTGTAGTTATATAATGGTCGCGAAATATCGCGAGGATTACTATGTCTATTATCAAACATTTTTTGGCGGACCCTAAATTATTACTGAATGCGGTTGGAGAGGGGATCTATGGTTTTGACCTTTCTGGTAACGCTGTCTTTGTAAACCCGGCTGCGGAGCGTATGACTGGGTGGCAAAGTGATGAGCTTTTGGGGAAAAAAATACATCAGTACCATCATCACAGTCATGCAGATGGAAGTGAGTATCCAGCTGATGAATGTAACATCTACAAAACCATGTTTGACGGTAAAACACGGCAGGTAACCAATGAGGTATTCTGGCGTAAAGATGGGAGTTGTTTCCCTGTAGAGTATACCTCAACACCAATTTTCAAAGAGCAGCAAATTATCGGAGCGGTCGCGATATTTCGCGATGTATCACAGCAGCACAAAACTGAAAACGCGCTTCGTGAGGCACTGAATAAAGTTCAAGTACTTACTGAGCAGCTTAAAGATGAAAATGCCTACTTGCTAGAAACATTAAATGAAAATTGGCAAGACTCGGGTTTGGTAGGTAGTAGTGCAATATTTCAGGCCATGTTGGCGCAGCTTGAACTGGTTAGTCAGACCGACAGTACGGTATTGGTTTTAGGGGAAAATGGCACGGGTAAAGAGCTTGTTGCCAGAAATCTGCACCGTCTTAGTGAGCGCTCAGCACAACCTTTCGTTAAAGTAAATTGTGCTGCTTTTTCACCAACCTTGATTGAGTCTGAGTTGTTTGGGCATGAAAAGGGTGCATTTACTGGAGCGAATGAGAGGCGTAAAGGGCGTTTTGAACTGGCGGATAAAGGGACTATATTTTTGGATGAAATTGGCGAGTTACCGCTAGAGGCACAAAGCAAGTTATTACGTGTATTACAAGAACGAGAGTTTGAGCGTGTAGGCGGAAGTAAGCCGATTCAAGTAGATATACGGATAGTCGCGGCGACCAACAGAGATTTATGGAAAATGGTCGAAGAGGGAGAGTTTAGAATGGATCTATATTATCGTTTAAATGTTTTTCCTATTCGAGTGCCTGCCCTACGAGAGCGTATAGAGGATATACCGGTATTGGCCAACAACCTCATCGTGCAGCTTAACAAAAAGCTGGGTAAGCAACTACGCGGGATCTCCAAAAAGGCTATTCAAGCGCTGCAGCGTTATGATTGGCCGGGGAATATTCGAGAACTCCAAAACGTGCTGGAGCGCGAGGCGATATTATCTAAAGGTCGTTTACTTGATTTATCTCAAGCACTTAACGCTACTGAACACCATAAACCTGAAGACGGTGAGCTGACTTTGGCGCAAGCAGAAGCCGAGCACATCTTAAGAGTGCTAGAAATAAGTAACTGGAAGATCGCTGGCAAAAACGGTGCGGCGGATAAGCTAGGGTTACCCGAAAGTACTCTGAGGTCGAAAATGAAAAAACTAAAAATTACCAAACTTTCGTGACATTTCGCGTCTATTCGTGATATTTCGCGATGTGGAAAATTTAATAAAAATTAAATCTATAAAAATCAGGGTTTTATAAACTTTCAGATTGGTCTGAAAGTTGCAGTATCAAGCTTGTGTATTACCAATGTAGCAAATAACATGAAGTTTGATATCAAAGAAGAAGACATGATCATTAAGCCCTATAAACAAGAAGGGCCTATTTACGTCAGAGAGCAAAAAGGATTTTTCCAAAAAATAAGGAGAAATCTTGGTTGGTTTTTAATGTTAACTTTCGTTCTTATTCCTTGGATCCCTTACAACGGACAGCAGGCCATTCTACTTGATTTTGGTACGCAGCAATTTAGGATCTTTGGTGCTACCTTTCTCCCACAAGACTTTATGATTCTTGCTTGGATTTTTATGGCGGGTGCTTTTGCCTTATTCTTTGTCACAACTTGGTTGGGTCGAGTTTGGTGTGGCTATACTTGTCCACAAACGATTTGGATGCTGATGTTTACTTGGGTTGAGCACCGAGTGGAGGGGACTCGCAATCAAAGAATAAAGTTGGACAAATCAGACTGGAATAGCAAAAAAATCGCTAAGAAAACGGCAAAACACGCTATTTGGTTGATAATTTCCGTGTTTACCGCCACGTCATTTATGGCCTATTTTATTCCCGCAAAAGCGCTATATCTCGACATGTTTACGCTTGAGTGGACTGGCCTGACTTGCTTCTGGGTATTTCTATTTGCACTATGCACATATGGAAATGCGGGCTTTCTACGAGAAAAAATGTGTACCGTTGCATGCCCATACTCTCGTTTCCAATCGGTTATGTTTGATAAAGATACCTTAGTCGTTACCTACGACAGTGAGCGTGGCGAAAACAGAGGTCGCCGTAAACGCAGAGACGATCCAAAACAGCTAGGGCTCGGCGACTGTGTAGACTGTAATTTATGTGTTGAAGTTTGCCCAGCTGGTATTGATATTCGTAATGGTCTGCAATACGAATGTATTAACTGCGGTTTATGTATTGATGCGTGTAACGAAACGATGAATAAATTTGGTTATCAGCCAGATTTGATTAAATACCAGAGTGAACATGAGCAAGCGGGTAAAAAGTCCAATCCATTTAGGCTAAAAATTGTAGGTTATGGTGCGATTACCGCTTTGATAATAGTCACTATGGTGATTTGGGCATTCAACCGTACGCCCATAGAAGCCTCTGTCATTCGCGACCGAAATGCGCTTTATCGTGTTAACTATGAGGGCTTAGTTGAGAACCCATACACCTTAAGCGTAATAAATAAAACGCAACATGATCTGACTTACACTGTAAGTTTGAAGGGACTGCCAAATGCGCAGCTGACCGCCCCAATTACTACGCATATCGCCGGTGGCGACATGGCATTGATCCCAGTAACAGTTACAGCCGATGGTTATGAGCTTAAAGGTAAGCGAACTCCAATCCAATTCACTATAGAATCGCAGCAAGATGCCAAGATTAGCATAACGAAAGACAGCTACTTCTATAAAAACTAGTTTACACTCCCCCCGACTCAAGGCGCTTGTTTTATGAAGCGCCTTTTTTGTGTGCATAAATGCACAATCTGACGCTAAATTTATGGCTTTCTCTCTGAACTTTTAGCGTATAAGCTTACTCTTATTGAGAATGAGTTTTATTAGCTGAATATTATGTTTAAAAATACATCACAAAACTATGGTTTGTTAGCCATCATCTTTCACTGGCTCAGTGCGCTTGTGGTATTTGGCATGTTTGGCCTTGGATTGTACATGGTCGAACTCAGTTATTACGATCCTTTCTACCGTGACGGCTTACAGATTCACAAAAGCACCGGAATACTGCTGGCAGTTTTGATAGTACTCAGGCTGATTTGGAAGGTTGCCAACCCTAGCGTGAAGCCCGAAAGCGAAGCTACTTCCATGGAAAAATTGCAAAACATAATAGCGCGTGTCGTTCACGTCGTTTTGTATCTTGGCTTGTTTGGGTTGTTTGTCACAGGTTACTTAATCTCTACCTCAGATGGTAGAGCAATAGAGGTATTCAACTGGTTTTCTGTTCCAGGTCTCGGGGAGTTGTTTGAAGAACAAAGCGATATCGCAGGCACTGTGCATTTATATATTGCTTGGGGGCTCATTGGATTAGTAGCGCTACACATTGTGGGAGCGCTCAAACACCACTTTATTAATAAAGATCGTACCTTAGTTCGAATGCTTAAGGTATCAAACGTTACAAAAGTTGAGGATTAAAACATGAAAAAAACAATCATTGCATTAAGCATGGCGGCTATGACTTTGTCGGCTGGAGCAAATGCTGCGGATTATGTAATTGATACTAAGGGGGCACATGCCTTTGTAAACTTTAAAATTAAACACTTAGGATACAGCTGGTTGCATGGTCGATTTAATAGCTTTGAGGGCGACTTCAGCTATGATGCAAAAAATCCAAATGCATCAAAAATTAATGTAGTAATCGATACCGCTTCTATTGACTCGAATCACGCAGAGCGTGATAAGCATTTGCGTGGTAATGACTTTTTAAACGTCAAAGCAAACCCTAAGGCGACTTTTAAGAGTGATTCGATTACTTTTAGCGATGATACAAATGCGAAGGTGAAAGGAAGCTTTACACTCAATGGTGTAACAAAGCAAATCGAGTTTGATGTTCAAAAAGTGGGTGAAGGTAAAGATCCTTGGGGTGGATACCGAGTTGGATTTGAAGGCGAAACCCAGCTAAAGCTTGCTGACTATGACATCGACTATGATCTAGGCCCTGCATCAACGCACGTTACCATCGGTTTGCACTTAGAAGGTATTCGTAAGTAATCTCTACTAGCACCACGTGTTACTATGGGCGTGGTGCTGCGCTTTATATTCTAGGAGGAGTCCACTTTTCAAGCGCAATATCAGCTTTAGAAAGTTAGTTTTTAAAAATACTAGCTAGCTGTGGCTGAAATTGTTCTGGTAACCAACGGGACATCGCCATTCTAAACTGCTCGCTTTTGTGTGCTTGTTTTAATGCTTCGTTAATTACAGCTATTTGCTCCTTGCCAATCGCATTGTTATTACAGCCTGCATACCCAGCAGTTATCTGTGAGGCGATACTCAATCTGACTTGTGTCAATTCATCTTGCGTATCTACGTGTAATTTGTGGTAGTGGTGCTCGCTTGGGTATCCGAGTATCACATCGACTCTTTTTTTGAGTAGCATAAAAGTTAAACTCTCTAGCGTATCTCTCCCAGGCCTAACGAGTACTTGCTTAGTCGGTAAACTCGCTAATAACGCGTCAATTTCATTACCAAAGGAACGATTTGCTGCAACGCCAACGGTTAGTCCGTGTTCAGTCACCAGTTTTTCTAAATCTATCGCACTGTTTGTAATGCCAAGCGACTGTGCGACATCTTTCCTTAGCGCAGCAGAAGTTGACAATCCGATGGTGGAATACTCATCACTAAAAGCGATATTTTTTTTTCGTTCGGCCGTTTTGTACAACGAGATCATACAATATTGGTTGTTGACATTAGAAAGCTCATATATAGCCCTAGATGCAGGGAACACTTTATAATTGAAAGTGTAGTCGGGCATCTGTTGTTGAATGAGTTTTATCAGCAACTCGTCTCGTCCTTGCCCTTCCAAATTATCAGAGAGGATATAATAAGGAGCAAAATCTATAACAATCCAGGTTATTTGTTTTGCAAATATAAAACTGGATTGAAAGGCAATGAAGAGGAGTAAGATGATTTTGATCAAATTGGGTCACTCTTGCTGAACTTACAATAAGCTTAGCATTGTTTGCGATATTGATGATTAAATTAATGTTTATTTAATTTGTATTTAATGTTTACAGAGGTTGGCGGTATGCTAGCTTTAAAAGAGGTTTTAGTTTTGGGTAAAAACGTGTTAAACACAGCTCAGTTAAGCGATTGAATATAGAGTTTGATTGCAGCGCGTTAATCCAATATAAGTAGATAAGGCCGCATGGCAAGGAAAGTCATACAAGCCAATAACTATAAATTATTTATAAGGAAAACCAATGGCTATATTAATCGTTACCGATATTTTCGGTCATACGGATCATATTGATCGTTTTTCTAAATCACTTGGAAGTGACGTGCAGGTGCTTTCACCATTTGTAGAAGAGCCAAACCGTGTCTCTGAGTCGGATTGTTATAATCTGTTTTTGGCGCAGTGTGGTCATCGTTTATATGCTGACAAAGTATCAGCAGCGATTTCTGAATACAAACCAAAACTAATTATTGGCTTTAGTGCGGGCGGAGCTGCTGCCTGGGTTGCATTGTCTGAACAAGGTGCATCTCACTCTGTTGAGCAGCTTATTGCATTTTATCCCAGCCAAATACGTAACCATCTAACTATTAAGCCCAGCTGCGATGTGTCTATCTTCTTTGCTCAAGTTGAATCTCATTTTGACGTTGAGCCCGTTATCGAACAGTTAAAAGATAAAAAAGGGCTGGATTGTATCCGAACGCGATATTTACACGGTTTTATGAACAAGCTCTCGGGTAACTATGATGAGTACGCATACTCGCATTATCAGTATTTTTGCCAGCGAGAGGCACGTAACTATATCGAGGTTGTGCAACAAGAGCCGGAGTTTTCATAACAACATACGCAAAAGCGGCTTGAGCGAACTACACTAAACACTAACTTATCATACTTTAAGGAGTGAAAGATGTATCCCGAGTTGCCTGATTATCAACATTTTTATAGTAATCCGATCGCCAAACCTCCATGTAGAATGTTAAATGCACAAATGTATGGCTTCTTTGTCAAAGGAAAGAAATCAACAATCCAAACCTATGTTGATAAAACGCTTAATTCGGTTTCTAGTAGTGAATTTGTATTCAGGGCCTTAACGGATTGGTGCTTATTGACCTTTACTGATATTGAAAATATCGCATCAAAAGTGCCGCCATTTAGTAATTATGGATATATGCAAGAAACCGATGTCATTGTCTGGTTACCAATTCTACAAGTCAATCTCGAAACGTTAAAAGCAGAGCATCTGTATTGGTATCCTGCGTTTATCTCGGTCAACAACATTAACGCACTGATAAATGGTCGAGAAATATGGGGCTACAACAAATATTTATGTCGCTACGAAATGCCTGATAATTTTGGCGACCCACTGAACTTTTCTCTCTCTTTGGAGACCTTTAAGGAATTTGATCCCAACGTCAAAATGGCATGGCATGAATTGTTATCCATTAAACCTGAGGATGACGGGGAGTCATGGCTAAAAGAAGTGTTGGAAGTGGGTGAAGAAATTGCTGAGCTTTTCAAAGATTCGGTGTCTGATTTAGATGTCGATAGTCAATTTCTTAAGCAGTTCTTATCGGGTTTTACCCACCCACAAATGGATCAAATATTATTTAAGCAGTTTCCAGATGGCCATGCCGAGAAGTCTGTATATTCGGCAGTGGTACATTCCCCTTCTGAAGTGAAGAAAATCCACAAAATTGGTTTTATCAAAGATGACTTAAGCCTGAACCTACAACGAATGGATGCATTTCCACTCTATAAAATGTTTGGCATTCCATTAGGCAAAAGCGAGGTCAAACTACCTTACTTTGTGAAAATGGACTTCGATCAGGCAGGAGTGGAAGAAATTGTTTCCAGTGCTCAGAGTATGGCTAATCTCCATCGTTAGTATATTTGTGGCATAAAAAACACGATTTTTTACTAAAGCGATATTTGCATGTTTAGTTGTCTTCCTATGTGGCTTTAGGTGTTGCTCGTCAACACGTTGGAAAAAGGAAGGTTTATGAGTAAACAAAAAGTAGCAATACTTGGCGGCGGCGTTTCGGCGATGACAGCTGCGGTATACATGACTGAACAAGAAGATTGGCAAGAGCGCTATGATATTACCGTTTATCAGCAAGGTTGGCGTTTGGGAGGCAAAGGGGCGAGTGGTCGTAATGCTGAATACGGCGAGCGTATTGAAGAGCATGGTCTTCACGTTTGGTTTGGTGCCTATGTCAATTCTTTTAGGGCAATTGAGACAGTTTATAATAAGCTTGAGCGCTCAAGTGATATCCCCATTCACACTTGGCAACAAGCACTAAAACCGCATAGTTTGGTCGTGTTACAAGAATATATCGACCAGCAATGGCAAACTTGGTCGGTAGACTTCCCTGAGATCCCAGGTAATCCAGCAAATGGCACTCTCGATTTGCATTTTTGGCAGATTCTGAAATTGCTTGCGGCTTGGCTACACAAATGGGTTGATGATTTGGAATGCGAAGTTGAGAAAACGCACAAATCGACACAGCTCAAAACAAAAAAAGAAAGAGATAAAACGCTACTCGCTCATTTGGGCCAAGAAGTTAAAAACTTTTTTGACAGTGTTGAAGAAAAAGCTAGCGCTTTATTTGATGACGCAGAAAACCATGTCCAAGAGGTAGTATCCACGCCAAAGCTGTTAATAACACAACTCAGTAATTTTTTAACGGTGCGTGAAGCTGATCACCGTTTAGAAAATAAGAAAGATCACTTACTTGTTTGGTATATGGTTCGAAAAATTAGACGTTGGTTAAAGTCAGAAGTAAACGACTTGATTGATGACAACCCATTGATAAGGCGTCTGTACATATGTATAGATCTCGGGGTTGCGATGACCATTGGTATGCTACGTGACAAGGTTTATTCACGCGGTTTTGGTTATATTGATCGGTATGATTTTAAACAGTGGCTAAGGCGTAATGGTGCAAATGAATCTTTGTCCGTGGAATCAGCGCCGGTTCGCGGTTTTTATGATCTCGTTTTTGGCTATGAAGACGGGGATTTTAAAAAACCAAATGTCGAAGCAGGCGTTGCGGCTTTGGCTATGCTTAGGATTATGCTGTGTTATCGAGGCGGTGTGATGTGGAAAATGCAAGCGGGAATGGGAGATATTATTTTCTCCCCCATTTATGAGCTGCTCAAACATCGAGGCGTTAAGTTTGCTTTTTTTCATCAGGTTGAGTCATTACACTGTGCACAGGATGAAAACGGTCATCATGTTGATAGTATTCAATTAATTCAGCAGGTTAAACTAAAAGAGGCGCAATGCTACGAACCTCTAGAATTAGTCAAAGACTTGCCATGTTGGCCGAGCGCTCCACTGTGGCAACAAATTGAACCGCAGCAAGTGGCACTACTTAAAGAACATGAGATTAACTTAGAGTCTTACTGGTCTAATTGGGAGGTGGTTTACCAACAAGCATTTGGACAGAGATTACCGAGAAAAACACTAAAAAAAGGTACTGATTTCGATTTAGTGATTTTTGGGATTTCAGTCGCAGGCCTTGAGCCATTATGTCAGCAACTATTGGCCAAAGATAATGACTTAAAGCTGCAAGCTGAAAAGGTTAAAACTGTAGCGACTCAAGCATTGCAGTTGTGGCTCACTAAAACTGACAGTGAACTAGGCTTTCACGATCCTTCTGGCAGTAATGAACCACCAATATTAAGCGCATTTTCTCAACCCTTTGACACGTGGGCTGCGATGTCTAATTTACTAGAGGTGGAGGATTGGCCAAATTCACAGCCCAAGAACATTGCCTATTTTTGTAGTGCTTTTACCTGCGCAGATTATCCACCTCCGAGCGATCATGAATTTCCTGAACGCATGAAAGCTCAGGTAAAAGAAAACGCTTTGCAAAAACTTAGATTGCAGATGCAACCACTGTGGCCAGAGGCGTATCATGGTGACGACTTCGACTGGAACGTATTGTTTGATGTTGATAATAATGAAGGCGAAGCTAGGTTCAATACACAGTATTGGAGAGTAAATGTCGACCCTAGTGAGCGTTATGTGTTAAGCGTTGTTGATAGCAGTCAATTTCGACTATCTACTGACGGCAGCATATTCAATAACCTCTATATTACCGGAGATTGGATTAAAACCGGTGTCAATGCAGGTTGTGTTGAAGCTGCCGTGATGGCAGGCATGCAAACCAGTAGAGCTATCACCGGATATCCTCAAAACATAAGTGGAGAATCAGGGTTTGAGCCGTTTAATCTTTGAGTAGTTAGTTATGCTATAAATATATCTCAAGCCTTGCAATTTGCAGGGCTTAAATCCCATCTTGGTATAATTTCTTATGTGTAATGAACTATAACTTGAACCTTAAAAAGGTAATAGGGTTCATTTGTTTGGGGGTCTTTTTAATTCAGCTATACTAATAGTGCAATTGCATGATATAGCTCGGGATTCAAACTATGCCACATCCAAATGTGCTGTTAAATACGATAACACTAACATTACTCTCAGTAGTCTCGATGGAAACATCAGCACAAGTCGAAGAAGAAATCGAAGTCATTGAGGTATACGCTCAAAAAAGAAAGCAATCTATCAATGATGTTGCTATCGCCGTTAAACCCATATCCGGACAAGTAATCACTGACGCTGCACTGAAAGATACGACCGAACTGGGGAGTTTAGTTGCGAACGTCAAAATCAGTCAAAATGCAGCTGAGGGAACGCCCCCCGCGGTCAGCATTCGAGGTGTTGGACTTGTCGATTACAATACGGCTAACACTTCACCGGTTGGAGTGTATTTAGATGGTATATCTGTTGGGTCTGCGAATAATCAAATCATTAACTTGTTTGATATTGAACAAGTTGAAGTACTGAAAGGTCCTCAAGGTACACTTTTTGGTAGAAATACCACTGGGGGGGCTATTTTGGTGCGTACGGCACGCCCAACAGATGGTGATTTTGCTTCTGT
Source organism: Pseudoalteromonas sp. S2755 (assembly GCF_005886535.1). Lineage (GTDB taxonomy): Bacteria > Pseudomonadota > Gammaproteobacteria > Enterobacterales > Alteromonadaceae > Pseudoalteromonas. The sequence goes on from NZ_PNDS01000033.1 coordinate 17,224, forward strand.
CAGTGTGGGGGGCGGCTCTGATTCTTTAACAAGAGCAGGTGTAATGCTCAATTATAGTCTAGATCAAAATAGCGCAGTGCGACTTGCAGGTAGCCACAATAATTATGAGTACACAACGTATAATCTCCAGCCTGACGTTCCAGAGGCGTATATGGAACAAAACGATGCTCGATTAAGTTATTTTGGCGAGTTTGATAAGCTTAGTGTTTTTGTGAAATTAGATTATGGTCATTGGAATGGACTGGTTCAGCCGGTCGGAAATATCGGATTATTTTCTAACCCTTTGGATGGCTCGTTGTGTTCTCCAGCGCAAGCGGGCACTAGCAACTGTGTTGATGCACTTGGCTTTAATATAGGCAGTGACGATTTTTGGGCTGTGCGGGTCAATAATTATCAAAAGCATCACAGTATAAGCAAAGGTGTTACAACAGAGATCGCGTATGCACTGGATGAGCGGTCTCAACTTATTTATCTTGGAGCTTTCAATCGCTTAGATAGGATACATGGATTTAATTGTGACGGAAGTCCATTTTCATTATGTGAAGGTGAGCTAGGGCTTAAAAGTGAAAAGCTGGTGAATGAACTTAGATTTGAGCAAAGTATAGAGACTGGCTTTCTAACGGTAGGCTTGTTTCAACTAGAAGAGCGTATTTATCAAGATAATTTCAATGACCTATTACGTGATTTTAGGGGAACTTCTAATGGGGGAAGTGCTGCGACCTTTTTCTATGATAATGATATCAAAGTAAAATCAATAGCTTTGTTTGGTCAATATGAATATGAAGTCAGTGAGCATACTGATGTGCTTGTAGGAGTAAGGTATAGCGATGAAGACGTGAATTATGACTCTTTTTCCTACCTAAATGTGCCGTTTGGAGATAACCTCACTGGCATTCTAGTCCCTGCGTACGACATTGAGGGAAAAGAATCCGATAGTAATTTGTCGGGAAAATTTTCAGTTATCCATGAAGTGAAAGCGGATAAAAGTGTTTATTATAGTTTATCTAATGGTGTAAAAAGCGGCGGCTATAATGGTGGCTTCCTTATTTCGAAGGATGCGGCGATACAAGCAAGTTATGGTCCCGAAGAGCTAGTCGCTCATGAAATAGGAGCCAAGCTGTTATTTAATGAGCTTAAACTTCGTACAAATTTGGCCGCTTTTTACTATGATTATAAAGACCAACAGGTATTTATGAATCAGGCCTCAGAAGTACCTGGAGCACCGCCTTATCAGTTACTTGAAAACGTAGGTAAGTCAGAAATCTATGGTGCAGAGATAGAAAACACTTGGTATCTATCGGAGCAAGCTCAGATAGGCTTAGATATAGGGTATATACCTGAAGCTAACTTTGAGGAGTTTATCGATCCAGTTGGTGTTGTATTGACCGACAATAGACTACCGTTTACATCCGAATGGAATATCTCAGGACAAATAAATTATGCATTTAATTGGGATGAAGTTAGTATAAAAAGTAGAATAGCATTTGATTATCAAAGCGAATATTACTTTGACCAAAATGAATCTCCCTATGCTAAGCAGCCCAGTTATATGCTTTGGAATGCCAATCTACAGGTGGAGTATAGAGACTGGCAGTTGGGTATTTGGGGTAAAAACCTTCTAGATAAAGAATATAGTCACCTTAAATTTGACCTAAGCAGCTTTTTGGGAATGTTGGAAGACTTTAAGGGGGAGGGAAGAAGGATAGGTATGGATGTAACATATCGTTTTTGATTTTGTTTGAGCACTAAAAAGAGATAAGTCACCTGACTTGGGGGTAGAAAACTTGCAAATAAAATACCGAACCACAGGTAACTTTATTGAGGTAACTGACTAGAATGCGTTTGCTACTGATCATATTTAGCATAACTCTGTATTCTAGCTTCCTCTATGCAGACCAGCCTGTGTTGAAATTGACACAGCCTTGGCATTATCAAAATTTACATCATATTGGGAAGGCTTATGAGGCAAGTTCCAATACGAGGTTTCCTCAAAGCTGGGATGACTTGAGTGCATGGGAATCTATTCATGAACCACTAAAGAAGAGGTCGTTGTTTTCTGGTCGTTACTTTTTGGTTACTAAAGTCAGAAATGAAACGCCGTTGAATGAATTTGTGCTTTATCCATATAATACGGTATTGAGCAAAATTGAGTCGAGGATATATACACCGGAAACGGTCTTGCGAGTTTTTTCTGGGGGGAAGGTCGACAATGAATTTGCATTTCATTATGGAAATCAAATCACACTAGAGCCGAACCAAGATTATTATATCGTTACGCTATTCGAGAGTGAATTCTTTTACACCCCTGTAAAATTGACTATTGAGCCTCTGAGAGACTACCAGCAGAAAGTGATCTATGAAAATCTTATCATGACGCTTTGCTTTGGTGTCGGCATTGTTTTAGGGCTATATAACTTATTAATCTATATCGGCTCTAAAGATATCACCCATTTTTATTACGCATTGTTCACTTGTGTATGGGTATTTGCGTGGAGCCATTTCTTTCATATTCCCGACGAGTTATTTGGATTTTACTCTGCAAACTTACATTGGTTAGGTTTTGCACTTGCACCATTAACCAACGCGTTATTTTATATCCATCTTTTAAAACTCAAGGATGTTCATCCAAACTATGTGTCAATCTCTATCTGGCTCGGAGTGATAGCGGCACTTGGGCTACCGTTTTGTATTCTTTTCCCAGGTTTTGGCTTTATTTGGGCAACATTGGTAACGGGGTTAGCGCTCTGTTTCGGGCTATTTGTCGGTATTAAGCGTTGGGTTGAGGGCTTTAAGCCAGCTCGCTATTTTGTGATGGCATATATTGCAATGGCGATCCCCAATATGGTGGGCAATTTAACTAACTTAAGTTTGCTGCCGGAATCGTCGAGTAACTTATATCTTTACGGTTTAATAGGTACTGCGCTTGATGCATTGCTGCTGGCCTTCGCAGTTGCGGACAAATTTAGAATTACCAGTGAAGAAAATATAGAACTCAATAAAAACCTTGAAGCAAAGGTGTTAAAACGTACCTATGAGTTAGAGCAGGTGGCCTCAGAGCTTAGAGATGCTAGTGAGGCAAAAAGCCGATTTTTGGCGAATATGAGCCATGAAATAAGAACACCAATGACGTCAATTATTGGCTATGCCGATGGTATTATGCTCGGAGATATTAAGCCACATGAGCGTAATCACGCCATCTCCGTTATTTTACAAAACTCGCGTCATGTACTTGGACTAATTAATGACATTTTGGATATGTCAAAAATTGAGGCTAATAAACTAGAAGTTGAGTTGGTGGAGTCAAACCTTTTCCAAGCGATTGCGCATGTCGATTCGTTGTTGGGTAAGCAAATTAGAGATAAAGGGCTTGAATTTGCATTGAATTATCACTTTCCACTGCCTGATTTTGTGGTTATTGATCCTACTCGATTGCGGCAGATATTACTAAATCTCACATCTAACGCAATGAAGTTCACTACGGTTGGTAAAATCTCGATTGACGTGGCGTGTCAAAACGACCACCTTATGATCACGGTACGAGATACCGGGATTGGAATGACAGCGGATGAGCAAAAAGAACTATTTAGTGCGTTTTATCAGGCTGACTCTTCCACATCAAGGAAATATGGTGGGACAGGACTTGGACTAAATATCTCCAAAAGCTTAGCGAGAAAGTTAGATGGTGATATTTCGGTAGAAAGTGAGGTAGGTTCAGGTACAGCCTTTACTCTTACTGTTGGCTTATATACCACCGAAAAAACAAAGTGGGTGAAAAGTCTCGCTCAAATTGGTGATGTTCGTGAACAAGGCACAATACCGGATGAAATAAATCAAGAGCTTAAAGGTGAGGTGTTATTGGCTGAAGATAACACAGACAATAGTAAGCTTATCAAGCGTATTTTAGAGCGTATGGGCTTATCTGTGACGGCAGTTGAAAATGGTCAGCTAGCGGTACAGGCGGTACTAGATGGTGATTTCGATTTGATATTAATGGATATCCAAATGCCGGTAATGGATGGTGAGCAGGCGTTTAGCTTTATTCAGGCAACGGGGTGTAGTACGCCTGTGATTGCATTAACTGCCAACACCATGCAACATGAAATTGAGCGTTATTTAAAACTTGGGTTTAGTGATCACCTTGCAAAACCAATCGATAGAGTCGTGTTCAGTCAAAAAGTAGCCTATTATTTGGACATCCAAGTCGATGAGGAAGTTGATCTGCCAGAAGCCGAGTTTTGCCAGTTAAAACAACAGTATATTTCTGGGCTGCATGAACAAATCATTCAGATCAAGAATCAAGCTAAGTATCAGGATTACGATGCGTTAGCAAAAACAGTGCACGCGATCAAAGGCACTGCTGCGATGTTTGATTGTATTGATATTCATAAAATAGCAAACGAGTTGGATGTTAAGCTGAAGAATAAACAACTTGACTGTGTGGAAGTGCAGCTAACCGAATTACTTGGCGCAATGACAACAGCAATAGAATCAGAAAAGCAACAAACCAAGCAAGCTTAGTTTTCTACGCCTTATTAATATTGATAGCGGATAGAGATGATAGCGAAAGGATTCTATAAAACACTTTATCTTAATGGCTGAAGACTATAGATTTGAGCCTTGCTTAGGGCTGGGAAATCCTTCCGCTGCTTATAGTTAGCATATAGATTGGAAAATATGGTTGTTTTAGATAGTTTATCTAGGCTCGCAATAAATAAGCGTCCACTGATTCTGTCTCCCGATATTAAACTGCTTTTACAGCACCGCTGAAATGAGGAAATAAGCGCTTTGATAGTGTTCTTATTGCCCACATCCTGTAGTGCAATTTCTGCTTCCATAAAGAATGCAACCCCACTCCAATAGACTCTTTGTTGTGCGTTTAATGACCACATTTGTTCGCTCATTGCTTGAAGTGCTCCTTTATTCAGTTGCGTATTTTTTGCACCTCGGCTGAGCCCTGAGATTAACCTAGCACGAAACTCGTCAACATTAAAAATATCATTTTCTAGCATAATGACATTTTGTAAATAGGTAGCAAGCCCCTCTGCCAGCCAAAAATCTGCGTGGTCAAGCAAAGGGTGATAAAGGTGAGCAATTTCATGGTACAAGGTCCAATCTTTAATCAGCACTCGGCTTGAGGTAAATCGCTTAATTTGGAGTAGAATAGCATCGGGTTTACCACGTTGAACCGTTCCCCATGGCACTGGCTCAGATGCGAATAAGCTTGGTTCAATAATAAATGGAAGTGTTTGCTGTTGTAGTACTCCTAGGGTATGTTCTGTTGTTTCAACACCGTGTTTTAGCCAAGTTTCCACATGTTGTCTATCACTGCTACTTATCCAGCTCTTATATTCGATTTCAATTTCTGTTGCCTGAGTGGATGCAATTAAATTGAACGATAGTATTAGCATTAATAATTTCATTACTTTCTCTACAAGGGTTACTTGGTGAATAGACCTGAGAGCGCATCATTTCATTCTTGATGTTGAGATTATCTCAACTGACCTCGTTGAGTGACTGTGTAAAACTGAATAAAACAACGTTAAAGGGAAATAAGATGAAAGTCACCGCACTTAGTTTATTGTTATTGAGTCCAGTTGCTTTGGCAAATCCACTTTTAGGTACTTGGGAATTTGTTGAGGGGAAATATGCCACTACAGGTGGCATTGTATCAGCGCGAGCGCCTAGCTTGACGTCGATAAAGTTAATCACTCAAACTCACCACAGCTACATTACGCAAAGTGAAGGAAAGTTTAAATACGCCGGTGGAGGGAGTTACAAAATAGAGGGAGATAGATTTATCGAAACCTATGAATATGGAAATGTTACTAGCTTACTCGGTCGAACGATGTCATTCAGCTACAAGGTTGATGGAAATTTATGGCATCATGAACTGTATGAAAATGGTAAGTTCGTCGAGAAGGAAATATGGAAAAAAGTTCAGTGATCCCAAAGAAGATGCGTTATATCAGTCACGCATCTTCTCAGCTTCAAATCCAGTACACCGAAACACCGACATTGAGTGCAAAGCAAGTGCTAATCAAAGTGCATGCGTTTGGGGTCAATAGAGCAGACATTTTGCAAAAACAAGGAAAGTATCCTGCGCCTGAAGGCGATAGTGAGATATTGGGCCTAGAAGTGTCTGGAACGATAGTCCAAGTGGCGTCTTCTGAGCTTGAACATTTACTTGGTGATCAAGTGTTCTGCTTAACCTCTGGCGGCGGCTATGCTGAGTACGTTGTTGCACAAAGTGAATTACTCATGCCGCTAACCGAAGGTCTGTCATTGAGCTATGCGGCAGGTGTAGCAGAAGTATATCTTACGGCCTATGATGCGATTGTGCGAACTGGGCAGCTAAATTCTAATGGGGTTTTACTTTGCCATGGCGGTGCTTCAGGTGTTGGCAGTGCTGCCATAAGGATTGCAAAAAGGCTAGGTGCAACGGTCATTACTACCCAAAGTAGCAAGGAAAAGGCCGAGTATGCAAAGTCTCTGGGGGCAGATCATACTATTAATTACTTAGACTGTGATTTTGCTGAAGAAATGAAAAAGCTTGGTTTGAAAGCAAATGTCATTCTTGATCCAGTCGGTGGTGAATACCTCAGAGCGAATCTAAGAGTTGCAGCCATGGATTGCCATTGTGTCATGCTCGCTATGCTAGGCGGAAGATATACAGAACTAGACTTTGCCAAGTTACTCGCGAAAAGGTTCAACTTGCATGGAAGCACGTTAAGAAATCGCTCTTTAGATTATAAAAGGGAATTAGTGAAAGATTTTCTGAATGAGTTTGGCTCGAAGCTGTCGGATCAGACGATGAAGATACCAGTGTATAAGGAGTTACTTTGGGATGAAATTGAGCAAGCCCATGATATTCTCGAACACAACCAGAATCTCGGGAAGGTGATAGTTAGAGTTAGTTAACTGTGTATTTACACAGTTTCCATTCTTTCCGTCTTAGTAATTAGGGAATGAATAATTTGATGTTTAAAATTGAAGAAAAAGTACCTTGCCCAGAGGAATATTATGATTTGCGAATGGCCGTGGGATTATCTGCAAAACCTCTATAAGCAAGCACAAGGGGCGGTGGCTGCCTAATTCATGTATGGGTTGCAATTCGACATAAAAAACAAGGGGCCGGGCGGTTGGATACGGAGGTTGTAATTTCGAGGTCGTCGATGTTGCCGCCAGTCCGCTTTATCAAGGGCTGGGATTAGGGCGTACAGCAACGTGAATACATTGATGGTTACTTAGCATCAAATATGTTGCTTGGCTCTTGTGTTTCAATGATTGTAGACGAGTCAACTTTTAAAAATTGGGCTACCGCTTAGTAGCTCCTGCAAGTTAAGGAATGACAAAGAAGATCCCATCGAAAGCTAAAAATTTGAATTCTTAACCTTTTGTTTTCTTTATTTGAATGAGATCTTGTAGTGGTACAACGAGTGGATCTAAATTACCAACCTTCGGTACGGGGTATGGAAAGTAGGGAGTACTTTTTCTCATTAGATAAGATTGAATATTGAGGAATGGTACAACTGAGAGGATTCGAACCACCGACCTTTGGCGCGGGTTATAGAGAGTAGGTAGTGCTTTTTCTTTACTTGAATTAGATCTAATGTTGGTACAATACGAGATAATAAGAAAGTACTATATTTCAATCTTGTTATTATTCTTGT
>NZ_PNDS01000034.1 GCF_005886535.1 Pseudoalteromonas sp. S2755
CCAGATCTTGAAATCGAAGACGATCTACCAGAGTTAAATGCAGATTTTGACGAAGAGACTCTGTCTGAATTCAACGATGAAGATGACTTGGAAACTCTACTTTCTGAGCCACAAACAGAATCTGAATTACCAGAAGTCAATGAAGCCGAAATTGAAAAAGAATTTATGGCTGACTTTACCCAAGCAGACTTTGATGCTCTACTCAGCGAACTGGATGGCCCTAGTGACTTTGAAGCCGAAAATGCGGAAAATTTTGAAGTAGATTTCGATAGCTTGTTACAAGACGAATTGGTCGCAGGGGAAGCCCAAGCGTTACCAACGGACGCTGAAGGTACAGAAGACTACTTAGAAATTGAAGACTTACTTGAACAAAGCGACGACCTTGATGGCGATGTTGAACCTTACGTTGGCGCAAATATGGACGTTGGGCTTGGCGATTTTGAAGAGCTTTTAGCGGGTGAAAATACCACGGATGTTGATTTAGAGGACGAAGGATTTGCCGCTAAATTAGATCTAGCAAAAGCTTACATCGAAATTCAAGATTATGATTCGGCTATATCAACGCTCAACGATGTTATTGAGAATGGCCCAGATTCGGTGCAAGCTGAGGCGGAGCTGCTTAAATCCGGTCTTACAGAGTCTTAATACTCACATCTATGATACCGAGCAAACAAAGTAGTTGCCTTGTTTGGCCGGTATCATCATCTACTTCTTAGCTTAAGCGCTTTAATTCACATCGCCAATCGCATAAAATGTCGTTTTTGTTATGGGTTGCGATAGAAAAAGTATGCGAGTAGCGTTAGGCATTGAATATAATGGTGCAAATTATAGTGGTTGGCAGAGGCAAAATCATGTCAGCAGTGTCCAAGAAGAAATAGAAAAAGCGCTATCGAATATCTGTAATCATCCCGTTGAGATAACTTGCGCGGGGCGCACTGATGCGGGGGTTCATGCAACGGGTCAACTCGTGCATTTTGACACGGATTCTGCTCGCGATATGAGCGCCTTTACATTAGGAATGAACTCTCAGCTTCCCGATGACATTGCGGTACGATTTGCTAAAGAAGTCGACCCTGAGTTCCATGCTCGTTTTTCTGCGACAGCTCGCCGATACCGCTACGTTATTTATAATCATACCTACAGACCGGGCATTTTACGCAGTGGCGTAACGCATTTTCACCACGAGCTTGATGTTGAAAGAATGAAAGCAGCATGCCCTGTGATGATAGGGGAGCAAGATTTCACGTCTTTCAGGGCGGTACATTGTCAGTCTAATACGCCGTTTCGGAATATCCATCACTTAGAGGTGAAACGCATTGGCAAATATATTGTTATTGATATTAAAGCGAACGCGTTTTTACATCATATGGTGCGCAATATTACGGGTTGTTTACTTGATATTGGTGTTGGCAAGCAAGAGCCAGAGTGGATGGCGGAGCTGCTTGTTGCCAAAGATCGCACGTTAGCAAGTGCCACGGCAAAACCTAACGGATTGTATTTAGTTGATGTGGACTACCCTGAACAATGGCAAATAGAAAAGATGCCGCTAGGGCCTTTATTTTTGCCTGAGGAATTAGCGTAACGGTCATATTTATGTAGTACCTTGTACTCTTAAGACCAGTTTTTTATATCACCTATAGCTAAATCATGATTTAATTGGGAAAAGATGTCTGTCTTTACTGACGGAACAGAATAAAGCACGATAGAGAGTTGCAAATGAGTTGGTTAGAAAAGATCTTACCTAAAACCACAAAATCTTCTGGTAAAAAAGAGATCCCAGAAGGGGTTTGGGCAAAGTGTACAGATTGTGATTCAATCCTATACAAAGCGGAGTTAGAAAAGTCGTTAAACGTATGTCCGAAGTGTGATCATCATATGCGCATAACGGCACGTAAGCGCCTTGAAAGTTTCTTAGATGATGCGGATCGTCAAGAGCTTGGAACAGAGCATGAGCCACAAGACGTATTAAAGTTTAAAGACTCTAAAAAATATTCGGACCGTATCATTCAAGCACAAAAGGCGAGCGGTGAAAAAGACGCTTTAGTTGCAATGAAAGGTCGCGTAAAGGGTATTCCTGTTGCTGCTGTTGCTTTTGAATTTTCCTTTATGGGTGGTTCAATGGCGTCGGTTGTTGGTGCGAGATTTGTAGATGCAGTTAACGTTTGCTTAGAACATAACATGCCATTAATTTGTTTTTCTGCATCTGGTGGTGCACGTATGCAAGAAGCACTTATGTCATTGATGCAAATGGCGAAAACAAGTGCTGCATTGGCCAAGATGAGTGACAAAGGCTTGCCATTTATCTCAGTATTGACCGATCCAACTATGGGTGGTGTTTCTGCATCACTGGCGATGCTTGGTGATATCAATGTGGCGGAGCCAAAAGCACTTATCGGTTTTGCGGGTCCACGTGTTATCGAACAAACAGTACGTGAAACTCTACCTGAGGGTTTCCAGCGCAGTGAATTCTTATTAGAGCATGGTGCGATTGACATGATTGTCGACCGTCGTGAAATGCGTGATACGTTAGCGCGCATTTTAGCGAAGTTTATGGACTTGCCTTCCACTGAACAAGAGCATAGAGTAGCGTAAATTTTTCAAATTGAGCTACTCAACTTATGACGGTTAAACAGCCTAGCCAATCATCAAGCCTTGATGATTGGCTTTGTTATTTAGAAGCAATTCATCCAGCCACCATTGAAATGGGACTTGAGCGTGTAGCGCAAGTTGCCGAGCAAGCCGGATTACTTGAGCCTTTCAGTAAAATTATTCTAATTGGTGGTACCAATGGAAAAGGTACAACGGCGAGATGCTTGGAATCGTTGTTGCTCGCACAAGGGTTTTCGGTTGGTACCTACGCTTCACCACACTTAGTACGCTACAACGAGCGTGTCCGAGTGAATGGGGCGGAGCTTGAAGATCAGTATCACATCGATGCATTTAAATTCCTCGACGACACCCGTAAAAACACTCAACTGACTTATTTCGAGTTTGGTACGCTTGGTGCGCTCAGTATTTTCAAGCGCTGTAAGGTTGATTATATTTTGCTTGAAGTTGGTTTAGGTGGGCGGTTTGATGCGACGAATATAGTCTCGCCATTTGCCTCTGTTATCACGACTGTCGACTTAGATCATAAAGAGTATCTCGGTGATACCCGAGAGCTGGTAGGTTATGACAAAGCTGGCATTTTCCGCAGTGGTAAGCCTGCAATCGTTGGCGATTTAAATATTCCACACACGGTTACAGATTATGGCAACGAAATTGCGGCAGATATGGTGTTATCGAAGCGCGATTTTTATTTTACCCCGCTAGATTCTCAGTTTAGATGGCAATATCTTGATTTTGATTGGCACTTTGACAAACCCGCTATTCCAGCACAAAACGCTGCAACAGCGTTAACAGTACTAGCTAAACTTGAGTTACTACCTAGCTATGATGAAGTGAAGGTTTGTCTGGCCAACTTGCAAGTAGAAGGTCGCTTTCAACAACTCAATACAAATCCATTAGTCTATACAGATGTTGCTCATAATCCAGAATCGGCAAGGTATTTGGCAACTAAGTTACAAGAACTCAAGCAAAAAGGGTTTAAAATTCATGCCTTAGTCGCTATGCTTGCGGATAAAGACAAAGCCAGTGTGCTGAAAGAAGTTACCCAATATATAGATAGCTGGAGTCTAGCTTCACTTTCAGGGCCTCGTGGAGAGCGTGCAGAGAACCTTAGACCACTGCTTGACTCAAGTTGCAATGTTACCTTATTCGATAGTGTTACAGCAGCACTTGATACTCAGCTTGATACGTTTACGAGCGAGCAGGCATTGGTGGTATTTGGCTCGTTCTTTACTGTTGCCGAGGCAATGGAATACTGGCGAAAATAACCAAAAAAGATTTAATGTTTAGTAGAGAGTAAAGTTGTGAACTCAGTATTTATAAATCGCCTTGTCGGAACGAGTATCGTCGTAGTTGCTGCGGTGATCTTTATTCCAAATATCCTTGATGGTGAAAAGGTCCATTACAAGGAAGGATTTCAAGCGATCCCTGAAAGACCTGAGTTCAAAACCATTGATCTACAAGAAAAAGTGGATGCGCAAGCCAAGCTTGCGCCTGAGTTACCCTCTGAGTCAGTGGAAGATATTGACGCCGATGATGCTAAGCTAGAGGGCACAGAGGAGACGACGCTAGCCAATACGCAGCAATCAGATATGTCATCTACACAAGTTGAGGCAAAACCCGTCGCAAAGACTGACAAAGTTGAGGTGGCGAAATTAACGCGTCCTGAGACTGCTAACTTTTCAAAAATGGCCTATGTTATTCAGCTGGGTAGCTTTTCACATAAGTCGAACGTCGATGCACTGACGAAGAAGCTTGCTGACAATGGCTTTAAAACCTTTACAAAACCCGTTAAAACGCCCAACGGTACACTGACAAAAGTGTTTGTCGGACCAGATTTAAATAAAGCTGAACTTGAAGCTAAGTTACCAGAATTAAAGAAATTAACTAAGTTAAATGGTCGTTTGACTCAATTTGAAGTGACAAAATGATCTGGCATTTAGATGCCAAACCTTTTAGAATGCGCCCCACATTAACGACTTATTGGTTACTATGATCTGGGTTGATTACGCCATTCTTGGTATTGTTGGTTTATCGACTATCTTTGGCTTGCTTCGAGGCTTTGTCAAAGAAGCGATGTCACTTGTCGTATGGATCGGCGCTTTTTTCATCTCTAGTATATTTTATCAATATCTCGCAACCTTCCTAACATTCATTTCAGAACCCCTTTTAAGAAATGCAGCCGCAATTGCCATACTCTTTTTTGCGACCTTGATGTTAGGTGGGCTTGTTAACTATGTCTTGAGTGAACTGGTTCAAAGAACTGGGCTCTCAGGCACCGATAGGATCTTTGGGATTGTATTCGGTGGACTCCGAGGTGTGTTGGTCGTTAGCGCCTTACTCTTTTTCCTTGATGCGTTTACCAGTGCACCAGACACGCAGTGGTGGAAAACATCAAACTTAATTCCTGAATTTGGCTTTGTGATAGAGTGGTTTTTCTCCTATCTTGAACATAACTCGAGCTTTTTAGATTCAGTAAACCGTTAATCGGCGAGGAAATTTTTAATGTGTGGTATCGTTGGGATAGTCGGAACATCTCCTGTTAATCAGGCGATTTATGACGGCTTAACTGTTTTGCAACACCGCGGCCAAGATGCGGCTGGCATTATTACCATTGACAACAATACGTTTAGCTTACGAAAAGCAAACGGTCTAGTGAAAGACGTATTTCATACAAGACACATGAAACGCCTACAGGGCAACATTGGTCTTGGTCATGTACGTTATCCTACTGCTGGTTCTTCAAGCTCAGCAGAAGCTCAACCTTTTTACGTAAACTCTCCATTTGGTATTGCCCTTGCGCACAACGGCAACTTAACCAATGCAGAAAAATTAAAGGAGCGTTTGTTTACTCAAGCGCGTCGCCACGTTAATACTACGTCTGATTCAGAGATCCTGCTGAACATCTTAGCTCACGAGCTTGGCAAAACAGACAAGATGAAATTAGACGCGGAAGACATGTTTACGGCAGTAACTGAGGTTGTGTCTATTGTTTCTGGTGGTTACGCGAGTATCGCGATGATCATCGGCCATGGTATTTTGGCATTTAGAGACCCTCACGGTATTCGTCCGCTTGTTTTCGGTAAGAAAGAAACAGAGCGTGGCATGGAATATATGTTCGCTTCCGAGAGCGTTGCATTGGCAACGGATGGCTTTGAGTTTGTGCGAGACGTTGCACCTGGTGAAGCTATTTACGTAACCGAAAATGGTGAGTTTTTCTCTCAGATTTGTGCTGCTAAAACGACGCTTGCACCTTGTATCTTCGAGTTCGTATATTTTGCTCGCCCAGATTCAAACATTGATAAGATGTCTGTTTATGCGACTCGTGTCAATATGGGTACCAAGCTCGGTGAGAAGATCGCAACGGAGTGGGGCGATAAAGATATCGACGTGGTTATCCCAATCCCTGAAACATCATGTGATATCGCACTTGAAATTGCTTCCGTGCTAGGGCTACCTTATCGCCAAGGGTTTGTTAAGAACCGCTACATTGGCCGTACTTTCATTATGCCTGGCCAAGAGCTGCGTAAAAAGTCTGTACGTCGTAAACTTAACGCAATTGACAGAGAGTTTGCTGGTAAGAACGTGCTACTTGTCGACGACTCCATTGTGCGAGGCACAACATCAGCGCAAATCGTTGAAATGGCGCGTGAAGCGGGTGCGAAGAACGTATACTTTGCTTCAGCAGCACCAGAGGTAAGATTCCCGAACGTATATGGCATTGATATGCCTTCTGCATCAGAGCTGATCGCACATGGCCGTGAAGTGGAAGATATCAACGCAAGTATTGGCTCGGATGGGTTGATCTACCAATCCCTAAGCGATTTGATTGCAGCTGTTGGTCAAGAAAATCCAGAGATCTCTCGTTTTGAAACCTCTGTATTTGATGGTCAATACATCACAGGTGATGTTGACCAAAATTACCTCAATCACATTGATGAGTTGCGCAACGATTCTGCAAAGTCTAATCGTGAAGCCGCGATGTCTGCTAGCCTTGAACTACATAACCAAGAAACAGAAAGCGCTGAAAGCGATTAAACTAGCTGGTGATGTGAGTAAGTATTATGCTAAAGAAACCCAAGTTTGACTTGGGTTTTTTATTTAATTTTAACTCAGACAATGACCTAAAATTGATAGACTAGGCCAACATAAGCGAGGTCACTGGTGTCTCTGTCTAGCAAAGGACTAGTGGCAATAACATCATCGAGCTTAGTCCGTGTTATCCCACCAACCAAACTGAGTTGTGCTTTTAACTGATAATGTGCGGTAAACCCTGCAGAATAGTTCACAGCGTCATCAGCAGTTAAATAGCCTACTCGACCACGACTTATATCGATGTTTTTTCCGCTCACCCCATAAATATAATTGACGTAATCAGATTGCTGCCATTCAACGTTACCTACTGCCGAGATTTTAAATCCTCGACCATCGTTGTACAGTGGGATTGATACCGAAAAAGTAGCCGTGGTTGAATCTGAATTATCGGAAATATCACTGTGACCAGCGAGTGTAAACCATAGATAGGTGACACCGTAGTTAACGGTAACATCGCCATTCGGTGCGTCATATCCTTCAAAAACCTCGTCCTCGGATTTCGCATCTCGGAACACACCGTCATAGCCGTCTTGACGATAGCCCAATCCGGAGTAGACAGATAAATCTTCGGTAATAGGAAAGCGATAGCCAATTAAGCTGTCTTTGTTGATAAACCAGTTTCCTTTTTGGATATCGATAATGGGAATTGAGATCAGCTCACTGTCAATGCCTTTCCACGGCAAATCTGCAGCGGCTGCTCCTCCTCCTAGACGAACTTGCCATTCGTCAGATGACGTTTCAATGGCGTGGCTACAAGAAGCAAAAGCGAGAGTGAAGATGGCAGTAGACGTAAGTGCTGACTTGATGAGATACATACAGAATTCCTTTCGTAAGTTAAAGGTTGCGAGAAATTAGAATGTAAGAAGTTTGTTACAAGGCTTGGGAAAGTGCTGTTAGAAAGTGTAATAAATTGTCGGGAAGCGTTGTCTGGTGTGTTAGGAGCTATGTGGCACACTTTCTATTCGCTGTTTCTATGGTTGTTTGCATAAAAGTAGCGAATAGATGAGTGTGAATAAAGGTCAGTTGGATTGTGCGGGCTCGGAATCAGAAAGCAATAAAGTGAGTCCATCAACCAGTTCAAATAGCTCAGGCTCGATATCACTGAGTGGTTTTTCTTGCTTTAATCCCGTCTCAATAGTTTCAGCCAATTTCTTTAGAGTTGGTACGCCAGTGTAACAACAGGCCCCGTGAAACTTATGCACTACTTTTAGCAGCGTTGGGAGATCCTCTGCGTCTTGTGCAGACTCCAACTGTTGCAACGTTTCGGGCACGCTAGAAAGTAGCATGTTAAGCATTTCCAATGCTAAATCAGGTTTATTGCCCGCTCGCTGTAATGCTAATCCCCAATCTAACATTTGGCTAATAAATGGCGGCACACTGTGCTGATGACTCTCGATATTTTTTTGTCTCGCGACTGGTGAAGATACGCTATGGTCGCAAATAATTTGCTTGAGCATATCTTCATCTATGGGTTTAGTCATATAATTACTAAAGCCATCTTTAAGCAATTGCTCTTTTTCACCAGCAAGCGCATGTGCGGTGACGGCGATAATAGGGGTATCCTCATTTAAGGACGAATCTCTTATGCTTCTACAGGCGCTTATACCATCCATTATGGGCATTTGAATATCCATAAATATAAGATCGTATTTCCTTGATTTACATAAACTAACTGCTTGAGCACCGTTATGTGCGGTATCTATTGCCTCTACCTGTTCATTTAACAAAGTACAGATCAACTTCAAGTTAGCATCGTTATCATCCGCAACGAGTACTTTAAGTGGTAAACTTGCGGCTTCAATTTCGTTAGCACTCATGTCTGGGTGGTCTAAACGATAGGGTGCTGCAAGCATTTCGCATAGTTTTCTATGATTAAGCGGTTTGCTTAAACAAGCGTCAGCACCACTGCCAATAAGCGCCTCACGCATGTTATGAGACACGGTATTAACCATTAAGTATAAGTAGTCTGCGGATCCGCGAGCTTGCTTGATGTAACTCTTAACCGTTTGCATTTGGTCGACGCTTGCCATAGAGCCGATTAAACAAATATCGTAATTAAAATCCTGCGCCAAGGCTGTATCAAATTCCTCTTCGGTGAGGCAACGAGTCACTTGCATATCCCATGCTTGTAGCTGTGCCATTACAGCGAAATGAGTATGCTCTTGCGGTTCAAAGTAAAGTACGCGCTTATTTTCCAGCGGCTTGCTTGGTAAATCGTCGTTGTAGAGGCGGTTTGGCAGAGCAAAGACCGCATTAAATGAAAAACAGGTACCACTTCCTGGCGCCGAGTTAAGAGTAATACGACCACTCATCGCCTCCACAATATGCTTAGTGATGATAAGACCAAGACCTGTGCCGCCAAATTTACGGGTGATACTGGTGTCAGCTTGAGCAAATGGCGTAAATAGCGCGTCCTGTTTATCTTGTGCAATACCAACCCCTGTATCGCTGACAGACACTAACAACGAAGACTGAGACTCATCCATCAAGCGATGATTAATATCCACTTTGACTGAGCCTTTCTCCGTGAACTTGATGGCATTACTAATTAGATTGGTCAATACCTGTTTAAATCGCGTTGGGTCGCCAATTAAGTTATCGGGCACTTGGCGATTAACAGAAATGGAAAATTCTAGCTGTTTGTCGTGGGCACTTGGCGCTAATAAGGTCATGACCTCATTGACGGCGTCGCGCAATTCAAACTGGATGTTCTCCAGTTCCATGGCACCAGCCTCTAGTTTTGAGAAATCTAAGATGTCACTGATGATGGTAAGCAGGCTATTTGCGGATAGCTCTATGGTATCTAAATAATCTTTTTGGTGTTTATTTAATGGTGTTTTATAAAGTTGACGAGTAAAGCCAATGACCCCGTTGAGCGGCGTTCTGAGTTCGTGACTCATCTTAGCCAAGAAATCCGATTTTACGCGGTTAGCGTCTTGTGCTTCTTTTTTGGCAATATTGAGCTGAATATTCTGCGTTTCATACTGCTCTAGGGTTTCGCGATAATCACTAGTTGCCTGATCAATGTGCTTTTGCATTTCGTCTTTTTGATTGGCCATCTTTCTGCCAATAACAATCAAGCCTTGGCGCAACAGCTCAAATTCACCCCGCATCGGCTCATTGATAGCGATGTCTTGTTTACCTTCGTTGAGTTTGTCTGTGGCCAAAATCAAACTGGCAATCGGCTTGGTCAGCATACGTGATAATCGCATGGCCAACATAACACTAAGTAAAAAGGAGAAAATAATAACAATAGCACTCAAGATCAGTGCGCGCTGCTGCGATATTAACGCTTGGTCTTTACTGATCTCTACAACTAAAACCGCGAGCGTTGCTGGTTCTGCACTGTGCCAATCGGTTTTTTTGGCTAAATGGTTTTTAACTGGTGAATAAAACACAAAGGTATTTTTTAGTGTAGTGACTTCGGTGGTTTGTAGCTTCTGCACTTCACCAAAATAATGTAATTTGTCGAACTCACTATGATAGTTACTAGTAAGAATAAGCTGATTTTGCTTATCAAACAGCGCGATGCTTTTTACTAGTGGTGCGTGTTTATTGTGTGCTTGGCTTAAAATGCGATGCAAATGCGCTTTATCTTGTTTTTCTATTGGGTATTCTACTGACATGGCCAGTGAATCTGCGATGCGATTTCCCTGACTTATCAGAATTTCCTCAAGCTCTACGTAGCGATTTATAGTAAAATAACCACCAAGTAGCAAGCCAACCAAAAGGGTTGGCAAAAGAGTGAGTAGTAAAATACTGTCACGCAGGTTTAATTTTGTCATAGGGTCAAAAAAGTGCAGAGAAATCTGTAACTAAGATTATCTTTTACCGACGTGATAAGCAAACAAATGAGGAACCCAATGGCACAGATTTTTCGTGCTAAGAAAGCTGCTAAGCCGCCAAAGCAAATAGAATTAGACATAGAATCAATGGACCATCAGGGGAGAGGTGTTGCTCGCCATGAAGGTAAGGTCTGTTTTGTGACTGGTGGCTTAACTGGCGAGCGAGTGAGAGCGCAGGTTGTACAGGCAAAGTCTAAACTGTTAGAAGCAAAGGTGACTAAAGTACTTAATACCTCCAAAGAGCGTGTTAAGCCGTTTTGTCCGCATTACCAGCAGTGTGGTGGTTGTAGCCTGCAGCATCAGAGTGTTGATGGTCAGCTCAATGAAAAGCAATATGCAGTTGAAAAACTTTTTGCGCGTTTTGCTAACATTGAGCAGTTGCCTTGGCAAGCGCCTATTACCTCTACGCCGCTTCATTATCGTCGTGCAGCTCGTTTGGCATGTATTTATGATAAACAAAGCAAAAGCGTGAAGTTGGGCTTTAGAGCAAGTCAGTCGAAGCAGATTGTCGAAATAGCACAGTGTGACGTATTGGTGTCGCCCTTTGATAGTATTTTTAACACGCTAGGTAGGCTTGCACAGTCGCTAAGTGAGTTTAGGCTGATCAGTCATATTCAGCTTTGTCAGGCCGACAACCATAACTATGTGTTGTGTCGTCATACAAAGCCACTGTCCGCTTCGACTCGCGAAACATTACAAAACGCGCTGGAAAATTGTCAGGTTCTGTTTGACGATGGCGAGAGGCCGGTTGTGTACTCCCCCTTGCCGTACTATCACCTTGATGAATTTGGCTTAACACTTGAGTTTAAATTGAACAACTTTATTCAAGTGAATCAATCAGTAAATGAAGCAATGCTGCGCCAAGCGACAGAATGGCTACAGCTGAGTAACGATGAAAGTGTCCTCGACCTTTTCTGCGGGGTGGGAAATTTCTCTTTGGTGCTCGCAAAACAAGCAAAAAATGTAATTGGTGTAGAAGGTGAAGCGCAATCGGTTGCAATGGCTCAGCAAAATGCGCAAACTAATCAAATCAGTAATGTTCAGTTTCACTGTTTTGATCTAACCCAGTCGATTACAGAGGCTGCTTGGTTCGATGCAAATCTGGATGTGTTGGTACTGGATCCATCAAGGCCAGGCGCACTTGAGGTACTACAGCAATTACCTTTAACGGAGTTTACCCGTATTTTATACGTGTCATGCGACCCTGTGACGCTGGCGCGTGATTCTTTGGTGATAGCACAGGCAGGCTTTGAATTAGAAAAGCTTGGCTTAATGAATATGTTTGTCCACACGGGACATATCGAAACCATGGCGCTGTTTAAAAAACAGTGTAAATAGCCTGAGTTTTGAGGCCGTTATTGCTCGAGCATTAGCTAGATAATTTACCCGAAAATGAGGTGGGTAAGTAATTTTAAGGAGGTATCAAAACATGGTTGCTACACGGCAGTCGCATCAAACCACTTTGCCACTAGAGTTTGATGCGCGACTCACTATCTTAAACTTGTCTGAGTCTCAAAGAGACTGGCTGCAAAAGGCCTATGAACTTTGTCCCGCGGATGAGTCAACGGAACATCTCAATAATGCCATCGAAATGGTAGAGATCCTTGCAGATTTAAATTTTGATAGCGAATCCTTAGCAACTGCGTTTTTAACTCCTTATTTTGTTGCTGGAAAGTTGTCCCTCGAGCAAGTGGAAGAAGCGCTTGGCAAAAACATCTCTCTGCTTTTAAAAGGGGTGGAGAATATGGACACTATTAGTACGTTGGCACACCAAAGTTCGGGTAAGGTACAAGTCGATAATATCCGCCGTATGCTACTCGCCATGGTAGAAGATGTGCGTGCTGTAGTGATTAAGCTTGCTGAGCAAATCTGCCATTTACGTGCGGTTAAGAAAGCATCTGAAGAAGAAAGAGTCGTTGCTGCAAAAGCGGCTGCCAATATATTTGCACCACTTGCGAACCGGTTGGGGATTGGCCAATTAAAGTGGGAACTTGAAGATCTCTCGTTCCGTTATTTGCATCCTGATACGTACAAGTCTATTGCCAAGAAGCTTTCTGATAAGCGCTTAGACCGCGAAGCTTATATGGAAAATATGGTTAACTCGGTGGCACAAAAACTTGCGGATGCAGGTATTAAAGCGCAGGTCTATGGTCGCCCTAAGCATATTTACAGCATTTATAAAAAAATGGCGCAGAAAAGCTATGAATTCGAACAGTTGTTCGACATTCGCGCGATGCGTGTGGTGGTAGATGAAATTCAAGATTGCTACGCTGCTTTGGGTATTGTGCACACCAGTTGGCGGCATTTAAACAAAGAGTTTGACGACTATATTGCTACGCCTAAGCAAAACGGCTATCAGTCTATCCACACCGTGGTATTTGGTCCTGAGGGCAAAACGGTAGAAATCCAAATTCGTACTGAGGCTATGCATCGAGATGCAGAGCTTGGGGTAGCGGCACATTGGATGTACAAAGAAGGTGCATTGCCGGGCCGAAACTCAGGATACGAGCAAAAAATTAGCTGGCTACGCAAACTGTTGCAGTGGCAAGAAGAAGTGGTAGATGGCAGTGAAATAGCAGATGAGCTGAAGAATCAGGTTGTCGAGGACCGTGTTTATGTATTCACGCCCAGGGGCGATATCTTTGATTTGCCGTTAGGCTCGACGCCACTCGACTTTGCTTACTACATTCATTCCAACGTCGGGCATCGCTGCATTGGTGCAAAAGTGTTTGGTAAAATAGTGCCTTTCACTTATACGCTGCGCACTGGCGATCAGGTAGAGATTCTTACCCAGAAAAATGCTTCACCAAGTCGAGATTGGTTAAACCCTTCGCTGGGATATATTCATTCTTCAAGAGCGCGCAGTAAGATCCATCACTGGTTTAAGCAGCAAGATAGAGACAAAAATCTTCAAGCGGGTAAGGAAATTTTAGATAGCCATCTGCAAAAACTAGATATTACCTATAAAGATTTAGAACCCGCGATTGACCGCTTTAACTTTAAAGAACTCGACGATTTAATGGTGGCGATTGGTGCTGGTGATATTCGTATCAATCAATTCCTGAACTATGTACAGGATAAACCTGAGGATACTCCTAAGTTAAAAATTTCCTCACCAAAACACACTAAAGGCGACAAAAACGCAGTGGTTGTTGATGGGGTTGGCAGCTTGATGAGCCATATGGCGAAATGCTGTGAGCCGGTACCAGGCGATGAAATTGTGGGTTATATCACGCAAGGGCGAGGTATTGCAGTGCATCGCTCTGATTGTGAGTCATTTGCTCACATTACGGATATACATCCGGAGCGGGAGATTGCGGTCAGTTGGTCTGAGGATGTAAAAGCATCATACGCCATTACATTAAAAATTGAAGCGCACGACCGCCAAGGGCTGATCCGAGACATTAGCTCGGTGCTTGCCAATGAAAAAGTCAACGTGCTCAATATGAATGTACAAACACAAGACGATAAAAACGTAGCAATATTTATGATGAAAGTAGAGGTGGATGACCTTTCTGCTATGCATCGCTTGCTGACTAAATTGATGCAAATCGAAGGTGTTTTTGATGCAAAACGACTGTAATCCTTCTACAACAACGGGGATAGAGCAGCTGCTAGAGATTATGTCGCAGTTGCGTGACCCAAGCACTGGATGCGACTGGGATAAGAAGCAAACCTTTAAAACCATCGTTCCTCATACGTTAGAAGAAGCGCACGAAGTTGCCGATGCTATCGAGCAAAGCGATTTTGTTCACTTAAAAGAAGAGTTGGGGGACTTGCTGTTCCAAGTGGTGTTTTATGCTCAGCTTGGAAAAGAGCAGGGATTGTTTGACTTTGCAGACATAGTGCAAACCCTCAATGACAAATTAGTGAGACGTCACCCTCACGTATTTGAAAAACAGGAAAACTTAAGCAAAGCCGAGCTTGAGCAGCAATGGCACGCCATTAAACAGCAAGAAAAACAGGGGCAAAAAAAGGAAACGTTCGCGGCGGATATTCCGAGCAGCTTGCCTGCATTATCAAAAGCCTACAAAATTCAAAAGCAAGCAGCCAAACTCGGATTTGACTGGCCAAGTTACCACGGCGCGTGGGATAAAGTACAAGAGGAAGTTGCAGAGGTGAGCGAGGCACTGCAAGTCGATCCACTCTCTGAACATACTGCGGAAGAGGTGGGCGACTTGTTGTTTGCGACTGTGAATGTGAGCCGACATATAAAACGAGATCCGGAGCAGCTGCTACGACAAGCCAATGACAAATTTAAAAATCGCTTTGTGCAAGTCGAAGCCGTTCTGAATGAATCTTCACTGTCACTTAAAGATGCGAACCTAGAGGAAATGGATGCTGCTTGGGAGACTGTAAAACGTCGTCAACGTAGTAAAAACTGAGACCGATTTTACTTTTGGGTCGTTAACGAAAATGACCTCGTGATAAAATATATTACCGCTCTAAGTCATTTTTAGCTGGAATGGCTTGGGTGCTTTTGCTATACTATCGCCCCGTCTTGATTCTTATTTAAATTCCAATTTTCCTGAAATTTCTAGGGTTCGCATGAGTACAAAATTTATCTTCGTAACGGGCGGAGTAGTATCCTCCTTGGGTAAAGGTATTGCAGCTGCTTCTTTAGCCGCTATTTTAGAAGCACGTGGCTTGAAAGTAACGATTCTAAAGCTGGATCCTTACATCAATGTTGACCCTGGGACCATGAGCCCTATCCAACACGGTGAAGTATTCGTAACCGAAGACGGCGCGGAAACCGACCTTGATCTTGGTCACTACGAGCGTTTTATTCGCACTAAAATGACCAAGCGTAATAACTTTACACA
This sequence comes from Pseudoalteromonas sp. S2755, assembly GCF_005886535.1. Taxonomy (GTDB): domain Bacteria; phylum Pseudomonadota; class Gammaproteobacteria; order Enterobacterales; family Alteromonadaceae; genus Pseudoalteromonas. The sequence goes on from NZ_PNDS01000034.1 coordinate 15,371, forward strand.
AGGCCGTGTATTTGAAGACGTGTTGCGCAAAGAGCGCAGAGGTGAGTACTTAGGTGCCACTATTCAGGTTATTCCTCACATCACAAATGACATCAAGCGTCGCGTGCTTGAAGGCGCGGAAGGCCATGATGTTGCTATCGTAGAGATCGGTGGCACGGTTGGTGATATCGAGTCACAACCTTTCCTAGAAGCAATTCGCCAACTAGGCACAGAGCTTGGTCGCGAAAGTGCTCTGTTTATGCACTTGACACTAGTACCTTTCTTAGGCCCTGCGGGTGAAGTGAAAACTAAGCCAACTCAGCACTCTGTGAAAGAGCTTCGTTCAATCGGTATTCAACCTGATATTCTGATCTGTCGTTCGGACCGTAAACTGCCAGCGAACGAGCGCGCGAAGATTGCCCTATTCACTAACGTGGAAGAAAAAGCAGTTATCTCACTACAAGACGTAGATAGTATTTATAAGATCCCTGCGCTATTGAAGTCGCAAGAGCTTGATAACATCATTTGTCGTCGTTTCTACCTTGAACGTCCAGAAGCGGATTTATCTGAGTGGGAACAAGTACTTTATCAAGAGTCAAATCCTACTGGTGAAGTGACAATTGGTATGGTTGGTAAATACATTGAATTACCGGACGCATATAAATCAGTTAACGAAGCATTGAAGCATGCTGGTTTGAAAAACCGTTTAACGGTGAATATTGAATATGTTGACTCTCAAGATATCGAGAGCAAAGGCACTGAGTTACTTGAGCACCTTGATGCTATCTTAGTACCAGGTGGCTTTGGTAACCGTGGCGTTGAAGGTAAGATTTTAGCTGCAAAGTATGCACGTGAAAACAAAGTACCATACCTAGGTATTTGTTTAGGGATGCAAGTTGCGCTAATCGAGTATGCGCGTAACGTTGCAGGTCTTACTGGTGCTAACTCAACTGAATTTGATCTTGAAAGCCCACACCCAGTGGTTGGTCTGATCACTGAGTGGTTAGATGCGGACGGTAAGATTGAAGTACGTGACCACGATTCTGATCTGGGTGGCACTATGCGCCTTGGTGCGCAGCTTTGCCACTTAAAAGAGGGCTCTAAGGTGCGTGAAGTATACGGTAATGCCGAAATCGTTGAGCGTCACCGTCACCGCTACGAAGTAAACAACAACTATGTTGCTGAGCTTGAAAAAGCGGGTCTGCAATTTACTGGTCTGTCAGAAGACAAGAAACTAGTTGAGATTATCGAGAATAAAGATCACCCTTGGTTTATCGCGGCTCAGTTCCACCCTGAGTTCACGTCAACGCCTCGTGATGGTCACCCATTATTTGAAGGCTTTGTTGCGGCGGCATACAGCCACCAAAAAGCATCTTCGTAATAAGAAAAAGCCGTGCTCTTGCACGGCTTTTTTGTTGCAGAAGGTTTTGCAATAGGCGCTAAGTGTAGTGTTTATCGCCAAACTTTTTCTTATCTGCCGGTGCGTCAATGTGATACGTGTAAATTCTTCACTTTGCGAAGCAACAGAGATAAGGCAAACTTTAAAGCGGGTTTATTGACCCTGAATTCGCCTGCGACAGAAGCAGTGCAACACACACCACTTTGGGAATAAGAGGAATCAAGATGTCAAAAATCGTTAGAGTGATTGGCCGTGAAGTTATGGACTCACGCGGTAACCCAACAGTAGAAGCGGACGTACACCTAGAGTCAGGTGCATGGGGCCGTGCATGTGCGCCATCAGGTGCATCTACGGGTACCCGTGAAGCACTAGAGCTACGTGACGGTGATAAGTCTCGTTACTTAGGAAAAGGTGTATTGACTGCGGTAAACTACGTAAATAACGAAATCGCGGCAGCACTTGAAGGTCAAAACGCGCTAGAGCAACGTGCAATCGACCAAATCATGTTGGACTTAGACGGCACTGAAAACAAAGAAAAACTAGGTGCGAACGCTATCCTTGCGGTGTCTCTTGCAACAGCAAAAGCAGCTGCACAAGACAAAGGCGTGGCGCTATACGAGCATATTGCAGACATCAACGGTACAGCAGGCCAGTACTCAATGCCAGTTCCGATGATGAACATTATCAATGGTGGTGAGCACGCGGATAACAACGTTGATATTCAAGAGTTTATGGTTCAGCCTGTTGGTGCAAAAAGCTTCCGTGAAGCACTACGTATGGGTGCTGAAATCTTCCACAGCTTGAAAAACGTACTGAAGTCACGTGGCCTGAACACTGCTGTCGGTGATGAAGGGGGTTTTGCTCCAGACCTTAAATCAAATGAAGAAGCGCTAGAAGTAATTGTTGAAGCAGTTGCAGCAGCTGGCTACGAAATGAACAAAGACGTAACGTTAGCACTTGATTGTGCAGCGTCTGAGTTTTACGTCGATGGCAAATATGACCTAAAGGGCGAAGGTAAAACATTCGACTCAGAAGGTTTTGCAGGCTTCTTGGCCGATCTTGCCGCACGTTACCCAATTGTATCAATCGAAGATGGCCTAGACGAAAGCGACTGGGCTGGCTGGAAAATCCTAACAGATAAAATTGGTGATAAAGTTCAGCTAGTGGGTGATGATCTTTTTGTTACTAACACTAAGATCTTAAAGCGTGGTATTGAAGAAAGCATTGGTAACTCAATCTTGATTAAATTCAATCAGATTGGTTCACTGTCTGAAACGCTTGATGCTATCAAAATGGCGCAAGATGCAGGCTTTACTGCCGTTATTTCACACCGCTCTGGTGAGACTGAAGACGCAACGATTGCTGATTTAGCAGTGGCGACAGCGGCTGGTCAAATTAAGACAGGTTCACTTTGTCGCTCAGATCGTGTAGCTAAGTACAACCAGTTACTACGTATTGAGGAAGCGCTAGGTGAAAAAGCGGTATATAAAGGCCGTAGCGAAATCAAAGGTCAGTAATTAGCATTATTTGATGTATTGTAAAAACGCCAGTTTAGCTACTGGCGTTTTTTATTGCTAGCGGTCGTCACCCCAAATTTCACAATTTGCTTGACCATTTCTAAATGTCCAACAGACTTGAAGTGAATTACAAGCATCATCCATGGTTGCAGGACCATTACCTCCAGCAACAGCCGGCGTCACCTTAATAGCGAGTGTTTTGTTCACGCTAAGTTCTTTAACCGATTTTTTGTTGAACTTTAATTTCATTGTCGTTTCCTTCTATAAAAATATAAATGTTAACCAAATCTATACAAGATGTTGGTTGTTTTACATTTGTACTTTTTGTACAAAAAGTCAACAGGTGTTTTTAAGCACCAAACTCTTGCGCCAATATCGATTGAGTAAAATTGATTTTCAAATAAAAACCTCTTGGCAAAGTTTGCACTATTTTACCGTTTGGCCCTATGGCGTCGGTGAGCGCTTTGGCGTTTGCCGCCTTTGGCCTTATCTGCATAACTTCTCCAAGATGCCCTGAGATTTGCTCTACGTGACCCGTAGCGATTAACTCGATTTGCTCTTCCCAGTCTCTTCGTAACAACTTTTCTTGATGTGCGTCTGGCCGCCATAAGAAGCCGTGTCCAATCACCCTATCTATTAAAGGAATTTCTCGTTCGGCTAATATAGGTAGCCAAAGAACGTGAGCTAATTTCTTTTTAACACTCGACGCTTCCCACGTTAATCCGGTTAACTGAGTCAGCGGCACAACAGAAACATAGGTGGTCTCTAGTGGTTTGCCTTGATAGCTTATTGGCAAAGTCTTAAGTTCAACGCCAATATGCTCAAAATCAGGCACAGGCTTTGATCCCGCTGTGGCACCTAATGCTGCTTCTATGAGTTGTCCTACCCAGCCTTTCTCTCTGAGCAAGTCTTGGGGTGTTTTAAACGAAAGCTGCTGAGCGAGTTCACCCAATGTTAAACCAGCTATATTTTCAACACGCTGCATAAGTTCGCCTACTGAGCGTGGTGGTGTAACTGATAGCAAGCAATACTCCTGAGTTTATCCCTTAAAAATACGATTATAAAAGAAATCATGTGGTGAAGTAAGTTGGTTATTTTGCACTCAACTTAAGTGTGGCTTGTTATTTCAACATATGGCAAAAGTAACAACTTTATTATCTATATGATAAATATGAAGTTATTTTTATTTTGCGACAGTCGGAGCGGCTTGAAAATATTATGGCTTTGGATAAATACAAGACTATAAACATAATTATCCACAGAATATGTGGAAAACCTGAGGTTTGAAGTGTGTAATTGTGGATTTGTTCGTAATTTGAACTGAAAAATACTTAGTTATGCACAAGTTGTGGGTAACTTGAGAGTATGCTGAGATAATTTAGGTATAGAATGGAATTAAATTTGCCGTGACGCGGGAGTTGTGGAACAATCATTAAAAATCGACTTATAAATGAGGCACTAAGGTGATTGATGCCGAAGGGTTTCGTGCCAATGTCGGAATAGTGATTTGTAATAATCAGGGGCAGGTTTTTTGGGCCCGTCGTTACGGACAACACTCTTGGCAATTTCCTCAAGGCGGAATAGACCAAGGGGAAACACCTGAGCAAACGATGTATCGTGAACTTCATGAAGAAGTTGGACTTAGGCCAGAAGATGTTGAAATAGTAGCAAGTTCTAAACATTGGTTACGTTACAAACTACCAAAAAGGTTAATTAGACGAGATTCAAGCCCAGTTTGTATCGGGCAAAAGCAGAAATGGTTTTTATTGAAACTTAGGTGTAAAGATGAAGACGTAGACCTATTACGTACGCATCACCCTGAGTTCGATGATTGGCGCTGGGTCAGCTATTGGTATCCAGTACGTCAAGTTGTATCGTTTAAGCGTGATGTCTATCGTCGAGTAATGAAGGAATTCGCTCCGTTTGCGATGCCATTTGGTAAACGTGAACAGCAAGGGCAAAAGGATTTCTGGCGCACAAAACGATAAAAATAGGAGCAGCAGGTGTTAGCAACGTTAAGATCGATTGCTGAGTCAGTGGCACAGCAAAGTGACCTACAAAGTGCGTTAAATTGCTTTGTTACTATGGTCAAAGATGCCATGCACACTGAATGCTGCTCAGTTTATTTTGCCGATTACAGTCAAGATAATTTTATTCTGATGGCAACGGATGGCTTAAACCCTGAAGCAATCGGGAAATTCCGAATGGGATTTACGGAAGGCCTAGTCGGTCTTGTTGCTCAACGGGAAGAGCCAATTAACGTTGCCCACGCCCAATCCCACCCAAGATTCAAACTGTCACCCGAGGTCAATGAAGAAGGCTACAATGCCTTCTTATCAGTACCCGTTGTACACCAGCGTAAAGTGCTTGGGGTTATTGTGGTGCAGCAAAAGATTGCTCGTGTATTTAGCCATGATGAAGAGTCCTTTCTTATTACGCTTTCAGCGCAATTGGCTTCACAGCTTGCCAACACCGAAATTCAAACTTTACTTCAACAAGATGCAAGCAGTCACAGAACCTCGGTGTTAAAAGGGGTATCGAGTGCACCTGGTATTGCCTTAGGTGATGGTTATGTGGTGTTACCCCATATTGATTTTGCGAGTATTGAACCGCAGTATAGTGACAATATTCAGCAGCAAACTCAGCTGTTTCATCAAGCAGTATCTGCTACTCGGCAAGAATTCCATATTTTAGCCAAAACCCTGAGTGATGATATTCCAAAAGAAGCGGTAGCTGTGTTTGAGGTTTACCAACAACTTTTGGATGCCAAGAGTTTAGGTAAACAAGTGGAGTCTGAAATACGGCAAGGCTGGAACGCAAAAACAGCGCTAAAGCTTGTTATTGAAAAGCTTGTGGCTCAGTTTGATATGATGAGTGACCCTTATATCAAAGAGCGCGCGATTGATGTTAATGATATTGGCCTGCGCGTGCTCCAGCATTTAGTCTCGACTGAACAAGCGGTTAAACACTATCCAGATAATACGATTCTAATCGCCCATACTTTGACTCCAACTATGCTAGCGCAAGTACCAAAAGAGAAGCTCAAAGGGGTAGTCAGCGTGCATGGCTCGGCCAACTCTCATGCTTCTATTCTCACTCGCGCGATGGGCGTCCCTGCTATTTGGGGGATAGAAGACATTCCATTGTTACAGTTTGATGGTAAGTCTATGATCATGGATGCATATTCTGGGCGGCTTTATATTTCGCCTTCGCAAATGTTGGTCAATGAGTACGTTGAAATCAAACGTAAAGACAACATTCTGCATGATAAGTTTGAAGCGGAACATGATTTGCCTCCTATTACACTCGATGGCGAGCGTATAAATTTACTCTTAAATGCTGGGCTTGATCTATCGACTGAAACATTAAGCGCCAGTTATTGCGATGGCGTTGGTCTTTATCGTACTGAGTCTTGGTTTATGCAAAAAGGCCAATTCCCAACACAATCGGAGCAAGAAACCTGGTATCGCGAGGTGCTATCACGTTATCACCCTGAGCCCGTAGTGATGCGGACTTTAGATATCGGTGGCGACAAAATTCTAGATTACTTTGATATCAAAGAAGAAAACCCATTTTTGGGATGGCGGGGCATTCGTGTATCGCTGGATCACCCCGAGCTTTTCTTGGATCAAATCAAAGCCATGATCAAAGCAAACGCGGGTCTTGGTAACTTACAGATCATGTTGCCTATGGTGGGCCATAGTGAGGAAATAGATGAAGCGATGGCACTCATTGAGCAGGCTTGTTTTGAGCTCCAAGACGAATGGGCTGATCCTTTTTATACTATCGACCGGCCAGAAATCGGCGTAATGCTTGAAGTGCCGTCTAGCGTATACTTGTTGCCTGAGTGGTCGAAAAAAATCGATTTTTGCTCTGTGGGCAGTAACGATTTAACACAGTATTTATTAGCAGTTGATAGAACCAACGCACAAGTGGCGGATCTTTTTGACCCTTATCACCCTAGTGTATTACGAGTGTTAAACCAGATTGCACAGCAGTGTGAATTACACGAACTGCCTTTTAGCTTGTGTGGAGAGTTAGGCGGTGAGCCTGAGGGAGCAATCTTGCTTATTGCAATGGGGTATCGCCGTTTGAGTATGAATATTTCATCACTGAACAAAGTGAAATGGGTGCTACGTAGACTGAGAGTAACGGATATGGAAGCTCTACTTGAAAGCTGTTTAGCACAACCTTCATCTAAGCAAGTGCGCCGAATTATTAAAGAATTTATGATTGAGCATCATTTTGCAGAATTACTCTATACCAGCCACCAAGCAAAGGGTGCTTCTTAAGGTTATTTACGCTACCATTACGGCGCTATAAGAATAAGAGCTTGTTGATGGAAACTATTATACTCATCGTTGTACTTTGCGCTTTGCTCGGCTGTGCAGTTGGCTTTTTGGCAGGTCTGCTTGGTATTGGCGGCGGGCTGCTGATAGTCCCTATTTTATCTGTCATCTTAACCGAATTTAATGTTATACCCACAGATCAAGTGGTGTTGGTTGCAATTGCGACGTCGCTTGCCTCCATTATCTTCACTTCGACATCTTCAGCCAAAGCGCATCATAAAAATGACAATGTTCCATGGCACATTGCTCCATGGGTGATGTTAGGTGTGGCAGTCGGCGCGTTGGGCAGTGGTTTTGCCGCAGTGATGTTGCCTGAAAAACTGGTCAGAATTATTTTTGTGGTTAGTGTTGTCGGTATTGCATTGAAAATGGCGTGGAGCACCAGAAGACCGCCACAATCAACCAGAGTTATACCGCAAGGACCGATACTTGCAATGCTAACCTCGGTAACGGGAGCACTGTCTGCAATGATTGGTATTGGGGGGGGAGCATTAATCGTCCCACTATTGACATTTTTCTCTATTGATATGAAAAAAGCGATAGGATGTGCATCTGCCAGTGGTATCGTTATCGCTATTTTTGGCTCTTTTGGCTATATCGCCTCTGGTAGCCAACATGTAGATATTGAGCATGGCTTTTTAGGCTTTGTCTATTTACCGGCTTTGTTTGGTATAGTAGCAACTTCATGGTTTATGGCGCCTATTGGCGCTAAAGCTACGCACCACTTACCAGTCACAACGATTAAGAAAGTGTTTGCGGCGTTACTCATTGTTATCGCTGGCAATATGTTAATGAATTAAGGAAAGGCTATGGCTTTGCAGTTTCCACAGATAGACCCTGTGATTTTTTCCATCGGACCGTTAAGTGTTCGTTGGTATGGATTAATGTATTTAATCGGTTTTATGTTCGCCATGTGGTGGGCAGGGAAAGAAGCAAAAAAACCAAACTCTGGTTGGAATAAAGACCAAGTTGGCGACCTAGTTTTTTACTGTATGCTCGGTGTGATCTTGGGCGGGCGAATTGGCTATGTGCTGTTTTATCAATTCTCTCACTTTATTGAGAACCCGCTTTATTTGTTTAGGGTAGACCAAGGCGGTATGTCTTTCCATGGTGGTGCGTTAGGTGTTATCACGGCGATTATCGTGTATGCGCTTAAAAACAAACGTTCGATTTTATCGGTAGGCGACTTTGTCGTTCCTATGGTGCCTGTTGGGCTGTTTGCCGGTCGTATCGGTAACTTCATTAATGGTGAGTTATGGGGTCGTGTAACAGATGTTCCTTGGGCATTTATTTTTCCAACGGGTGGACCACAGCCGCGCCATCCATCACAACTTTATGAAGCGTTTTTTGAAGGGTTGGTATTGTTTGTGATGCTGGTATGGTTTAGGAAAAAACCGCGCCCAGCGGGCAGTGTAGCAGGTCTATTTTTAGCCGGTTACGGTGTCTTCCGCTTCTCAATCGAGTATTTCCGTGAACCAGATGCACATATTGGCTTATATGGTGGCCTTATTTCTCAAGGTCAGATCTTATCTCTCCCTATGGTGATCGCAGGCGCTATCCTTATGGTGTGGGCATATAAGCGAGAAGGTAGCAACCCATCTACCGGGCAAGTTAAAAGTTAAGAGTAGCGAACAATGAAGCAATATTTAGAACTAATGCGCCATGTGCGTGATAATGGCACAAAAAAAGAAGATCGCACGGGCACAGGTACAGTGAGTGTTTTTGGATACCAGATGCGTTTCAACTTGCAAGAAGGATTCCCACTTGTAACGACGAAAAAGTGTCATCTACGCTCGATTATTCACGAGCTACTTTGGTTCTTGCAAGGCGATACGAACATCAAATACCTAAAGGAAAATGGCGTTAGCATTTGGGATGGCTGGGCAACGGATGAAGGGGACTTAGGGCCAGTTTATGGTAGCCAGTGGCGCTCTTGGACAGGGCCAAATGGTGAAGTGGTTGACCAAATCAAAGATGTTGTAGAGCAAATCAAAACCAATCCAGACTCTCGCCGTTTGATTGTGAGTGCATGGAACCCTGCGCTTCTGCCTGATACTAGCTATTCACCAAAAGAAAACGCAGCGATGGGCAAACAAGCGTTACCACCTTGCCACACGTTATTCCAATTTTATGTACTAGATGGCAAGCTTTCTTGCCAGCTTTATCAACGCAGTGCAGATATTTTCTTAGGTGTGCCCTTTAACATCGCAAGCTATGCACTGTTAACAATGATGATTGCACAAGTTTGCGACTTAGAAGTTGGTGATTTTGTTCACACTTTCGGTGATGCTCATCTATATTTAAATCATATGGATCAGGTAGAAGAACAATTAAGCCGTGAACCGTATGCAAAACCAACAATGCGAATTAACCCTGAAGTAAAGGATATATTCGACTTTAAGTTTGAGGATTTTGAGTTGGTAGACTATCAATGTCACCCTCATATCAAAGCACCAGTCGCTATTTAGGAGTTAACATGAAAGCTGTTATTCCAGTTGCAGGGTTGGGTACGAGAATGTTACCCGCCACTAAAGCTATACCAAAAGAAATGCTACCGATTGTCGATAAACCGCTTATTCAATATGTAGTCGATGAGGCTGCTGCGGCTGGAATTAGAGAAATAGTTTTAGTTACACATTCAAGTAAAAATTCGATTGAAAATCACTTCGATAAGAGCTTTGAGTTAGAGGCAACCCTTGAGCAGAGGGTCAAACGACAGTTACTAGGAGAAGTACAATCTATTTGCCCCAAAAATACGACTATTATTCAAGTTCGCCAAGGGGAGGCTAGGGGACTTGGACATGCAATCAATTGTGCCGCTCCAGTGATCGGAGATGAGCCGTTTGTTGTGATGCTACCTGATGTGTTGATTGATGCCGCTGCCAGTGACCTACGAACAGAAAACTTAGCTCAGATGATAGAGCGCTTCGAACAGGATGGCTTTAGTCAAGTTATGGTAGAGCCCGTACCAGAACACTTGACCTCTCAATTTGGAGTAGTTGATCTACATGGTGAAACACTTCCCCCTGGCGCATCCAAGTCAATGTATAGCATGGTTGAAAAGCCTCCTGAGGGCGCAGCTCCCTCTAATCTGGCTATTGTGGGACGCTATGTGTTAAGTAAGTCAATATGGCCGATGCTGGCAAAAACGCCAGAGGGAGCAGGTGGTGAGATCCAATTAACAGACGCTATCGCAATGATGATGGAGTCAGAAGAGGTACAGGCGTACGCTTTATGTGGAAAAAGTCATGACTGCGGAAGCAAAATCGGCTATTTAAAAGCCATAGTTGAGCATGCGATGCGAAGAGAGGAGTATTCAACTGAGCTTGCTTCTCTTATTGGTTCGATTGCTAAAAGGTAATTACATAAAGTTAAATGTACCGATATTTGCGGTAAAAGCATTTGGTTATTTACCGCGATTTATGTACCATATCAGAAAATGGATTTTTGTTATAACTTATTGTGGATATTCGGTTTTTTAAATTTTTACTCTTCGGCTCTTTAATCGCCTTAGGTGGCTGTAGTCTTTCATCTAAAGAGCCTTCGCCGTTAAGTGAGCAGCAGCTCAAAAGTATTGAGCGATTGAGCTCGTTAGAGCAGGATCTCACAAACTTGCTGACTTTGTTAGAGTCTCAAGCAAGCGTCGATAATATCCGAGCAACATCGAATACTGACGTAGAGGTTAAGCGTTATTCAGCGAGTAAACAAAAGGCGAAGCAAACGACTGGAATTCAACTCAAGTTATTTCCCCTATCTATCAATTCCATGCCTCAAGTTGAGCAGCATCAAGCGCTATTAGCGGCAGTAAAGCGAAAGTTTCCTAGTATATTTTCTGAGGCAGAATTGCAAATTCAAGCGTTTGAAATGCGAGATTGGGCAACAGTTTCAGGATTAAGATCAACTCAAGAAGCAAAAGTCTACTGTAGACTGTTTTCTATCCAAAGCATTGATTGTAGGAGATTAATGTTTTAATTTCACTAAAGTTTTCCCATTTGGGAACGATAAACAGTAAGTCACCAAAAAACGGTATTGCGGTGATGATAAAAATGACCTCTAAAGGAATTTAAAGATGAAAACACTGATTAAATCTGCGCTTATTGCAAGCTCTATTTCCGCTGCTTTACTTACTTCTTCAGCAATTGCTAAGGATACTGCTCGTCTTGAAGTTAAAGTAGAAGTTAAAAACTTATTTTCAGCTGAAGCCGGTGATCCGCTTGATTTCGGTATCATTCGAGTGCAGGGCGATGCAGCGGATGTCGCTACTATAAAGATTGAGGCGGATCCAACATTGACCGATCCTGAAATCAAGAATACTGGTGATGCAATAATAAACCTTATTAGTACCGGTGGAGCTGGCTCTATCAATATCACCGATGCCGCGCCAAATACTGAGTTAACGATTACGGTTCCGGCCGCAACTACGGTTGATAGCGTAGGTAATGCCTCTTTTGATTTAAAGGATTTTGAGTTTTATGTGGTGAGCGGTGCTCAGCCTAACAGTGAAGTGACAAACAACAAGTTCAGGGTCGATGCAAATGGTGCCGCAACGCTTTCAGTTGGTGCGACATTAAGTACTAAAGCTCTTTCTGGAACAGATACGTATGGCGGTGGTGTATACACCAGTAAAGTTGATATCGAAATCGCTTACTAAAACATGTGGCGTTACATGGTACTGGCATTGCTTTTTGCCAGTCACTTGGCCAAAGCTCAAGATATATCGGTCGTTAGGAAATTGAGCTTTGGCACTATTGCGATTATTGATCAAAATAGCGTAGGCACAGTGACGATAGAACCTAATGTTAGGCCACAAACCTCAAGCAATATTCTATTCGTAGAGTTTGGTCATGCGGCAGAAATCCTCTTGACCGATTTTCCTCGTAATCGCCAAATTAGCGTCCAATCTACCGTTTACAATGACTGGTTTGGCTATTGGAATCTTGGTGCATCCGATACCTTCCAATTGACTGAGCTGTATCACGAGAAGGCTATTTACACCGATAGTGTCGGGTCTGGTCAGTTTAAGGTCGGTGGTCAATTGCGCTTTGCTGGCAACGGTAAATCGCTATCGGATGGGGTGCAAACCTTGAACGTTGAAATAATTCTGTCTTACTAGGGTCTGTTGACCTTTGCTGTTTGATTTTTGTTGCCCTGAGTGGGTTTTGGTCGCGGCGCTCGACTTGCCGCCTAGTAATCTAAGCAAAAGTTGAGCAACAATGAACAAAGTGCACTCAGGGAACCCAAAGGGCAGTGCTTGATTGGTATTTCTTCTGCGTTGCCCCACAAGGAATGTGGGGTAAGGTGACTTTGCAGGAGCACAAAGTCTTTATCACCTGACTCACATAGAATAACTATGCTCCGCAGGCTCTGCCTTGCATAAATGGCAATTAAACTGCTGCAAAAACAAACTTGAAAGATAAACAGGCCCAACATTATGAATAAATTAATATTAACGCTGCTTTTGTTTTGTTGCTGTAAAGTAAGCGCCAATCTGATGATCACCCCAACACGAGTTGCTTTCGAAGAGCGTCAGAGAATTGAGAGGGTTACAATCATTAATAATGGTGATGTGACCAAATCTTATCGACTTGAATTTCAAGAGAAGCTAGCACTTAAAGAAGGTGGTTATGCCAACTTTGCCGAGCAAAAAATGAACCCTATGGCTGCAAGCCATTTCATCCGTATTTCACCTAGGCAAGTAACACTGGGGCCAGGTGAGCGTCAGGTAATAAAGCTGGCTGTGCGCAGAAAGGCGAATATGGAACAAGGAGAGTATCGCTCACATTTGCTCTTTAGGGAGCTGCCGAATAATAAAGGCAAGCTGCAAGAAGGTATCAATATTGACGTGCTGATGAGCTATAGCATTCCGGTGATGCTGCGGGTTGGCGATGCGAACCCGCAAATACAGCTTGATGATGTCATTGTAAGCAACGCAAAAAATGGTCGTCAGGCAATTACGGTACTACTTAATCGAACTGGGAAATATAGTAGCTTTGGCGAATTATCCGCTTATTGGCGGGGGGAAAATGACGTTAAACCAGTGCGGATCGGAGTATTAAATAAGTTTGCCGTATATCCAGAGCTTAATCAAAGAAGTGTAGAATTCTCGATAGACCCTGCAATCAAACTCGGGCCATCAGGCACGGTCTTAATCAAGTATGTGGGTGATGATGAGTACACTGACCGCACCTTTGTAGATGATTCGGTATCTTTGTAGTTTAGGTAAGCGAACGTAATGAGAGCCCCCGCTATTTGGCGCACGTTACTAATAGGCATACTATGCTATCAACCTGCTATGGCATCGCAGGTTGATACTTTGCAACAGCTATTAGAACGGGTTGAACGAGTGAAAGCAAAACTTGCGATACAGCAAAGTGAGCGGGTGATCTCTCGGGTTGATGTTGGTACGGAACTGTTTTTATCCGCCTATAAAGGAAATTTATATTTAGGTGAAGTGATCGCGGTGGCGTCGGAACAAGGCGTCAATGTGGAACTCTTGAGCTTGTTTTCGGCTTTGGGGTTTGTGGTATCAGAAGATGTATCAGGAACTTTTGATGGCTGGTTCTTCACTCCTGAAAACACCTTTAGTCTTAATGCCAAAGCGCATTTAGTTGAGAGCAAAGGGCAGCGAACGCAATTGAGCAATAAGGAAGTTCAGGTTATCAATGGTGAGGTATTTATCGCCGATTATATCGTTGCGACCTTATTCGATGTGAGCCTGTTTACAGATATACAGGATTTATCTCTTACGGTTAAAAGTAGGCAAATTCTGCCAATAGAAGCACAGCAACAGCGATTAGGAAGAGAGGTTGTCAGTTTTGACCGCAATGCCAGCGCAACATTACCGTGGCGACCAAGTCCTTATCAAAGCATCGGTAAACCAGTGCTGGATGCTCAGATAAATACGCAGCTGACTGAAGACATTAGTCAGATGTCTTATTCCCTTATTGGTTCGCAAGACATCGCCTATTGGCAAGCTCAGTATTTTATTGCTGGTAGAGAGGGTGATGTGATTAATCGCTCACGATTATCCCTCAACCGTGCTTCTAAAAAGGCCGATGTTTTACCGTTTGGGAATTTTACCAAGGTATCGCTCGGTGATGTCCAGAATGTTCAAGTTGGAGTTGATGCGCTAAATGAAGAAGGGCGAGGAGTGAACTTCAGTAACGCGCCGTTAGATAGGCGTACGAACCGTCAGCGTATTGTCATCTCAGGTCCAGTTCAGGTAGGGTGGGACGTAGAGCTTTATCGAAATGGATTGCTAATAGGGCAAGAAAATAATGTTCAATCTGGGCGCTATGAGTTTGAAAATATTGATTTACTATTTGGTGAAAATACCTTTGAACTGGTGATGTATGGAGGGCAAGGTCAAGTATCAAAAGAAGTGCAGACCTATTATGTTGAACAGAGCACCACAAACGAAGGCGAAGGCTTTTTTGCCGTATCAATTACTGAGACGGGCAAAAGTATACTGGGCGACAAGACTGCAGCATCAGGGAAGTCAAGCTGGCAAGTAAATGGTCGATTTGACTACGGTCTTACTAAAAATTTTGCGGTGTATGCAGGTTTGCAGCATCGTCAAGGTGTGAAAAATAGCGCCTCAGAACAGTACTTTTCTACAGGGTTTAACACCAATATTAATAAACGACTATTACTGGATGTTGACTATAGTAAGAGCGAAACGAACCAACATCTCTCTGCAAATACTCGAACCCGTCTATTTGGCCAGCAGGTAGGCGCTAAAGTTGAGCTAAAGGAAGATTTAGAACGGGATGAAAATGCGACCGAGATAAAATTAACGGCGGCGGGAGATTGGTCTCTTTTTGATGCCGCTAAGATTTACTATCGTGCTGAATACTTTCAGCTTAATAGAGATAATATAGATACCACCGAGCAAGCGTCGCTACTGTTTAGTACGGGTAATTATTGGGGCACTTTCAGTAACCAATTTGTGTGGCAAGAGCAGACAAATCAAGCTAGTAATGTGAGCAGCTACTTGCGCTGGCAGCGAAGGATTTTTGGGATATATAGTCGTTTTACTACTTGGTATGACATAAAACCTTCTAATGAAGTTACAGCCGCAGAGCTAGAGTTGAGCCAAGAGCTAAGTCCTGAGCTTGATCTTGGCATTACCTTATACAAAGACTTTGCTGCGGAATACTATAAAACCGAACTTGGATTGAGCTGGAACCATGATAAATTTCGGTTGTTAACAGACTTGCAATACGATAACGATGATAACTGGCAACTAGGCCTTTCTGGACAAGTAAGTATTGGAGCAGGCGAAACCGTAGATCAGGTTTTTTTAACTGGCAAACGCTTGTCGCAGTTTGGCTCTTTGATGGTTCGTGCTTTTGTCGACCAAAATAATAACGGCTATCTTGACGACGGGGAGTTACCGCTGAAGGGGGTAACTATAAAAGCGTTACAAAACTTTGCACAAGGTAAAACTGACGACGACGGTGTCGCTCTATTACCCGCAATGGTTAATTACAAACGAACAGATATTATTGTTGACAAAGAAACGATCCCCGAACCCTTTTTAATTCCCGCTAACGATGGCTTTTCATTCACTCCAAGACCCGGTCATATTGAATATGTTGAAATACCATTTGTAAACTCGTCGGAAGTTGAAGGTATTGTTGAAATCAACGAGGGGACAGAGCGCCGACCTGCAGGGTTCACCACCGTGAGTTTACTTGATGAAATGGGTAACGAAGTCGCGCGCACTCAGACAGCATATGACGGCTACTATGTATTTACTAGTTTGAAGCCTGGGACTTACCGTACAGCGATAAGTGATGCGAAAAGGCTCGCGGTAGCCAGTACTCAACAGATAGAAGTGGAGTTAAGTGCAGAGGGAGACTTGCTGCTTGATGTAAATCACGAATTACAACGACAGCGCGCAACCACGCAAGAGTTTGCTGTAGTTGGACGCTTCAAGACATTAACGATATTAAAAGTGTATGCGGCGATTTTGGCTAAGCGTTATCCCGCGTTATTAAGCGGTGGTTTTGGGTATGCGCAAAAAGAAGGCGACGCCACTTATTTACTTATATTAAAAGATGACGCCATACAAAAAGCGGCAAATATTTGCCAAAATCTACTTCCCTTCAAAGTTTCTTGCACAGTGGAAGTCTTAACTATTTATGAAAGAGAAAACAATGCAATCAATTAAGTGGCACCTCATTATGCTCAGTTTCGTTGCGTTAAGTGGTTGCCAAGCAACTGCGAGCAAGAGTCAACTTGACTCATTACAAATGAAGAAGCAGATATCTTTATTGGAACAGCAGGTAAGCACCTTACGACAAGAAGTAGAGCAGCTCAGAGCGCTAAAACAGCAGATTGCTAGGTTTGAAGAAGTGCAGGAAGATTTAGATGTTATTGCGATGCAGCTATCAAATTCGCTTGCAAAGCAAAAGGATGCTGAGCTTTTAGCAGAGCAACCCGAGCAAGTGATAGAGCAAAAAACAAAGCTCACCGAGAAACAAAAACAGTCTGTAGAGATAGCTGAATTTGCAATTCAATTGGCCTCTACAACGGAATATACCAAGCTTAGGCAAACCTACGAGCAACTCAAGGATAAGTTACCGCAAGACTTTGCAACAAGCGAAGTGAATATCGAGCAAATAGATATCCAAAATACGAAATATTATCGGCTCAAATTAGGTGCATTTGCAGATAAGGCCTCTGCATACAAAGGTTGCCAGCAACTTAAGCGTGCAGGTTTAAGCTGTTTGGTTAGCCATTACACCAGTCATCGACTTTAAAACTTGGTGCGTATTTTGCATTTTATCCAATAAGTTTATCGTGGGCTTGGTGAAATGAAATATCTAGCACTCATAGTGATTATGTTGTTGGCGGGGTGTACAAACAGCCAACAGGTTGGCAAAAGAGAAGCGACCCAGCAAGAAGAAATCTTACCTGACTTAGATAGGTTTGGCGCTCAGTTAGCCGCGGAGCTCGGACAGTATGTACGGCCGTTCAAGCCGAATTCAACGCTTGCTGTAACGAGTTTTTTTAAGGCTAATCAGCTGGATGATACCGTTGCTGGGCAAGGTTCAGGCTTGAGTGTGGCCTTGCAAGAGTCCCTCATGACCCATTTAAGTCAAATGGGGGCAGATGTCGTGGAATATCGACTCAGAAACGCTTTATCTTTACAAAGTTCTGCCGATAGTATGTTAAGTCGAGAATTGAATGTGCTAAATCAGCGCCAGAAAATTGACCTTGTGGTGGTTGGGACAATCGTAGAAAGTCGAGATACCTATTTGGTCAATGCGCGGCTGGTTGATACGTTACATAATCGAGCCGTTTCAGCCGCATCAATCAGCATTCCTAAAGCTGTGATGTGGGGTACGGAGCGTGTCACAAATCGTGACGGTCAGATTATACGAAGCCAATATTAGTGGAGATGAAAGTAATGAAAAAAGTATTAAGTTTGGTTTTGCCGCTTTCATTGATGGTTGGCTGTGCACAGAGTAACTTTTTTGCGGTGGATAATGCTCAGGCTGAGCCCGTGCGTAATGGCTTTGAAAAATCTTCGATGTACCAAAGTAACCCAAACGGTATGAAACAATTTTCTGTTTCTCAGCAAATGGCCGGTAAAAATGTCACTCACTATGTCCAGTCTATTATGCAAGACATGGTTGCAAACTTGAAACACGTGAATGAGAAAACCCCGGTAGCAGTGACAAGCTTTGTATTTTTAGATAAAGCATTTGATAAAGGCTCTTTGCTGGGTAATCAGTTGGCTGAAAGCTTTATCCATGAGCTTCATGCATTTGGGATCCCTGTTGTGGACTTTAAAACAACAGACTATATCCGAGTCACACCTGAAGGCGATTTTATTTTTAGCCGTGATTTTTTAGAGCTATCTGACGACCATCCTTTTTTGTATGTGCTAGGTGGTACCTTGGTGAATCATCAGGGTGGAGTTATGGTTAATGCCAGAGTGGTTGGGCTTAGAAGTAAAAGTGTCGTGGGTTCTGCTCAAGGCTTTTTACCGCAAAACGTCGTTAACGCCCTACAAGATGGTGCGGCATACGATGGCATTCGTATAGAGCGTGCGAACTAATTCGGAGGCGATGATGAAAAATGTAGTGCTATTCGCGACGACACTTGCATTAGTCGGTGGCTGTGAAATGACAAAACAGACTGCGCCTGAATCTACAGAAACGCAGCAATCCGATATGGAAATATTATATGCCATGATGGAAGAGCAGGAGCGTAATGAAAATTCACAAGCGGCGATATCGCAAGATATTGGCTTCATTAGCTACCGTCATCGCAAAGAAATTGCTAACTACGCCAATCAAATTGCGTTGCAACTGTCAGATACTGTGTTAGGGCAAAAGCCTGAGTCGATAGCGGTAGCCAGTTTTGTCAACTTTAATGAATCATTAAGGGATACAAACCAGCTAGGAAACCAATTGGCTGAGTCTTTAATGCATCAAATGCAAAAGCTGGGTTATCAAGCGTTAGACTTTAAAGCGCTTGGAAAAATAGAAGTGACACCCAGTGGTGATTTGACTTTTTCGCGTAACGCAAGCCGCTTGAGAAACACGCAATCGCCCAGTCATTTGCTCACAGGCACTATGGTTTACCGCCCACGAGGCGTGGAGGTAAATGCAAGGTTGTTAGAGTTTAACACCAACCTAGTGATCGCAAGCACGGTGGTGACCATCCCGTATTTTATCCTTGATGATCAGGCAACCGCGTCAAGGTAGTACTTAAAATAGCGTTTTTTAAAGACATACCGTTTAGGTTTTAAACGAAGAACTATCCTACTTTTTATCCACACCTCAAGCGAAGTAACTGATAGCGCAGTAGTGGGTCTTAACTGCTGCGTATTCACCTACTGAACCACCTCATTTATTAGCGCGAATAAATTGACTATAAATCTTTAAAAGTTCATTAAGATCAGTATACTAAAGCGAAGTCACTGAGATGCAGTACAACAGAGAATCGACAACTCCTGACTTTCATGGGTATTAAGTTCCGCAAATCCCGCTAGTGAAGCTCAAAAAAGGCGATTGTTATCTGTCTTTAGAGATTGTCCCCATAGTTTAATGGATAAAACAAGGCCCTCCTAAGGCTTAGATGTAGGTTCGATTCCTACTGGGGACGCCATTGGTCGCTTCTACGTGGAATTACCAAAGTAAGAGGGCGGCGAAAGCATGGTGTTGAGTGTGTAAAGTTGTCGAAAACCTTGCTTTCTACCACGGGAAAGCTCTGCACTTATAGTGCAAATTCATTCTCATTTTCTATTTGAATTTCAACCAAATCATTAATTTGCACATTGTGAAGTGGGCGATTGCTGATATTTACCGCGATGGCGTTTTGCGCATTCACCTGGATCACTTGTAGCTTATTGATGGTTTTTATTTGATGCATAAATATTTTACCATCGACATTAGTCAGCGGATTACTATGTGCTACGTTAAGGATCTGGCCATTCTCTAAGCCATGCATGCGGCCCAAATTAATAACGACTTGTTCATCATCGATATGTAGGATCTTGCCATTGGTTGGTAAGCAAGCGACCGCTGCGTTTAAATCAGTTGTGATTTGTGTCAGCGTGGTCTGGATCTCATCAGCATAATCTGTCTGCCAAAAGTGCTCACTGTACACATCAATTAGTTTGGTTTTCTTAAACGGCCACACGCCTTGAGTGGCATATTGCTTTTGCCACACCCTTTCATGAGAGAGTGCATCAAACAGCGCAAAGTCTACCTTGAAGCTTCTTAAGTATTTATCGCTTTGCCAAAATGCGAGGTCACTATTCAGTTTATCGACACTAGCAACATCAGTAATTTGACTCAGTAGTACAAATTGGCTGTTGGTATTTGCTGTAATGGTCTCGATCAACTGTTCATTATAATCAAAACGCTGACTGAAAAAGCGGCTAACATCTATGGTCTGTGCAAAGTAGGGAACGGGTTCTAAGCTCGACTTTTGTTCAGTCATTGTTTGATATAGGCGCTCGCTCACGGCTTTATTTATGTCAAAAATTTGACCTAAAGTCGCGTGATGTTTATTTTTTAACTGGCTTTGTGTGACCGCAACCTGTTTATTGTAAGCACTGGTTGGGCACTGAGCACTCTGTGGGGTAATATCGATATGCAATGTTACTTGCCATGAGTCCCCTACTTTTGCTTCAGCAATCACGTTGGCGCTCTGGATCTCGGCATTTGAGCGGATCTTAAGTTGATCTTGGGTGAGCACACCATCTGTGACGGTTTGTACACTACTTACCGAAGCGCCAGAAAACAGCAATGCTTGTGTAATGGCGTCGTTTACGGCCTTTCTTTTTGCTTTTTGATGGTCACCATTTTTAACGTCAGCCATGCCAGTAACTTCAAACCATTCAGCATAAGCAGGACTAGTTAAGGTGATACACAACAATGATAGACTGGTCGCGAATTGCTTTTTCATGTTTAAATGCCCAGATCAAAAACTACCCTTTAACTCAGCAATACCTGTGCCAAATTTTGGCAAGGTTCGTGCATAATCATATTTTATGAAAGTTAATTTTATTTATTGCCAATACACGATGAAACTACAACAGCCCTTGCGAGACTAAGATGCTGGGGAAGTGTTAAATTTTGATTGGTAGTTATTGTAGCGGAGTGTGGTGAAATGCGTATCACTAATTCTATCAGTGCAGTTGTTATGGTTTGCTCGCTAGCGGGACTCAGTGGCTGTTCAAGCCTCGTTGACAAGCACATTGAATATGAAACGGTGCAACCGGAAACGTTTCCTGTTTTACGAGCTGTGGGGTACGCGCCTTTGAGTGCTCAGCCCGGTAAAACTGCGGGTGAGAAGCAGCTGATGGCTATTAAAGTCTCAAAATTAGAAGCCTATCGTGAATTGGCTGAGCAATTGTATGGCCAGAATTTGACATCCACTATTACGGTAAAAGGTGCTATTGCCCAAAACGACGGCCTTAAGAGCCAAGTAAATGGACTCGTTCGTGGTGCTAAGGTGCTGAAAAGTTACGCGGTTGGTGATACCTACGCAACGGAATTAGAGCTTGATATGAAGCGCGTTTATGATTTATATATTACTCAAGTTAAGCCGCAGAAAATTAAGAAGATATCTTATAGCTTCAAGTAAGCACTCATCGTATGCTGCTGATTTGATAGGCTCTGCTTCGGCTGTTTTTCAATACTTAAATATGACTGGTGTGGTTACGCCTTTAGGTTACGTACTAACTCACTGTCGCTACTTTTCACGCTACCATCTTGACCATATGTAACAGAAGTAGGTGCGCCAATTAAGATCCCTTTTAATTCTCGTGTGCTTACATTGGCCTGATGAGCCGTTTTAGCATTGATTTCATTTTTGGTTTGGCACTCACTGAGTAGTGCTCGCACTTTAGTAACAAGCGGGGCTACTTCGCTGTGTTCAAAAACGTGAGACTCAGTTTTTGACAATTCATTGTCGAGTTTTTGCAATTTTGAAATGAGAGTTAGCTTTTCACGAGCGATTTCTTTTAAATTGTCGCCGCGCCGAGACGCGAGCTCGTCAAGCTCACGCGCCAGAAGCTGGGTCATCGCTTCTAGCGTCGAGATTTGTTCTGAAAGTTTGTGGTGGCAAAGCCGAACCAAATCATCCATATATTTCGAACTCAAATGCAGCTATATTTTTGGCTAGCTTTTCCGCGTCAACTTGATACTTGCCTTCCGCAATTGCTTTTTTCAATTCTTCGACTTTTTTGTCATCAAAGCCTGATGATTGCTGCGCTTTTTCGTTGACTGTTTTCAGCTGCTGTGCTTGTGGAGTCAGACTGACTGAATCCGCAGCTGCTTTCGGTGTAGCTGATGATTTAACTGATGCGCTGTTGGCATCATTTCTTTGCAATTCAGCTTTCTGTTGCTTAACATTATTAGCAACGGATGTAGACTGATTCTGACCGTTAACTTGATTAACCATAATTGTAGACCCAATAAAATTATACTCTCAGCCTTGTTATCGGCGTTTAGTAGTATTACTTTAGCAAATTTTTTATAAATTCACCTCTACTGTTTCCACTTCTATTACTCTAGCACGTAAGGTTTTGCCAGAGCGAGCGTTTTTAACGTTAATAAGTTCACCACGGTTGCCATCTTGCTGCGCTTCTCCTTGAGTTTTGATCACGAGTCCGCCTGATTTAGCTATAATCGTCACAGTATCGCCTTTGCAGACCATGCAAATATGAGCCTGAGTAAAGGCTTGACCTTCTCTGATATTACGTTTGCTGCGACTGCCTATTAGTATCGACTTATCTTCTATATAGGAAACTCTGCGAAAACGTTTTGGCTGATACTCTATTTTTACATCTTCATCCTGAATAACACGGCCTTTTTCCAGCATGGTTGCGCTAACTAATATGGGGAATAGGTGATCAATACGCACGTGGACGTATTGAGTCCAGCTGAGGGTGTCGTTGCATCTAATTTGTACTGTCACCTGAGTATCAAAAGGCGGCGTCATCGCTGTACTATATTGCAGTGGTGATTGACAGTCCCTTGCTGGAATTCTTGAATCAAGTGGTATAGCAGTCAGTGACAACTGACTGTCGGGATCTTGCTCTACATTCGGTTCAACAAATTCTATTGCGTTTTGTTCTAAAGTTTTGTTGTCATATTGCTGACAATAACCATAGTCAACGCCTATAAAATAAGCGAACAAACAAAAAAACTGAATGTAATGGGTTTTTTTTAACAAACTCATGATGTTTCGACTATGCTTATGGGGTGAAACAAGGTATAAAGATTCTGCTTTAATAACTGCACCTAATCAAGGGTGGTAAACCATATCAGAGTCGAAGCAAAGATCGTTCCGATTAGCGGTTTATACAGTAGGAGATTGAAATGGCAGGTATTTTAGACTCGGTTAACCAACGTACACAGCTGGTTGGACAAAACCGTCTCGAGCTATTACTTTTTCGACTTCAAGGTCGACAGCGCTTCGGCATTAATGTTTTCAAAGTCCGAGAAGTGCTTCAATGTCCAGCATTGACAAGCATGCCCAAGTCAAACCCGCTTATCCGAGGGGTTGCTCATATTCGAGGCCAAACTATATCCGTAATTGATATGTCACTTGCGGTAGGTGGACCTCCTATTCAAGATATTCGTAACTGTTTTATTGTGATTGCAGAATACAACCGTTCAGTTCAAGGTTTTTTAGTCAGTGCAGTGGAACGTATTGTGAATATGAACTGGGAAAAAATAATGCCGCCACCATCTGGGGCGGGCCGTTATTCCTATTTGACAGCGGTCACTGAGATTGAAAACGAGCTAGTTGAGATATTAGATGTAGAAAAGATCCTCAATGAAATTTGTCCGATCAACACTGAGGTCAGTGCTGACATTGTCTCTGATGGTGAAATGCAAAAAGATTTAGGCGAACGTATTGTCTTTATCGCTGATGACTCCGCGGTTGCTCGTAATCAGGTCAAGCGTGCATTGGAGCCATTAGGTGTTCAGACTGAACTTGCGAAGAATGGTAAAGAAGCACTTATCAGGCTTCGTGAAATAGCCGAAATGGACTGTCAAAATAATGTCACTGAGCGAGTAGGACTGTTGATTTCTGATGTTGAAATGCCAGAAATGGATGGTTATACGTTAACGGCTGAAATAAAAGCTGATCCAAAATTAGCGCCATTGCATGTGATACTCCATACTTCACTGAGTGGTGTATTTAATCAGGCTATGATTGAGAAAGTTGGCGCTGATGATTTTATTGCTAAGTTTAACCCAGATGAATTAGCTTCAGCGGTTAAAAAATGGGTTCATTGTGATTAAAGCTGGTGGTAGCACTTGGAAAATAAGCATTTAGAGCAAAAAGAGTACGACCAATTTAGAACCTTTTTGGAGCAACAGTGCGGTATTGTGCTGGGTGACAATAAATTGTACTTGGTCAAAAGTCGACTAGCTCCTCTGATGGCTCGCTTTGGTGTGGAAACACTTTCGTCCTTAGTAGCTAAAACACTCAGTCCCCATGAGCGGCAATTACGTGCCGCTGTGGTGGACGCGATGACAACGAATGAAACACTTTGGTTTAGGGATACTTATCCGTTTGAGCTAATTAAATCGAAAATCTTACCAGAGTTTAAAGACTTGAGACGTCCAGTTAAGATTTGGTCGGCGGCAAGTTCATCAGGACAAGAGCCATATTCAATCGCGATGTCTGCGAGTGAGTATGTGAGTAAAAGCCCTGGTGCGCTGAAAATGGGTGTGCAGATCGTCGGTACCGACATTTCTAACACTATGCTGGATATGTGTAAGAATGCGGAATATGACGCGCTAGCGTTGGCGCGAGGATTGTCGCCTGAGCGTAGAAAGAAGTTCTTTATGGATAGTGGCAATGGAATGGCTAAGGTCGTTGAACCGATCCGTAAAATGGTCAGCTTTAGACATTTAAACCTGCTAGATTCTTATGCATTGATGGGTAAATTTGATGTTATTTTCTGTCGTAACGTCCTGATCTACTTTTCACCTGAAGTGAAAGCCAAAATCATTTCGCAATTTGCTCAGTCGTTAAATCCTAATGGTTATTTGTTTTTAGGTGCGTCAGAATCGATGGCGGGTTTAAGTGACGACTTTAATATGATCCGTTGTAATCCTGGGATTATCTATCAGAAAAAGACTTAATACTTACATATAGCGGCAGGGACGTTCGCTATAGTTAGGTATTGAATATTTGTACGCAGTCGCAGTTCCAATGACTACTTTCGTCAACCTTGGATTTTCTAAGTTCAACCGCTGACTCTTCAGACGCTTCCTCTTATTTATTTCACTCCTCAATACTGGCTCAAGTTTAATTATTCCAAAAATATAATTTAACACATTGAAATTTAATGAATAAATTGAATTTCAAAACTGGCCTAAAGATTGCTTTATCATACTTGAGTCAATTTTTTGGAGTCAGATAATGGCAATTAGTTTCGATAAAGCGTTGGGTATACATCAGCATACGATGCTGCTGCGCTCACAGCGCGCTGAAATTCTAGCAAGCAATATCGCAAACGCAGACACTCCAGGATACAAAGCTAAAGATATTGATTTTGCCAGTGCCTTAAAAGCGGCAAAAACAATGCAAAGAAGCGGCAACGATATGGTTAGAACAGATGCAAAACACCTTAGTGGTGGTACCAAAATGAGTAACTCGTCTGAACTATATCGTTCGCCAAATCAAGCAGATACAGGTGATGGTAACTCGGTTGATATACAAGTGGAACGAAATTTGTATGTACAGAATGCATTAGAGTACCAAGCCAGTTTGCAATTTCTTGGTGGTAAGTTCAGTGGTCTTAAGAAGGCACTCGGCGGGCAAGGGGCATAATTATGAGTTTATATAACGTTTTCGATATTGCGGGTTCAGGAATGAGTGCACAGAACGTGCGACTAAATACCACCGCAAGTAATATCTCAAACGCAAACTCAGTGAGTTCTAGTCAAGATGATGTTTATCGCGCTAGACACCCTGTATTTGCCGCTGAACTTTCCAAAGCTGCAGCTTCCCAGAACAATGTTGCGGGATCTTCAGTTGGAGTAAAAGTCTTAGGTGTGGTTGAGAGCGACAAGCCGCTTCAAGTTGAATACAACCCGAACCACCCAAGTGCAGACGCAAATGGCTACATTTATAAACCGAATGTGAATGTGGTAGAGGAGATGGCAAACATGATTTCTGCTTCTCGCTCTTACCAAACCAATGTTCAAGTTGCAGATGCTGCAAAGCAAATGCTTAGTAAAACATTGCAACTAGGCCAGCGCTAAATTGGGAGTAACAGCTGATGAGTAATAATGTAAATGCCACCTCTTCAACGGGTGTAGATTCACTCTACTGGGATAGGCAAAAACAGGCCGAGGAGAAAAAGCCCAGAGATGAGCTATCGCAAGAAGATTTCTTCTCGCTGCTTACTCAACAGCTCTCTTTCCAAGATCCAAGTAAGCCTGCGGACAACGATCAAATGATCGCGCAGATGACAAGTTTTACCATGGCCGAGGGGATCTCAAAGTTAAATGAGAACTTTGACTCGTTAGCTGCATCGATGACTTCTAACTCGGCACTTCAAGCATCAACGCTGATTGGTAAAAAAGCATTACTCGAATCAACGACGTTAGAACATGGTGACGATGCACTTACAAAAGGTTCTGTGATTGTACAAGAGCCAGTTCAGAATCTATCAGTCGGTATCTATGATGAATCTGGAGCGATTGTTAAGACGCTTGAGTTTGGTGAGCAAAGTGTAGGCGCTGTGCGTTTTGAGTGGGATGGTAAGAATAAAGATGGCGAGATGATGCCCCCTGGTGAATATACCATAAAAGCGGAAGGTATGATTGAAGGTGAATATCAAACTTTACCGTCAGCCACATTTAGAAATATTGACAGTGTTAATGTTAATGGTGCTAACGGCATCGTCATTAATACTAAAGAAGGCGCGGTGCGCTTAACTGATATTGCTGAAATAGCATAGTAGTTTTAAAGAATTAACCTTAAGAACTTAGAGGTGAGAGTATGAGTTTCAATATAGCACTGACAGGTATTGCCGCCGCGCAAAAAGACTTGGACGTAACAGCAAACAACATTGCTAACGTAAACACGACCGGTTTTAAAGAGTCTCGCGCAGAATTTGCTGACGTTTACGCGTCTTCGGTTTTTAGCTCAGGCAAAACGAAAAATGGTGATGGTGTACAAACTACCATGGTTGCACAGCAGTTCCACCAAGGGTCACTAAAGTTTACGCAAAACTCGCTAGACTTGGCGATTGAGGGTGAAGGCTATTTTGCCATGTCAAACTCTCTGCAATCACAGGATTTTACGTATTCTCGAGCTGGTGCATTTAAATTAAATAAAGACAACTTTATCGTGAATGCAAAAGGTGACTACTTGCAAGGCTTCCCTGTTGATCCATCAACCGGTGATACAACGTCTTTGAGTTTGAGCACAACATCGCCAATTCAAATTCCAGATGCATCTGGTTCACCTCGAGCAACGTCGCAAATCTATACTTCATTTAATCTAGATGCAACGGCGCAGCCTCCTACGATTGCGTTCGATCCTACGCAAAGTGCATCGTATAACTCAAGAACGGCAATTACGGTATATGACTCGTTGGGTGAGTCGCACACGTTACAACTGTTCTTTAGAAAAACAGCGGATAACCAATGGTCAACTTATGCAACAATGGACGATAAGCCATTTAACCACAATGCGCAGCAAATTGACCCAACCGCTACGCCACCTGTGCCATACACTCCAGTAAGCGTATTTCGTTTTGACGCAAGTGGTATTCCTTCACAAACAGCGGATGATCCATCAGCTTCACCACTGACATTTAGTAACAATACGGGTACAACGTTTAACCCGCTTAGCCTTGCAGGTCCTCAAGATGCGGTCGATCCAACTATTGGTATGTCAAACTTGTTAGAAAACGGCGCAACCTTCCCGAATGATATTGTTGTTAACTGGCGTGATGAAGCAAACACGGCTCAGAAGTTACCGACACAATATTCATCAGGTCGATTTGAAGTGAAAGCGCTGGAACAAGACGGTGCAACCGTAGGTCGACTAGCTGGTATTGATATTGGTACTGATGGTAAAGTTGTGGCTTCATATACTAACGGCGACTCGACTTTCCTAGGGCAAGTCGCGCTCGTACGCTTCCCGAATTCTCAAGGCCTTCAGGCGATTGGTAATACTGAGTGGAAGAAGAGCCTATCTTCTGGTGAGCCACTTGCAGGTGAGCCAAACACAGGTACGCTTGGTGGTATTAGTTCATCTGCGTTAGAGCAATCGAATGTCAACCTCACAAACGAGTTAGTTGACCTTATCAGTGCTCAACGTAATTTCCAAGCGAACTCTCGAGCGCTTGAGGTTAACTCAACATTACAACAAAATATATTACAGATCCGATAATATATTATGCCCTCCAAAGGCTGCTACAAAGGCAGCCTTTTTTATGCCCGTCAAAAACATCTCATCACTTTGGCACTGTGTTTGCATTAACTAGATTAAGTTTGAATTTTATAGGTCATCGTCATGGATAAAATGGTGTATATCGCAATGTCAGGCGCTAAGCAGAGCTTACGCGGTGTGGCACTCAAAGCGAATAACCTTGCTAATGCCAACACGACTGGCTTCAAAGCAGATTTTGCTCAAGCGCGTTCAATGCAGGCATTCGGAGAAGGATTACCCTCTCGGGTTTTTGCTATGCAAGAACGTCCTGGTACGAATATGACCGGTGGTGCAATCGTTGAAACTGGCCGTGAGCTTGATATTGCAGTAGATGATAAGTCGTGGATCAGCGTCGTTGATGCGTCGGGTGAAGAAGCTTACACCAAAGTCGGCACGCTTAACATTCGTAATGACGGTGCGTTAGTCACAGCTCATGGGCGTCAACTTATTGGCGAAGGTGGACCTATTGTCTTGCCTATCCCCGTTGATAAAGTGGTGTTTAGTGACGATGGCTCTATTCAAGTGCGTCCACAGGGCGCCCCTGCCAACTTTCTTGAAGTGGTTGATAGGCTGAAAATTATTGAAGCAGATAATAGTAAACTACAGAAAGGCAATGACGGCCTGTATAGACCAAGAGAAGATAAGTTAGAAGACGGGATCTGTGGCTTTTGCGAAATATCTCCGACTGCAAAAGTGATGAGTGGCTTCTTAGAGATGTCCAACGTCAACCCCGTTCATGAGATGGTGGATATGATCAACCATCAAAGACAATTTGAAATGCAAATTAAGCTGATGAAAACAGCTGAAGAAATAGATGAGCGACACACTTCGCTCCTACGCATAGTTTAAGAGTGAGGTAGAGATTATGAATCCGGCATTGTGGATAAGTAAAACAGGCTTAGATGCTCAGCAAACTGATATTTCAGTTATTTCGAACAACTTGGCAAACGCCAGTACCGTCGGCTACAAAAAGAGTCGCGCGATATTCGAAGACTTACTGTATCAAAACATCAATCAGCCAGGTGGCCGCAGCTCTCAAGATACAGAACTACCATCGGGCTTAATGCTTGGTGCAGGTGCCAAAGTGGTTGCTAACCAAAAGAACTTTTCTCAAGGCAATATGTTAAGTACCGAAAACTCTTTGGATTGGATGATCCAAGGTCCGGGCTTTTTTGAGATTCAGATGCCAGATGGTACAACCGCGTATTCAAGAAACGGTCAGTTCACGACGGATGAAGAAGGTCGAATTGTTACCTCAGGTGCGGGTTTTCCAGTGTTACCTGAGATGAACGTACCCGACGATGCACAGTCAATTACTATTTCTCAAGATGGTGAAGTATCGGTGCGCGTTGCAGGACAAGCTGAAAACGTTGTTATCGGACAGTTGACGATCAGTGACTTTATTAATCCATCAGGTCTTGAACCGATTGGGCAGAACTTGTACACAGAAACGGCGGTAAGTGGAGCACCTGTGCAAGGTAACCCAAGCGTTGAAGGTTTAGGTAAGATTGTGCAAGGCGCACTTGAAACGTCAAACGTTAACGTGACCGAAGAACTTGTAAATCTAATCGAAACACAACGCGTTTATGAAATGAACTCAAAAGTGATTTCAACGGTAGATCAGATGCTGAGCTACATTAATCAACAGCTGTAATTGGGTAGGGGGTATTATGCGTGCATTATATTTAGCCATCGTAACGGTCGCTGCATTATCTGGATGTAGTACAACACAAAATAAAAATGTGGTGCGTGACGATCCGTATTATGCACCTATCTATCCCGAGGATAATCAAGCCCAAATGGTAGCAACAGGGTCATTGTTTAATACGCAGTTTTCCAATGATCTTTATGCGGATAAAAAAGCGTTGAGAGTCGGTGATATTATCACCATCGTACTCAGAGAAACGACTCAGGCAACCAAAGCTGCAAATTCTGAGCTGGATAAATCCAGTGATTCGAGCCTAGATCCTGTGATTGGTCTAGGTGGCAACGCCATTAATATCGGAAAAGAAGCAATTCAGTTTGGTGCTAAATCTAGCTCTTCTTTTTCTGGTGACTCGAAGTCTAATCAGTCCAACAGCTTATTTGGTAATATTTCAGTTAATGTCACCCGAGTATTGCCTAACGGTAATTTAGTGATCCGCGGCGAGAAGTGGTTAACCCTTAACACCGGCGAGGAATTTATTCGCTTAGAAGGGTTAGTAAGGCCTCAGGATGTAACGGCAGATAACACGGTTGAGTCCAATCGAGTGGCAAATGCCAGAATTCAATATTCGGGTAAAGGCGATCAACAAGAAGTACAAAGTGCAGGTTGGTTAACGAGTTTCTTTATGAGCGCGCTGATGCCGTTTTAAGGTGCTGAAAATGAACAATATGCTTAAGAATATTTTGCTTATCGGTGCGGCCATTACGTTGGTTGGTTTTTCTTCTTTGGCTTCTGCTGAGCGAGTTAAAGACGTCAGTATGGTTGAAGGTGTTCGTTCAAACCAACTGGTTGGCTACGGCCTAGTTGTAGGCTTGCCTGGTACCGGTGAGCAAACCAGATTTACCGAGCAAAGCTTTAAAGCGATGTTGAATAGCTTTGGGATCACGATGCCCGCAAGCTTAAAGCCAAAAATTAAAAATGTCGCGGCTGTTGCAGTTCACGCTGACTTGCCACCTTTTGTTAAACCCGGCCAAACTATTGACGTTACTGTGTCATCTATTGGTAGTGCTGGTAGCTTACGAGGCGGCACGTTACTTCAGACCTTTCTTAAAGGGGTTGATGGTAATGTATATGCAATCGCGCAAGGTAGTTTGATTGTTGGTGGTTTGGGCGCCGATGGTGCTGATGGGAGTCGAGTTGTGATCAACACCCCGACTGTAGGCCGCGTGGCAAATGGCGCGACAGTGGAGCGAGCGGTACCAAGTCCGTTTACTCAGGGTGATTACATCACCTTTAACTTGAATAGACCTGATTTTACGACCGCAAAACGCTTGGCCGACACTATCAATGGTCTTGTTGGACCAAACAGTGCTAAACCTATGGATGCAGCTTCAGTTCGAGTAATTGCACCAAGAGATCCGTCTCAGCGCGTTGCTTACTTGTCTACGCTAGAGAACCTTGAATTCAAACCAGCGGATACCGCCGCGAAGATCATCGTTAACTCGCGCACTGGCACTATCGTTATCGGCAAAAATGTCAAGTTACAGCCTGCGGCAATTACTCACGGTGGCCTTACCGTAACAATAGCTGAGCAGCAAAATGTGTCACAACCTAATGCACTGGCGAATGGCGAAACAACAGTGACGCAGCAAAGCATTATTGATGTAAACCAGGATGACTCTCGAGCGTTTGTGTTTGACCCAGGCGTGAGCCTTGATGACTTGGTTAGGGCAATTAACCAGGTTGGCGCAGCACCTGGCGATTTAATGGCGATCCTTGAAGCGCTAAAAGAAGCAGGCGCGATAAATGGTCAATTAGTCGTCATTTGATGTTCCATTATTAATCAACTAGTTAGCCCCACAGTTGTGGGGCTTTTTTTTGGCTCGGATTTTGCATTTCTATTTGTATAGTTATTAACGTCAAACAGTGCTGAGTGTATGAACACCGACCAATTGAAAAATCAAAGCTTTTTTGACCTAGGAAACCTTGATTCGATCCGTAAAGAGGCGCTGAAAGGTGCTGGCGATCAAGGTGCCTCAGATCAGGCATTGAAGAAGGCGGCACAACAGTTTGAGTCTATCTTTACGCAAATGTTGTTACAAAGTATGCGTAAAGCGAATGAGGCGTTAGAGGATAAAGACAGTCCATTTAACTCTAGTGGTGTCAAATTTTTTGAAGAAATGCATGATCAGCAACTTTCGATGCACTTATCTGAGCAGGGCAGCTTAGGACTTGCAGATCTGATTGTGCAGCAGTTGTCTCCAAATTCTGAAAAGTATAAGCCTGCCTCAGTAATGAGAGCTGACGGCGATATTTCCTTTAAAAAACAGGTGACAGCGAGTGAGAGTGTGAATAAACCCGAACCGCATGCTGTCAAAGTAAAGGCGGATACCTCAAGCGATGAACAAACAGGTTTTAGTTCTCCTGAGGAATTCGTCGACAGAATATGGGAATACGCTCAAAGTGCTGCGAAAAAGCTTGGCTTGAACCCTGCGGTAATGGTTGCACAAGCTGCACTGGAAACCGGTTGGGGTAAACACATCATCAGCAAAAAAGATGGTAGTAGCAGTTTTAACCTATTCAATATCAAAGCGGATAGCCGCTGGAGTGGTGAAAGCGCCAGAAAATCGACACTTGAATTTGAGCAAGGGGTTCCGGTGCAAAAGCAAGCTGATTTCCGTGCTTACAAGTCGCTAGAACAAAGCTTTGATGATTATGTCAGTTTTCTAAAAGGTAATCCGAGATACGAGCAAGCCTTAAATAAGGCTGGTGATAGTCATGCTTATTTAAGTGAGCTTCAAAATGCAGGCTATGCGACCGATCCGAATTATGCCAACAAAATTAAGTCAGTTTTAAAGCGTATTGATGTATCCGATTTCTTATCCGGTGCGCTAACAAAGGGAGTCAGATGAGATGTCATTTGATCTATTAAATATTGGTGCTGCAGGGGTTAGGGCTAACTCCGAGTTATTACAAACCACCAGTAAAAACATTGCTAACCTAAATACCAAAGGGTATATCCGTGAACGGACTGAGCACGGAACTATGATAGGTGGCATGGTTGGCCGTGGTGAAACCGTGCGTTTACTCAACCAATTCGCGCAGCAGCAATTAAATCGTGATATTTCTAATCAGTCTTACTATGAACAGTTTGTCACTGAAGCAAGCCGCGTTGATACGCTATTTGCTCAAGACTCAAACAGTCTGAGTAAGAGCATCAACTCGATGTTTAATAATTTACAAAGCGCGATTAACTTACCTTCGTCGACAACTAACCGCTCTTTATTTATGACGGGCGCTCAAGGTCTAGTCGATCAAATGGATAGATTGTCAGGTATTGTTGTTGATCAAAACAGTATTGTGAATGAGCAATTGGATATTTTCTCGGAAGAAGCTAATAACCTCGTTCAAAAAATAAGTGAATTAAATAAGCAAGTAGCGAGTAAATCTGCACTTAATCTAAATAATGTCGATCACAGCGTGCTAAATGAGCGAGATCAAGCAATTAAAGAGCTTGCTGAACTCGTAGATATAGAAACACTCGACGGTGAAAATGGCGAAAAGCTCGTATTTTTAGGCACTGGAGACGCGCTTGTGATGCAAGGTGGTGCTTTTAATTTATTTGCGATGAAAGGCAACCCAGATCCCAACCATAAAGAGCTAATTCTAGACATTAAAGATAAAAATGTTGTGCAACTCGAGTTAGATAGCGGCAGTTTGAAAGGTAAAATCGGCGGGTTACTGGCATTTAGAGATGAAGTGTTGATCCCAGCACAGAACCAACTAGGTCAAATTGGCCTCGCATTGGCAGATGCTTTTAATCAGCAAAATAGATTGGGAATGGACTTAGATGGCAATATAGGGGGAGACTTATTTAAGATCCCTACCGTGGGCGGCTTTGCTTACAGCGAGAATACAGGCACCGCAGCGCTTACGGCAACACTTGAGCCTGGGCGCGGCAATGAGTTGCCAGCTACCGATTTTCAAGTTACTTATACCAGTGCAACAACCGTTGAAATAACAGCTGTAGATGCCAAAGGCAATCCTATCGGTACGCCGACGACTGGTAATATCGCAGGTGGAGTCATCACGGGAACGGGCGATTATTTTGGCTTACAAATGAACGTAACTGGTAGTGGTGCAACAGGTGATAGATTTCTTGTGAAATTAAATCAACAGGCCGCAACCGGATTGGAGCTTGCAACTCAACGACCAGAAGCACTTGCATTAGCGTCACCAATTCGTACTGAAAAATCAGCAGACAATAATGGTACGGCAACCATCTCAGCTGGGGTTGTTACTGATACTGACCCAGCGACCAGTGCTTTTACAGCTGGAACGCCGCCAACCTTGAATGATGGTCCCTATACTTTGACTAAAACAGCCAATGCTAACGAATATACGTTAACCAGTAATTCAGGTACAACGCATACCTTTACGGCTCCTGCGAATGGCAAAGATATACTGTCTACAGTGGGAGCAGCGCCAGCACCTTTTAATAATCTTGGCTTCACTTTCGATATTGAGGGTACACCGAACACCGGTGACAGTTTCGAGATTAGTTTTAACACCGGTGGCTTTGATGACAACCGTAATGGTGCGGCGCTTGATGGTCTGAAATCGTCGGATTTAGTTAGACAAAATCTAGAGTCTACAGGTAGTACTGAGAGCCATAAAACCTTTAATGAAGCGTACGCTGATATTGTCACTGGTGTAGGGGTTATTACCAATCAAGCGAAAACTAATAGCGCGGCATTCGAAGCGCTGGCCAATCAGTCAAGTGCTTGGTTTGAG
Source organism: Pseudoalteromonas sp. S2755 (assembly GCF_005886535.1). Taxonomy (GTDB): domain Bacteria; phylum Pseudomonadota; class Gammaproteobacteria; order Enterobacterales; family Alteromonadaceae; genus Pseudoalteromonas. Next base: position 49,994 of record NZ_PNDS01000034.1, read on the forward strand.
TCTCTTTCGGGCGTGAACCTAGATGAAGAAGCGGCCAACTTGTTACGTTTTCAGCAATCTTACTCTGCTTCTGCGCAAGTCATTTCAGCAGCAAGAACCGTGTTCGATACCTTATTAAGTGCAGCGAGGTAATTATGCGTTTATCTCAAAATCAAATTTTTAATTCTAATCTTAATTCTATTTTGCGTAATCAGCAGGACGTGAATAAAGCAACACAGCAGCTGAACACGCAAAAGCGGGTACTGAGTGCTTCTGATGATGCTTCAGCGACTGCTAGAGCCATGCTTTTTGACGACCGTATCCAAGCAAACGACCAGTTTACTAAGAACCTGACTATGTTGTCTTCGAGATTAGATACTCAAGAGTCAGTACTAGAAAATATTAAAACGGCTATCGATAGTGCTTACGCGAAGTCTATACAGGCAGGTAATGGTGGGCTATCCGATGTTGACCGCCAAGCAATCGCTGATGAGTTAGAGTCCATCCAAGATACTATTTTGGATTTAATGAACTCAAAAAGTGAAGATGGTAAGTTTATATTTTCCGGCTACCAAGATAATACGCAAACCTACAGCTTTGATTCTGCCACTGGAAAGTACGTATATAACGGTGACCAAGGACAACACAAAATAAAAGTTTCTGAGGGCGTCGAAATACGTTCCAGTGATAACGGTTTTGATGTGTTCGAAAGTGCAGAGAAGCGACTGAATATTACTTCAAACACAGGTGTGGTTTCTGGTGGTATTACATCGGCCTCCGTCTATGTGGACGAACAAGGGGTTTTTGATAAGTTTCATAAGGCAAATTACAACGCTGATCCTAGTGCGCCTGCAGGTGCAAACACCTTTGACTTAGTCGTGACAGCGGGTACGCCAAATACTTACCAGCTTGAGCAGGGAGGTACGGTTATTTCAACCGGTAGCTTTGAAGGTAATTCGGTCAAAGTAGCAGGTATGGAATTTAAATATGAAGGTACTGGTTCCGGTCAAATCAGCTTTGATTTAGAAAAGCCTCAGAAAGAAAATATTCTAAATACGTTAGAATCTATGATTACGTCATTGAGAGACACTAGTATTACGGGTGATGATTACAAACAGGTACTTGCAGATGGGATCTCTGGACTAGACAATGCCAAAATCAAGATATCACAAGGGCAAGCAGGACTCGGCGGCAGGTTAAATGCTGCAAAGCTTGTATCTGATGCAAATTCAGACTTGGACGTTGATAACAAAGCGAATAAAGCGGCTTTAATAGAGGTCGATTTTTATTCAGCGATTTCAGAGCTCACCAAGCATGAAACTGCGCTGCAGGCCTCTCAGGCAACATTTGGCCGCCTAACTAATCTTTCTCTATTAGACTATATTCGTTAAAAGGCGGCCTTTACGGGCCGTTTACTCTCACACTGCTTTAAACTCAAATCTTCCTCGTAACAAACTGAATAGTAGTAGATTTTCATTCAATTCTCTGATCGTAACCTAGGTGCGTCAAAACTTTGCCATATTTGTTTGATCAATAATAAAAGCATATAGAAATCATGATGATAATTTTTTTTTTAAAAAAATACTAAAGGAAATTTTTTGCCGACCGATAACTTAATTAACCAAGCCGGAGAGTGAAAAACATTCAAAGGTTGGAAAAGAATCTAAGTTTGAGAGTGAAAGACTCGATTTAAAGTGGGAGAACCATCATGGCACTTTATGTAAATACTAACGTAAGTTCATTGAACGCACAAAGACAATTAATGCAATCTGGTAACGCACTAGATACATCATTCAAACGTCTATCATCAGGTTTTCGTATCAACAGCGCTGCTGATGATGCTGCAGGCCTACAGATTTCTGACCGTTTGAGTTCACAAATCAATGGTCTAAACCAAGGTAACCGTAACGCGAACGACGGCATCTCTTTAGCTCAAACTGCTGAAGGTGCGATGGACGAAGTAACGTCAATGTTTCAGCGTATTCGTACTCTAGCTCAACAAGCAGCAAATGGTTCGAATACTGATGAAGATCGTCTTGCGATTCAAGAAGAGATCCGTTCTCTGTCTTCAGAGGTTAACCGTGTCGCTGCTGATACGACCTTTGGTGGTCAAAACTTACTCGATGGTAGTTACTCAGCAAACTTTCAGGTAGGTGCTGATGCGGTCCAAACTATCGGTTTCAGTATGCAAAATGTTGCTGGTACAGCAAATGATATGCAGGCAAACGGCGGTTTTACACTGTCTGGTATCGCGGGTATCGCAAGTGGAGTAACAGGTGTAGCACTAAGTGCAACAACAGAAACTATCAGTACAAACATTGGTACTGAAGCTGATGCAAAAGTATTCTCAAATGTATTCACAGCAGGCGGTATTTCAGTATCTTCGCAAGCGAATGCTCAGGCTGTACTCGCTGGTATGGATAACTTGATTGCGGTAGTTGATAAGAAACGTGCGGAGTTAGGTGCGGTTCAAAACCGATTCCAATCAACAATTCGTAACCAAGCAAATATTTCTGAGAACTTGTCGGCTGCGAAATCACGTATCAAAGATACTGACTTTGCTCAGGAAACTGCAAGCTTAACCAAAATGCAGATCCTTCAACAGGCTAGCCAAACAATCCTAAGTCAGGCTAACCAACGTCCTCAGGCTGCTTTAAGTCTTCTAGGATAACAGTTGGAAAGTAAAGGTGCCTAAGCCGAATGGGGTATTTGCTTAGGCACCGAATTGGATGATAAAGCGGAGGTGCTTAAATCCAATAGCGTTCATTAAAACAATGAACACGTTAACCAAAGCATTAAGTATGCCAACTTTATGCTAGAAAAATGACACTCACTCTCAAATTTATCTAAAGAGGCCAACTGGCCTCTTTTTATTTCCTTACACTTTGAGCTGAAGCCTCTCCATCCATCAAAAAAGCCGCGGCTAGATGCCGAAATGCTAGTTAGTCGCTCCTCGATAAACAAAGTACTTAATACCTATTTTTAAATTCCCTATGTTATTTAATCATAGCTTTGGATTTTTGGCCTGCTATTTGCTTGCTACTAGTTACAGTAAATTCTGGCGTCAAAGTGGCAATTGGTTGCCTTAGTTGGTTGAATACCCGATGCATAAGTGCCGCTTTGTCATTTAACTATCTATCAATTAGATATTGATTTGACAAAAAGAGAGTGAATTATGGCTTTATATGTAAATACAAATGTTAGTGCTATTAATGCACAGAGACAGCTAACTAACTCGGGCAATGAGCTAGATACATCTTTCAAGCGTTTGTCATCTGGTATGCGTATTAATAGTGCTGCTGACGATGCGGCCGGGTTACAAATCTCCGATCGATTACAATCTCAAATTTTGGGTTTAACCCAAGGGAACCGAAACGCCAATGACGGAATTTCATTGGCTCAGACCGCTGAAGGGGCAATGGATGAAATCACTTCTATGTTCCAACGTATCCGTACCCTATCTCAACAGGCAGCGAATGGTTCTAACACTGATGAAGATCGCCTAGCCATTCAAGAAGAAATTAGACAACTAGCCTCTGAGGTTAATAGGGTAGCGTCTGATACTACTTTTGGTGGACAGAACTTACTTGACGGTTCTTATGCTGCTAATTTCCAAGTTGGTGGTGATGCGGTTCAAACTATTGGATTCAGCATGCAATATGTAGGTGCGACAGCAAATAGTTTGGCAGATAATGGTGGCTTCACTCTTTCAGGGATCGCAGGGGTAGCGAGTGGTGTTTCTGGTGCTGCATTAAGTGCAACAACAGCTACGATTAGTACAAACATTGGTACTGAGGCTGATGCCAAAGTGTTCTCAAATGTTTTTACGGCAGGAGGGATCTCGGTTTCTTCACAAGCCAATGCACAAGCCGTAATGGCAGGTATGGATGCGCTCATTGCGGTAGTTGATAAGAAGCGTGCAGAGTTAGGTGCTGTACAAAACCGATTCCAGTCAACAATACGGAACCAAGCTAATATTTCTGAAAACTTGTCGGCAGCAAAATCGCGAATTAAAGATGCTGACTTTGCACTAGAAACAGCCAAATTAACGAAGAATCAGATATTACAGCAAGCAAGTCAGACGATTCTCGGTCAGGCAAATCAGCGTCCACAAGCGGCACTGAGCCTACTTCAGGGTTAGAAATGAATAAAAAATAAAAAAATTACAAATAAAGCTCAAGCTTTCGCTTTAGCAGCCGATAGCAGAATTAGAGAACTATAAATTTAGGACTCTTATTCATCGTTGGTAGCAGGGTAGGGGTATCCCGCTCCAGCGAGTTATGTTGATAAAGCGGAGGCTATTATGGCTTTATATGTAAATACCAATGTGAGTTCATTGAACGCGCAGCGGCAACTAAATAAATCCTCAGGTGCGTTAGATACATCCTTTCAACGCTTGTCGTCAGGTTTGCGCATTAACAGCGCAAAAGATGATGCTGCAGGTATGCAAATCACAAACCGTCTAAATGGTCAGATCAATGGTCTGAATCAGGGCATGAGAAACGCCAACGACGGTATTTCATTAGCGCAAACAGCCGAAGGTGCACTGGATGAAACCACTCAGATGTTCCAGCGTATTAGAACGCTTGCTCAGCAGGCTTCGAACGGCTCGAATACGGATGAAGATAGGCTCGCACTACAAGAGGAAATTCGTTCATTAGCTGAAGAAGTAAACCGCGTTGCTGCGGATACGACATTCGGTGGTCAAAACTTGCTTGATGGCAGTTATGATGCGAACTTCCAAGTTGGTGCCGATGCAGTTCAAACTATCGGCTTTAGTATGCAAAACGTGGCAGGTACTACAAACGATTTACAAGCGGATGGCGGCTTCACACTGTCTGGTATCGCAGGCATCGCAAGTGGTGTAACTGGTGTGGCACTCAGTGCGACTACAGGTACAATTAGTACCACGATTGGTACCGAAGCAGATGCGAAAGTCTTCTCAAATGTATTCACGGCGGCTGGTATTTCTGTATCTTCGCAAGCGAATGCCCAGGCTGTATTAGCTGGTATGGATAACTTGATTGCGGTAGTTGATAAGAAACGCGCAGAGTTAGGTGCGGTTCAAAACCGATTCCAATCAACTATTCGTAACCAATCGAATGTTGCTGAAAACTTAACGGCTGCACGTTCTCGGATCCAAGATACAGACTTCGCACAAGAGACTGCAAACTTGACTAAGATGCAGATTTTGCAACAAGCAAGTAGTTCTATCTTGAGCCAAGCAAATCAAAGACCGCAAGTAGCTTTATCGCTACTAGGTTAATTGATTAGTATTGTAGCGTCAGGTTTGTGAATAATTCTCAAACTTGGCGTATACTTTACGGTAAAAGGTTTGGAGGTGTGTTGTGAAAGAAGTTCAAGCGTCTACACCAAATGGATTCGTCAATCATACAAAACCAGAAGAATTAATTAGGACGGCATCTTCTGCTGAGACGACTCGTGCGGTTGAGTCTACTAGCAAAACAGAATCTAGTACGAAGCAAAGCGAGGAACAAGGTGCTGTAAAGCCTGACATTTTGGAAGAAATTAAAAGCAACTTAGAAAAGCTAAATCAGTTTATTCCTGTTACAGCAACTAATTTGTCTTTCGAGTTTGACGAACGTGGAGATCCTCCCGTTGTAAAGGTGATCGATACGAACAATGATGAAGTAATACGGGAAATTCCTTCAGAGGAGTTTCGTGAAATGGCTAAAGCTCTTGAAGAGTTTGCCGATAAGGTGTCAAGTAGAGGATTGCTGTTTGATAAAACAGCTTAATATTGGGTTGGAGGTTGTATGCCATTAATTACATCTGCGGGTATAGGCTCGGGGCTTGACTTAGAAAGCATCATTAAAGCGACAATTGATGCTGAAAATGTTCCTAAGTTACAAGCGTTTGCCAAAAAAGAAGACTCTTTAAAAGTGGAGTTATCTGCGGTTGGTGAGTTAAAGTCAGCAATCTCTAAACTTAAAGATACGATGGCGAAGCTTGCAGATCCTGACAACTTTGGTAAGCGAGTAGCAAACATTACCCAACCTAGTGGCGGAGATATAATCAGCGTTACTCCAACATCAGACATATCCGTAGGAAACTTTAAAGTTGCCGTCAAACAATTGGCAGAGGGTAGCCGAATCATTTCGGCAGACGACGCATTTGCATCGACTGATGCGGTAGTGAGTGCATCTGGAGGTACACTTTCGTTCGGGGCTGGGCCAGATAAGTCATTTGATTTAAATGTGACAGCGGGAATGACACTTGCTGAACTCAGAGACGCAATAAACTCTTCTGAGTCTAATTTCGGGGTAACCGCGAATATCGTGAATACGGGTAATGTTGGTTCTAAGCTTGTACTTACGTCTAATGTCACCGGCGACAATAACGACTTAACGATAACTTCGGATACTGCAGAGCTTGATGCAATCAGTACAACTGCATCTGGTGGTGGTGCTGGTGGAATGACAACAGTTCAAGCTGCGCAAAACGCAATTATTACTGTTGATGGCCTTGAAGTGACAAGTGATAGCAACACATTCAAGGATGCGGTGCAAGACATGACGATTAGAGCCCTTGAAGTTAGTGAAGGTAACGATACTGATGGTTATGCGACAGCTAAATTAAATATTGATTACGATCGTGAATCTATTAGCAAAATGATTGACGAGTTTATTGCAAATTATAATAACTTGATTGGCACTATTGGCCTTCACACTCGAGTTGGTAGACCGTTAAACGGTGACTCCTCAATGAGGACATTGAGCGACCAGATGATATCGACTCTATCTTCAGAGCTTACAGACGCAGGCCCATTTGGTTCCATTTTTGATATTGGCCTCGGCGTTAAAAAAGATGGATATCTTGAAAAATCTTCACTGGTAAGAAGTCTTAATGAAGCTATGGACGATAACTACGATGATATTGGCAAGGCTTTTGCAGGTGATAACGGTGTAGCTAAACAACTTGAAGAGTTGCTAGGTAATTACGTCGATTCTAAAGGCATATTGAAGCAACGTGAGACAAGCTTAAATAGCCAGTTAGATGATTTAGAAGATGATGTCCTGAATCATGAATATCGAATGAAATCGATGGAAGAGGGGTTACGTCAAAAATATGCTGGTCTAGACGTGTTGATTGCTCAAATGCAACAAACACAGTCCTATTTAGGTGCTCAATTAGCAAATTTACCTGGCTTCACTAAATCTAAGTAAACTAAGAGGCATGTGATATGTATAACGCCCGAGTCAAAAATTACCAAAGAGAAGCATTGAAAACGAGAGTTGCAGGTGCAGATCGCTATGAAATAATCCAAATGTTGATGGCTGGTGCCGTTGAAAAAATGGTACTTGCAAAGGTATCTATTGAAAAGCGTCACCTCGAAGCCAAAGCAGAACATATTTCTAAGGCTTCAGCTATCATTGAAGCACTTCGTGGAAGCTTAGACTTTGAAGTTGGTGGCGAGGTAACAGAGAATCTGTATGCCCTTTATTCATACATGTTGGACAGGTTGTTAGATGCTAGCATGCAAAATGACCCCGCTATAGTTGATGAGGTATCGAATTTGCTGAAGGAAATCAAGTCTGCTTGGGATGCGATTCCAATTGATGTACGTAAGCAGACACTGGATGCTAACGGCGCGGATGCTAATGTCGGCTGAGTTAGCTCACATAGAAGCAACCCTTAATAAGCTGGATGCTGCTTGTCAGGCAGGTGAGCTGAAAGAGGCTCAATGTCTTTTCATTAAGATAGACAAACAGCTCCGGACAACATTAACAGCTGATGTGTTAGCTGATTCAGAACAAGCTCAACAATCGGCTCTAGTCATATTCAATCAAATCCAATCAATAATGAGCCAGTTGCAGCAGGAAAAAAGCGCTGTTGCAAAAGAACTATCACAAGTTATTGGCAATAAAAAAAAGATCAAAGCGTATAAAAATATTTAATACGACACCGGCAAATGTATGAACAAAGACCCCTTATCACAACAATTAGAGTCTCTAAGTGAGCAACTATCGGATACCGCTGCTCATCAGGCTAAAGAAGCCAAGTTTGCTGAAGAAGCTAACGAACGTTTTAATCAAAATTTAAAAAGTTTCGAAAAATATTTCCCCAGTATTGCACAGACCATCAAGGAGTATCACGTTCGTGAAGATTTTTGTCTGCACGTGACTGCATCAGGGCATGGTAACTTTATTCCAAAGGGCTGCACAGCGCCAATTTATTCTCAATCACCGATAGAGCAAACCCAAACTCAAGTTGAGAAGCAGCTCAGTAAGCCTGTACTAAGTCTTACTGATTATACCGGTTACGGTCAAAATCAAGAAGATGAGCGCCTACATGTCCGTTATATGACCGAACTGACCAACTTGATGGTTGATATTCGAAACCAAGGCGAAGAAAAGCTAACCTATTTACCTGAGCACTTTCCAACAGCTATTATTTTCGGTATTGGTTTGGGGTATCACATCCCATTATTGTTCGAACGGACTCAGTTTGATTATACTTTCCTAATTGAGCCCGACTTTGAACAGTTCTTTGCGAGTTTATTTTGTACCGACTGGTACCAGATTATTTCAGATATTGACAAGCAGGGTGGATGTTTATTTTTTCACTTAGGAGTTGACCATAGTACGTTTATCCGAGACATTGAAAAAATAGCTGAAGATGTTGGCGCATTTGCTCTAGTTAGAAGCTTTTGTTATCAGCACACACCAGATGCACGATTGAATGTGCTTATTCAACAATGGGCGAAGGATTATTTCCGTTTTCAATTTGGACACGGATTTTATAATGACGCCGTGACAGGGTTAGCACACAGCATTCACCATGTTAGAAACAAAGCGGCATGGCTTACCAAGGCGAGCACAAACTTAAATAAAGACACACCTGTTTTCATTATAGGCAATGGTCCTTCGTTAGATGAAGCTGAAGATTTTATTAAGCGCAATCACAAAAAAGCAATTGTAATTGCTGCAGGCACATCGATCGCCACTTTGTACAGAAAGGGGATCCCAGTTGATTTTCACGTTTTAGTAGAAAGGCCATATTCAAATTACAAAATCTTTGGTGATATTGTTCCACCAGAGGTTTATCAAAATACCAATCTAATCGGGTTAAGCACCTTATACCCAGATACAAATAAAAGATACAAATGGGCTGGCATCGCTGCAAAAGGCTCTGAGGCTGGTACTTCGATGATGGACATTATCGCATTGCGTTGTATGTCACAGACTTTGCCAAAAATCCCGTATAGTAATCCAGTTGTTGCAAATACCGCTTTATCATTTGCCTTATATTTAGGGTTTAGAAATGTGTATCTATTTGGCGTAGACAATGGAAAAGACCCAAGAGGTGCACATCACAGCAAAGACAGTATTTACAGGCCTAGTAATGACGATGATGAATCGTTGGGGTTGGGCCACTTAGAGATACAAGGCCACACTTTAGAAGGTAATCTCGGTGGCATCGTTGTATCAAACGATCTATTTATGATCGCTCATGCCCAACTTGAAAAGCTGCTTAATTACTATGATGTCAAAACGTGTTTAAATATCGGGAGCGGCGCTAAAATTGAAAAGGCACTACCAGTAAAAGCAGATGACTTACTCGATATTGAAGAAGATTATGATATTACTGAAACTGTAGAGTTAATTAAGTCTGATTGCTTTGATGTATTTAACCTTGATGATGTAAGTGATGAATTTATTGCACTAGATAGCCTTAATGAACTTGTTTTGCATATTTGTGAGATAGCGTCAGAACCCGTGAAGTCCAGGCAAGAAGCAGCGGATCAGCTAAGGCGTCAATCACGCTATTTGTTTGCATATCGAGACTCTATTCTGGGACATCTATTTCATTTGGTAAAAGGGTCGCTACTGTATTATCACTGTCCGATGATAACCTTACTTTATACATACGAAGATGAAACTTTTTGCTTAGCACAATATGAAAGGCTGAATCAGCTTTGGATGAGTTATATCAAGGAAATTTATACTCATTTTTGTGAACATTACACTGAAAAATGTGATCTAGGAAAGGAGTTGCAGTAGTGCACTACGAAGAAAGTGAGCAATTTTACAGTGACCTTTATGACGAGTTGTTTCCAATCTTAAGGTCGATCACCGGACCTGGGCTCAGACAAAGTTACGGCATATTTGGACGATATATGCCATTGGAGCGGCTGTCTATTCCCTCGGGGACAGCTCTGTTTGACTGGCAGGTTCCGCAGGAATGGCACTGCGATGAAGCGTATCTGCTGGGGCCTGATGGTGAGCGAGTGGCGGATATGCACAGACTCAACCTTGAAGTCGTGAATTACTCCGAGCCCGTGGACATCACTTTGTCTCTGGAAGAGTTGCAATCTCATTTGTACAGTTTACCTGAGCTGCCTGAGGCGGTGCCTTATGTGACCAGTTATTACAAGAAGCGCTGGGGTTTTTGTGTTAGCCAGTCACGCCGTGAGCAGCTAAAGCCGGGCCAGTATCGTGCAGTGATTAAAAGCCGTTTTGTCGATGGGCACTTAGATCTTGCTCAAACCGTGCTTGAGGGGCAATCGGATCAGGAAGTGTTACTTAGCTCCTATCTATGCCACCCTTCCATGGCCAATAATGAGCTGAGTGGTCCGCTGGTGTTACTGGGTTTGTATCACAGGATAAAACAGTGGCCGAACCGCCGCTACACATACCGTTTTATGCTGCACCCGGAGACCATCGGGAGTCTTGGGGTACTGCACCTGATGCAGGGTCATTTTCGCCAGCACCTGGTATCCGGGCTGGTACTTAACTGCTTAGGGGGAGACCCTCAGGAACTGGTTTTTAAGCACAGCCGCAATGACAACGGGTTACTTGACAAACTCTTGTATCATCTGAGTGAGCAAGGCCATGGCCATAGCAATATTCCATTTAGCCCGCTTAGCGGCTCCGATGAGCGCCAGTACAATGCACCCGGGTTTCAGTTCCCCGTATGTTGCGTAAGCCGCAGTTTTCATACTGGTTATAAGGAATACCACACATCACTCGATAACAAAGACTATATGGGCATAAAACCGCTGCTGGATAGCATTGATAAACTGGAAAAAATTTTTCTGGCGTTTGAGCAAAGTGCGCGGTTTGAAAATACTCACCCGTATGGCGAGCCTAACTTGGGCAACCGGGGGTTATACCCAACACTCAGTTTTTTCAGTGAAGAGCGGACCCGTCAGCTAGACGAGCTCAATCATATCAAGATGTTGCTCTGTTACAGCGATGGGGAGCATGACACCATAGACATTGCAGAAAAGTACAGTCAGTCTGTCACGGAATTTGCGGGTGCAATCAATAAGCTGGAGGCACATGCGTTGTTGAAAATGCTCCCTCTAAAGAGTCAGCTGGAGGCGTAGTTATGGCGAATACTCAGGCGGTTGTTGTTGGCGGCGGCATTTGTGGCATGGTGGCGGCTTTGCTGTTAAAGCAACGCTTTACTAATGTGGTGTTGATCGAGCAAGCCGATACGGTTGGTGGCTTGTTTTGCTCTGTTAAAGACAGCTCTGGTGCTGCTTATGATATGGGCTCACATATTCCCAACGCCACCGGTGTGGCGGAGTTAGACGAGATATTATTCGCAGATGCGGATACAAGCAGTTGGCATAAAATTGCCAGGCTATGCTCAGGTAACTATTTCGGTGGCAGCTGGGACTTGAACAGCCCATTTCCGGACGCTTCTAAGTTACCACAAGACATGTATCAGCAGGGTTGTGGTGAACTCATCAATCACACTGATCTACCAGAGTCTAATTTACTCTATGACTACTGTGCTAATTCTTTAGGTGTCGTCTTCACAGAAAGTATTGTGGTGCCAATATTGCGTAAGTTGTATGGGCAGGATGCGCCGCTGAAGTCATTGACTATGGCTGCGGGATTATTTGGTTTTACCCGTATTCTGGCATTGCCCGCTGATGTAACAGCCACCCTTAAGCAGCTTCCGGCCTTTGATGCTAAGCTAGGTTATCAGCGGGAAGCCGATTTTCAGCAGCGCAAAGCACAGGATAATCTCAGCGAGGTGACTTACTATTACCCAACGACAGGAGAGGGCATTGGCTATTGGGTCACTCAACTGCAAAAGCGTGTTGAGCGCGCCGGGGTTGAAATTATCACTTCAGAGCGTGTGGCAAACATTGCGCATCATGATAAAAAAGTGACTAGTCTGGTTTTGGCTAACAGTGAACGCGTACTTGACTGCGATTTTCTTTTCTGGAGTGCGCCACCTTTTATTGCCTTAGCCGCGATGGGCCTGACTCCGGCCAGAGGTCAGGTGACTTTGCGCACAGCGCTTATTTTTCATCTTAACTTTGACAGACCCCTGCTTGATAAGAAGTCTCATTATCTCTGGGTCTGGGATCCGAGTAGTGCGATATTTCGCCTGACCTTATATCCAAACCTAACCGGGCAGAGTAACCATAATCACTTATCCGCGGAGATCTTGTGCAGTCCCGATGAAGTTGATTCCTTTACCCAGCCTGAGGTTATCGATGAGCTCGTGTCGATGGGGATAGTTGACCCGCAGGCAAAGTGCGTCAGTGGACAGACTCAGGTGATTAACAACACGTTTCCGGTACCCACCACAGAGTTTCAGGCTGTTAATCAGCAAAACTACGAGACATTGTCAAACTGTGTTGACAATGTCGTCGTATCAGGTCGATTCAGCGGAAAATGCTGGCGTCAGGCTGAGGTGCTGATCGAGGCCTACGAGTCCATTATGCAGGCAACCGACGCACGCTAAGCGTCGGTTTTTGCCAACCTAATGTGAAAGTATGGCTCTACATTGCCGCCAAAACTTAGTTTGAACCAGCCTCTCTGAGGGCTGTTAATCCCCTCTAAATCTAACTGTGATATGCCTTTTTGTGCGAGCAACGGGAAAGCCTGCCATAGCACAGCAGTACCAGTATGGCTGTCCCGCATATCAGGATGGTTTGCGCCGTAAAAATAATAAGCCATGTTCTGATGGAGTAAGTAAGTCGCGAAACTGCCAATTTCCTGCTCACGAGTCTGTGCCTGATACATGCAGAGCAACCCCTGCTGTGCCAGGTTTTTGACTCTGAATGCAAGCGCATCCAGTTGTGCTGTACTAATTTCAATTCCTTGGCGAGCCATGGTCATTCCGTAGTACTTGGCAAATAAAGCGAAGTCTTTTGATTCACTCAGGGTCACTTCTTTTTTAATACCGTAGCGGATCTCCTGACGCCTCGACACAGAGCTGTTGTTATAGTTGTCGGAGCGTTCTAGTGTATCCTGTGGTGCCGCAAACTCGTCCAGCTCAAGTATGGAGGTATAGCGTGGGATCACGGCATACTTGGGTCCATCGTTATGATAATTGACCCACAAAAAAGCACGAATATCCTTAATAGCCGGATGTAATTTGAGCTGCACCTGAGTGTAGTGCTCTGCGAGGTATTCGGCAATATACTCTTGCGCGGCGAACAACTCGGAATGGCCCTGGGCACGATTAAGGTGACTGATATTGCGATGCGCTATGCCGTCATGGATCACATCATGGTGGCCAATGACCTGAGTTTCGCTTTCATCTACGATCAGTAGCACAGCGGCTATTTTTTCCTTGCCTTTACAGCAATAATAGGCGTGATACTTCACACCCAGCAGTGCAATAAACTGGCTATGAATAAACGGACTGCCATGGGGGGATGTGGTAATGAAGCTGTCCCAGTTCGGGTTCAGCTCACAGCGTTCCAGGTTAAACTTATTCTTCATGGGATAGCTTTTTCAGTACCATACTCCACGCCGCATGGACGCCGTCACTCCCATATTCACTGGACTGAGAATGGCTCAGAGAAACTATCTCAAATTTTGATACCAGTTGGTGGATAAGATCAGCATCAAAGAAGTTTACGTTACCGACGCCTGCAAACGGGCCCCAGGTGTAACCTGTTTTGGTATATTGATCGACTGACTCCGGTGCTTTTGCGTAATCAGAGTGCTCGGTGCTAAACCAGTCTGTGATCAGAATTACACCGCCCGGCTTAAGCTGGTCGTATGCCTGATCCAGGTAGCGCTGAATGCTACTGGCGGGATTGTGTACGGATGCGCCCCGGTCGACGATTAAATCGAATTGTGTCTCAAAGGGCCAGGGTTGTGTAAAGTCGCCCACATGTAAGTTACCGGCAATATCAGTGAACCGATTCTTCAGTTCACCGATAATAAAATCACTACCATCAATGCCATAGACGTTTGGACAATAGCTCAAGAAAAAGGGGAAGTTCGCGCCCGCACCACAGCCCACTTCCAGTATGGTGAACGACGGATCGCCGTCGCGCAGACGAGTATTACGTAGTGCACCACTGACGACTTCGCTCCACGGCCATACGGACATGTGTTGATTGCTGCGGTACAGTTGATCCCAGTTTTGACAAAATGACATAAATAAATCCTTCGAAGTAACTATGCTATTGTTAAGCAAGGTTTGAGCCAGCATCGCTGGAAAGATGAGCCGCTGTTCGGGCCATGTTTTGCGCCTGTGCGTAGCTGTCTGGCGTGCCAATATCTATGTAATGATCATCGACCAGCCAGCCTTGTAACTTACCAATCATATTTGGCACAACATCAAGGCTGAGCTCATAGGGCCGCTGTGCTTCCAGGTGAGAGAAGTAGCGTTCATAGACGTCAGGTGAAAATATAAAGAGGGCACCACTGGCAAGGTTGCCAGGCGGGTGCTCGACCTTTTCATGAAACTCCTGAATAACCAGATTTTCATCCAATTTTACAATACCACAGCTACGGGGCATCGGGGTTTCGAACAACAGTAACGTGGCATCGGTCTGCGTCCGGCGTTGGTTATGTGCCTCAAGCATACCCGCTAATGAGCTTTGACAATAGTTGTCAGCATGGATCACCATGCAAGTCTGGCTTTGCCAGAAAGTTCGATTGCGTACCAGTGTGCCCGCAGTGCCCATCAATTCAGGTTCGTAACTCAAGGTAATTCGGTCCTGATAGGGGCTGGCGGCCACAAAAGCTTCAACCTGTTCATTAAAATAGTGGGTATTGATGAGGATCTCTTCGACCCCAAGCTGAACGAGTTTGTCTAGCCATAAACCCAGCAGGGGCTGTCCATTGATTGGAACAAGGCACTTTGGCAGAGTATCAGTGATTGGCCGCAGGCGGGTGCCAAGGCCCGCGGCAAGTAGAATGGCTTTCATATTAACTAAATGAATCCTTAACGGCTTGTTCAAGAATTTGACAAGACAAAGGGGTATTACCCAGTGAAGCAACCTGACATGCGGCAGCCAGGCTACCCAGGTAGCAGGCCTGCCAGATGTTAGCACCCGCAACCAGCGCCAGCGAACTGGCAGCTAAAAAGCAGTCACCTGCGCCAGCAGGGTCGACGGCGTTGGTGTTTAACGCGGGCAGGCGATCGTTCTCCCAATCATCAAATGTGTCATTCGGTTTGTGAATGAGGATCCCTTCTTCGGCCAGCGTAATAACCAAATTCTTTGGCAGTGACACCTCAGTGAGTTTCTGCGCAAGGATAACTAGACCGTCGTCCGGATTATTCAGAGATACGCGCACTTCTCGCTCTGTGGGGGTTAACAAATCCATATTACAGTAGCGGGCAATATCTCCCACTTGTGAAGAAGTCTGAGAGTCTGCAACCAGTTTGATCCCACGCTGATGGCAGGCAGCAGCAATTTTCTCGACCAATGGTTGTGGCAGCAAGCCGTAGTTGAAATCAGAAAAGACCAACAGGTCAATCTGATTGAGTTGGCTTTCGATTGCCTGATATATTTGCGCCTGCAACTCCTGTGATATCTTGTGTTGACGTACCTGATTAACCCGCAGCAAGGTTTTATTGCTGGCGCGGTAGCGGGTTTTCAATGGGGTAGGGCGACTTTGATCGGTAAAGAACAAAGGCTCGACCTGATAGTCAGTGATTTGCGAGCGTGTATAATCAGCGGTTTGATCTTCGCCTAACACCGAAGCTAGCACCACATGCTCAGCACCCAGTGCTTTTATGTGTCCTGCGGTGATGGCTGCGCCACCTAAGAACGTGTCTTTGCGGTTTGGGGTGATCACGATAGTCGGATCTTCCTGTGATAATCCTACGGCCGTACCTTGTACATATTCGTCGACGATGACTTCGCCAATGACCAGAACACGCAGAGATTTCATTGCATCAAACAACTCATGTAAGTCTTCAGCTGCTATGCTATGACGATTAGCAAATCCACGTGCCTCGGCATAATCCATTCCCGGCGCGGGCTTTTTGCTGCGGCGGAAAAAGTGCTCAGAATTACTTTCAAACTCACCTGAGCCAAAAATAAGCTTGCCTCCGTAGCTATTTAAGACCGCGAGTTCAGGGTTTGAACGTGACTCAAACTCTTTCCCCTTAACGACGATTTGGGGCTTGAATTGTGCAACCTCTTGCTCCGGAGTGGCTGTGGTGATATGCGCTTCATCAACACACTCTAAGGAGCGCACCACTTCCAGTCTAAGCTCTTCACTAACACGGCTGCGTACAGCCATAGATTTGTCTGCGTTGACAGCGACAATGAGCCTGTCCCCGCATTCTTTAGCGAATTTTAGCAGCCGGATGTGCCCAGCGTGCAAGACATCAAAATTGCCTTGCACCAGGACAGTTCTTGTGTGTTTCTGTGGAGTGTCATTTGGCATAGTGTTGTTCGACTTTGACAATGGCGGCGCAAATATCCGTCACTTCTTGCTGGGTATATTGTTCATTTAAGTACAGGTTAAACGATCTGTCCCGCGCAGACATGGTATTTGGCGTTGATAATGGGGGCTTGATGTAGGGCAATGCCCACTTCCAGTCACTGATCAGGAATTTATAGTCCGGATTCAGGTCTACTCCCTCAGCTTGCAGTGCCTGACAAAATGTCAGTTTATCTACGCTGAGTGTCTCCTCGCGAATAAACACCTGAAGGAAAAACGGTGACGCACTGCCAGAGAACTTGGCAACATAACAGCATGTCGATTGGGTGTTAATCCATTCAATTAGCGCATTTTGCACCGCGTTACGCGCAGTGATGGTCTCGTCAAGACGAGACAAAGAAGCATGGGCAACCGCACAGGAAAGCTCGTTGGTATTCCAGTTAAGGGCGGGAAACAGGTTAAGCGAGGGGTCTCGCTCTGCGTACCCTTCTTGCCAAACTGGTTTTCCTCTGTCCGCATGCGCTAAAGCCATGTGATATAAAGACTGGCTTTTAGTGTAAACTATGCCGCCGCTGCCAGGGGCAGCAATATTTTTACGATACATGGTGGAGGTTGCCATGATATCGCCAAACCCGCCAACCTTTTGACCGTTCCATCTCGCGCCTGGCGCTTGAGAGCAATCTTCAATGACTTTGATGCCGCGTTGGTGTGCCTGAGTCACTATGGTTTCAACGTCGGTGGGGATACCCGCACAGTGAACCAAAATAATCGCGCCGGTTTTGTCCGTGATCAGCGGTTCGATTTGTTCCCAGGTGCTGTTATAGCTATCCTCAGCCGCATCGGCTATCACAGGCACATATCCCTGGTGAATAATCGACGCGAGGGGCCCCGAATCGGTCACCGGTGAAAGAATAACTTCCTGACCTTTAGACAGCATCAGCGCTGCAAGGGCAACGAATACGGATGCCGTGCCGGTGGCAACGGCTACGCTGTAACCGCCACCCATATACTCAGAAAAGGCGTTGCAATAAGCTTGCTCAAAGTCGCCGCCGTAGGGAGGATCGGATTCACTGTGCTGATAATGTGCAATCACCTTATTGAGCGCGTCTATTTCACTCGTGCCAAATGCCTTTCGGGCAGGCATAGGTGTGGTACGTACCGGGTTGCCGCCCAAGATAGCAAGGGGTTCTTTACTCATAACGCACTCCACCTGACAGGTTGTTTTGTCTGACGCGACAGATCTGCGCCAGTGAGTATTTTCACCACATTGAGGCCCAGCTCAAACTCCTCACAACACGACTGACCGCGTTGAACCTTAGCGATGAAAGACTCAAGAGACAGCCCAAGTGGCATCCGATTTGGTGAGCTAAGCGGCTGACTTTGCCCGCTATCCAGGTATTCGACAAACAGATCCGGGTCCTCTCTGTCTACGAAATGGTAGACGTCGTTGCTATAGGTCACAGTCATTTCTCTGGTTTTCTTGGCCATCCCATTCCCACCAACAACGGTTGCCGTACTGCCATTACTAAAGGTCATAGTCACTTCAATATTTTCTCTTAATACATCCTGTGACAGACCTGCTTCGACAGGTAGTGCCCGACTGGAGATGGTGTTTGGCAATTCGCCGCAAAACTCCAGTGCTGCGGCAATAAAGTGCGGGGAATACTCCCAAAGTGGCGGCCAATTTTCTCTGGGATTGTAGGCCGCCCCTATTTTGGCCTCAAGATGTGTAGGTACACCAGGTTGCAGGCGGCGTAGTTGTGTAATCGCACTGTGATGCAGGTCGATGTGATCGACAGCCACAATGGCTTTTTGTGCTCTGGCGAAGTCAAGCATCTCGGTTGCATCTGCAATGCTCATAGCCATAGGCTTTTCGATAAATAAAGGAATGCCAGCGGCCATAACTTTCAGTGACACTGTTTTGTTGATATGCGGAGGCAGGGCCAAAATCACGCCATCTACTTTTACATCACTGCTCAGTAGCGCATCCACAGAATTAAACACTTGGCAATGCGGTAATACGAAGTCGTGAGGGTTTTCGTTGCTTGTGACGACAAAGTCCAGAGACGCGCTGGTGATTTCTTCATTGAGTGTACGCGCAATTTTTTGTCCCCAACTGCCGAGTCCAACCAGTGCCAGTGAAAGTGAAGTGTGTGCGCTCATTATTTAGCTTTGCTCCATATCAGCGGGATCGTCATAAAGGTCGGAGAAGTCTTGTAGTTCGCCGGTTTGTATCTGACGATGGAGTTTTAGGAAGGCACCATGGATGGTTTCAGTGGTACCGCTGTGCCAGATAACAACCTGATTCTCATGAGCCCTAAACTCTGGTTGTTCACCAAAGAAATAGCCACCGGTGGCAACATTTTTAACGCTGTTTGAAAAATGCTCCCGGCTGGTGGGGATAAACATGATCGAATTGACGTTTTCGGTAAAGAAGTAGGTGTAACTGGTGCCGCCATTGATACTCATGTTGATATGAGCACGACGATACAGGGCAAACCGGATATGCATGTCGATAGAAGCCAGCGGCAAGGTATCGCAATGACTCAGGCACTCAGGCAAAGCTTCGCATGCTTTGCTGGTATCGCGCACGACGATAATGTGGAATTCATCGCTGTCGACCCGTTTGGTAAATTCAGCCCATTCTTCCACCGGACTATTGCGGTGTTCATGCAGAGGGTACTCGCGTAGTGTGATGACCAGCAACTTTTTATCGCCAATATTACGATCCTGAACAAAGCTATCCACTAATGCTTCGGCATGGGCGTGCGGTCTGAAACGTGCTGTGTCTATACCCGCTCGTTTATATTTAAGCACTTGCTCAATTTTCAGGTGGATACCTCTATTTGTTTCTCGGAATGACTCAGGAAAGACATGGGGCTGATGTTGCAGCATCTCGACCGCTTGTTGGCGGTAGGACATTTTAGACACTCCCGAGCAGGCTGGAAGCGCTTCAAAAACAGGAATAACGATATGATTGAGTCGCCATTCAACATCATCCAGCTCATGAGAAGTGGTAAAACTCAGGGAGTCAGGATCCGCAGAGCGCTTCGGCTGGATCACAAAATGGATGGAATCGTATTGGTGCTCTTCTCGGTACAATTCAGCTTGGATGGCAAAACAGCAGCAATCAAATGTCGCAACGTTGCGAGATAAATCGAAGACAGCGTAAAGTACTTTGTCTTTACGCACGGTGGGGATAATAACATCCTTGCACGCTACGATGATGCTTTGCATCTGGTTGTAAAAGTAAATTTTTTCCAGGTCGATACCATGTTTAACTAAATCTTGTGCGATCTCGTCGACAAACATAGAGCAGATGATGATCCTGTCAACCTCTGTCTGGACTAGCTCAGGCAAAGATAAAGTAGGGTGGGATTCAAACTGCTCTTGTCCCGATGTGCAGGCATATATTAGCTCGTGCTCATCTGCTAGTGTTGAAGTAAGTTGTTCGGTGACTGTATTAATACCGTATAAAGCTATTTTCATTACTGACCTGTTATTCTTCTATAATACTCTTGCAATTCGTCAGGTTTATCTTCTGACGGCGCCCAAGGGGCGTATTCAACATCTATGTCTTTGTCGAATGGGCCGACATAGCATTCGTGATAAACAACCCACTCTGAGCGGGCAATTGGCAGGTGCCATAATGGTGCACTAAGGCGATACATAAAGGCATCCTGACCGTTATCTGACATGGGGATACGCTGTGATACCTGCCCCTTGTCGTCAAAAATAAAGACCTCCATTTCCCCTTCAATCAGATGATAGGACTCCGATTTATGTTGCGGGTGGCGGTGAGGCGTCATTAACGCGCTGCGATGCAACACAATAATCATCTCCTGGATAGGGTCCTGATTATTTCTGTGACAACACAATCTAAAGCGCTTAGTCGGGGAGGCCAACGCACGCGCTTTTAACATGTCTAAGGTAGTGTTATCGACTGTCAACACGTCTTTGTCGTTGAAGATAGCAACACTCATTAGGTGTTGCTCGCTGATTTTTTACTGTAGCTACGTATCGCGAGGATATATGAGCCGATGCCATAATGACCACGCGGTTCAAACTGGATGTCGTATTTATCACAGATATCGGTCCAGGCTCTTTGCTGTCCAAACTCCGGGAGATTACCGTTACAGCTCCAGTCATCAAACAGCAAAATGGCGCCCTTAGAAAGCAGCTCGTTGGTAAACATATAATCGAGTACCTGATAGGTAGATTCGTACAGATCGCAGTCCAGGTGTAACAGTGCAAACCGCTCTTCGGGTTTGATTTGCACCATAGTTTCTTCGAACCAGCCCTGATAAATACTAAAATCAGAAAACTTGAGCTGAGTATTGAGTGTATCTGCCAGCTGTTGTGCACTGATGTCTGCACAGGCGCCTTCTCCCCAGACGTTACTCTGGACAAGAGGGGACTCCAGATCGATATCATGGGTAGACGCTGGCAAGCCTTCAAAACTATCAAACAGGTGCAGGTGCTTAGCCGGCATATTGTAGTACTGGCTGCAGTCTCTGAGGGTTCTGGCAAGCATATAGCTAGATTGGCCTGTGCCACACCCGAATTCAGCAATATTACCTGCGACCTGATTGGCCATGACTAACTCGACTTGCATCGCCAGCGTTCGAAGCACGTCTTCACGGAAGCTAAAATAGGTGTGAATATCGGGCGCTCTGCCTTGTGGGTAGCCAGTGAAAATGCCAAACTCCAGGCTAAATCCGTTCATCATATTGTGGTGCGCGACATAGATTTTTTCTTCCGGGACACCTAAAGAGAGCAGTTGGGGCTTAATCTCTTTGTGGTACTGACTGGCAATGATGATCTGATCATAGGACAAAGACGGTAAAAGGTCAGGCCCTTTGATTTCTACTCCTTCACGCATCGAGCCCCAAAGTGTAGCGTTGTTATCTATCAGGCATACAACCTCATGCCCTTGCTGATTTAACAATAGCTGCAGGGTATTTTGCCCGCCTTTTCCTGTGCCAAAAATGATCACTCTCATAGAAGGTCTCCCTTAGGCTTTTTAAATAATAAAAGATGTGTGTCGGTTGCATTAAGCGTTGTGACATCGCTGAAGATGCTTTTCAGTAACGCCTGCTCCGAGCTAATAAACGTAAATCCAAGCTCCATTGCTGTGCGCTCTAGTAACGCTGCCTGGTATGACTGTGTTTGTTCGTTCACTTGTAACAGCAGATCCCCATCGGGCTTAAGTACACGTAATGATTCGGCCAGTAACGCTTGTAAGCGGCTGTGCTCAAGATTGAATGTGCGAGGGGTCAGATAAACCAGCGCAACGCTGTTGGCGTCATGATAGAGCTCGACTGGTTGCTCATTCTCTGGGCTGAGTGTGTTGTAAAACAGCGATGGTGAGTCGCCATAGATGGCCCAGTTGTCGTTTTCCAGTGCGCCAATTGGATAAACACACACTTTGAGTTCACTACAACGTTGCCACGGCATAAGGGGATAATGTGAGACGATCCCTTTTATCGTGGCCGCAGTGTTGCGACGACGGCTGGGCGTAATGGTTAGCTCGCAGACGATGCGCTGTGCAGAGTCACTCGAAATGCCTCTGTGTAGTAGTTGACTGACCTCCAGTAAAGCCCAGGTGCCGGTTGGCCCGGTCACAAACACTTCCTGGCCTTGCTCTGTTTTTATTGCTGTTGTACCAAGCGTTTTACTGGGTGGTGTCAAAAAGAGCAGCAGCTTTATAACTGTGTCTGGCAAACTATCGGTGTGATAGGCATTTGAGCCCAATTGAGAGTCTGATATTTGCGCCAGGCGGGTAATACGGCCATTGACGACTTGCCAGTTATAGCCAAGCTGAGTGCAGACATCGTCATACACATGAGCCAGAAATTCATCGATATGCTGTCGGGCCTCATGCGTTAAATGTAATCGTTGCACCTCCGCATCATCGTTCAGTGAAGTAAAGTTGCGGTAATAGGTGTAGTCTGACTGACTGGCAGTTGTGTCATAGCCTGAGCGAGGCAGAGATTCGGCAACCTGCCTGAAGCGGTCTGCAAAAACAGGGTCAACCTCGCCAATATAAAATTTGTCGCGGGCAAAACCTGCTGTGTGCGCGCCTTCGTAATC
Organism: Pseudoalteromonas sp. S2755; assembly: GCF_005886535.1. Lineage (GTDB taxonomy): Bacteria > Pseudomonadota > Gammaproteobacteria > Enterobacterales > Alteromonadaceae > Pseudoalteromonas. Next base: position 72,694 of record NZ_PNDS01000034.1, read on the forward strand.
GCGTCGGGCCAGACGGGTGTGTTCTTTCCATGCCTGCTCTGAGCGATACAAGGGATTATCAAAGCTGGTTTGATAATCAAGCAGTGAGATTATCTCAAGCTCTGCCGGAGCGAAGCGGTCGAGTAATTTATCTTTAATGGCATAAAAAAATGTTTGTGATGACACCACTATCTTATACTGCTGTAAATCTTCACGCGTTAAGTCGGTTAATCCGGTGACGGTGTCTGTGCCGGGTTTGTCATCGATGAGCATCGCCGGAGCGACTAAAGCATCTTGTTTAATCAGCGCCAGAATTTGCTCACATCCACCACCACTGCCGTAAATAGCATAAGGCTCGGTGGCCAGATTGTGCTTGTGGTACTGTTCGAGAAACCGGGTTTTTATTTCACTCATAAGGAATTCCTGGATCAGATAAGCTGAAACATTACTGGTTCACATCGCTGTGTAGCGCTTTAAGATAGCGTGCAAATACCTGTTCAAAATCAGCATCGACTTCGGACGGGATCTTTTGCCTGCTCAATGGCGTTTGCGGGTCTACCGTAAAGTGGCTCGAAGTGTCGTCGAGATAAAGTGCAAACTGCGAGAGCAGCTCACACTCCATGTTATACGCCCTGTCACAGACCTCTTTGTAGGTGTCTGATGCGATAACCGGCACTGTCATTTTCTTTATCACGGTGCCCGCATCAATGTGCTTATCAATTTTATGCAGGGTAATACCGATTGGCTGCTGTCTGACAATGGCCCATTTAAACGAGTCTAAGCCTCTGTTTTCGGGGATCAGACCCGGATGACAGTTAAAAATAGTATTACCTTCAATAAAGTGCAGCGGAATGATTTTTGCGATGGCTGTCACAAAATAATCCGGTTTGTTTGCCAGCGTATTCAGGCGCTCTGACGAGGCTGTACTCCAGCAATTCATAGCGTGGTAGTGAACGCCACTGGCATGGCAAAAAGCCTCTACATCTAGCTCTATGAGTTGAAATGGCCGCTCCTCAAAAGGGCGCGGCTGACTCGGACGGTATGAAAAAGGAAAAGCAAATAGCGAGATCTCATACCCCATAGTTAAAAATTTTTGTATCAACTGGTAGGTCATTAAATGACCTGTTTGATAGGTGAAAATACCAACGTGCATAACTAACTCATTCTTTCTTGGGCGCCACACACAGCATGATCAGGTACTGGCACATTGGGAAGAAGCCGGTGTGAACCACTTCATCGTTCATCCCAAAGGGATAGACATTGTGAAAATACTGTTGACAAAATGCCTTAAGATCCGCGCCTGACATACAGTTTATATGACCCTCTTTAGATGCCTTCGAGGCATACTTCTGTGACTCTAGCGAGGGGATCCCCAAGATTAAAGTACCCTGAGGGGTCATTGAAGCAACAATGTTTTCCATGAACAAACCAGCTTGCTGGGGATCGATGTGCTCAAATACATCCATCGTAAATACGCCGTCAAACGTGCCTTCAACCGGACCACCTATGATGTCGTGGCCCTGAAAAGTCACATTGTCCAGATTCTTCCCCATATATTTCTGTGCATCCTGGATATGTGGTTTGTAAAAGTCCACGGAAGTGAGCTTTTTCACAGTCTGAGAAACGATCAAAGATCCCATCCCTTCCTGGCAACCAATCTCAAGCACATTATCGAAGTCTGCAAACATTTTAGAAACAAATTTATGGCGAGACATCAAGAAGCCAAAGCGTTTAGGGTCTTGTAAAATTCCCTGGCTATTATAAGGACCGAGTGTCAGCAGGTCCTGTTCTTCAATGTCGACATTCTCATCTTGTTTTAGCCAAGTCTCTTTGGCCATCTGAGATGAACCGGTGCCAAAAAATGTCTTATCTTGTTTGTTCATATTTTTCCCTTGTTACATAGTTTCTATTCCATCCTGATTACTGCTCGGATAATTTTTTTGTTTGCGAGGTCGTCCAGAGCGTCGTTGATCTGGTCGAGCTCATAAGTCTTACTGATTAAAGAGTGCAGATCCAGCTTATTTTGTTTGAATAATTCGACAAAGACAGGAATGTCTTTGTCCGGCTGGCTGCCGCCGCCCCAGCTGCCGCGAAGAGATTTGCCACGGTGGAAGGCATGGGGTTCCAGCTGGATCTTGAGTTCATTGCTAGGGTGAGAGGCAAAGATGCACTGACCGCCTCCATCTCTCACAGATTCAAAAGCTTGCTCTATGGTGGTTGTGGTTCCGCCGGCTTCCAGGCTATAGTCAACGCCCAGGCCCTCAGTGATGTCATAGATGGCACTGACAGGATCTGAATCGTTGGCATTGATGGTGTGCGTGGCACCCAGCTGCCTGGCGATGGCGAGTTTTTCTTCGCTAACGTCAACAGCGATTAACTTAGTTGGATTACTCAGCTTTGCGGCGAGCAGTGCGCTCATGCCGATCCCGCCCAGCCCAAAAATGGCCAGAGTCTTTTCTGTTTCAGGCTTCAGCTCGTTGAACACCAGGCCAAGCCCGGTGGGTAAGGCGCAGCCAAGTAGTATGGCGAGCTTGTCCGGAAAGCCTTCAGGCAGATTAACAACCCGGTTTTCAGCCACTATGGTTTGCTCGCAGAGCGTCGTTGCGCTCCCCGAGTTAATGAGGTACCCGTCATGTGGATATTTTCCGCCCGGAGCATCCTGACCTTCACCTTTGATCCAGCCTATTACGACTTTGTCGCCGACCTGTACTTTGGTGACGCCGTCACCCACCGCCTCGACAATACCAACACCTTCATGTCCAAGTAGGTGGGGCAGATATTTGTCTTCACCACGACCACCATTGACTTCCATCAATTGGGAGTGGCACAAGCCGCTGTAGAGAATTTTGACTTGCACTTGGCCTGTGATAAGCGCCGGCAGTTGAATGTTGTCAACTATCTTAAGAGGCTGACCTGTTTCAAATAGTACTGCTGCTTTCATTCTAGTTGTCTCTTAATTGGGTTTGTAACGCATGCATTTTATCGTTAATCTGAGCAAAGTAGCGTTGACTCTTGTCAAGTTGCTGCGCCTGCATGTGTTGTAATTTTGCATTTCTTTCTTTTAAGCAAGAAATGTTCCAGGAAAACAGTCTCCTGGCCTGAACATCAGGTAAAAACTCGTTGAGCATGATTAAGCACCACTTGAGCAGTGTGAGCTCAAAGACGCACTTTAGAGTGTTCCCAGCGGATGCTTGTGCTGCAAAGAGTGGCGAGCGCAAAAATTGTGGTAAGTAAGACAGTGGCACGGGCAGGGCTGGCTGGGCAAAAAAGTCGCATAGCAGCTTCCAGGCACTGTCATTTCCAGCATATTCGAAATCAATAAAATACACATCATCGCGATATTTCAGTGCGTTATGAAAGCCAAAGTCAGAGGGGGAGACCACGTCCTTTGGACAGGGCTGTTGCCAGTCTATACCGGGTGTTGTGCTGATAACTCTGGTGCGTAGTTCTATTGCTGTCAGCAGAGTATTGAGTTCAACGTTATCACGCAGAGATTCGAATCGTGAAAGACGCAGTGTGACTAATTGAATAAAGTCTTCCAGTTTAGCCGGGCTATCCGCAGCCGCATTGAGCGCCGTGCGCTCAACCTGATGACTGTTGATGGCTGCAATGAAATTGTATGCTGCACTGACATCCTGTGCTGTCACTGTTTCAAAGGTGTGGCCGTCGATAAACTCGTATATGGCAGACAGGGTGTGAGAGCAATAACCGATAGGCCGGGCTATATTTGAGATACCGGCCTTGTGTAGCTGCTGACTAAACTGAAATTCATTGTAAAGCTTGTCGAATGCCCTTGAGCCTGGCGCAAAGCATTTTAGAAAATAGGCGTTGTTATCTGAAAAGAGCTTATGTCCCTGATTATTTGCGCCCTGCGACAAGCTGGAACTGCGCCAGTGGGTTTGTCCCAGAGTAGATGAGATAAAGTCTGTTAGTTCAGCAGAGAACATAGCCAGGCATCCAATGCTTGCCAATGGTTGATTTGCGGGCCGCTGAACCTCTGAAGTGCGTTGGGTGCGAACAATACCCCATGACACTGTGCAGGAAAATCACTGTGCGTCAGAATATCTGGCAGATCATCAATAAACACGCCACACTTGAGCTGTGAGATACGCGCAACCTTTTGTGCTTTGGTCTCGTTAAAAAAGACCAAATCAGAGTCAACAGGCGCATCGGCTGATCCGATAAAACCGTGGCTGAGAAGCCACTGTGTGGCTGCGTTATGAAAGTCAACACGCTCCCCAATAATCGGGTACTTAGTTTTATGCGACACGATGGCCAGTCTATGTCCTTGTGCATAAAGGCGTTGTAATGCTGCTAGTGCCCCTGGATAGGGGCGTGCCTGGGTGATTTCTTTCCCGTAGACGATACCCTGTAGCTCGGTCCATCTGGCTTCGTTATCCTGGTCAATAAAATACTGTTTAACTTCATTTTTGCTTTGACCGACCGACTCTGGTAGCCAACCAAGCGCACAACCGACGCGATAAAATACGCCAGTGTAGTCGGCAATGGTGTTATCAAAATCTATGCCTATGATCACACCACACCCCGCTCTGATAAGGTGCTCATAATATCAGGCACAGTCAGACCCGCTTTGGCTCTCGCATCTGCGGTGGAATGCACCTGATCAATAAAGCGGTCCGGGATCCCGAAACGGTGCATCCGTGGCCCGTTTTCCTGCTCACTAACATACTCCAGCACAGCGCTACCAAAGCCACCGCTGACATTGTGCTCTTCGAGTGTGATCACATGGTCAAAACGGGTTATTGCATCGTTTAAATACGCTTCGTCGAGTGGTTTTACGGTGTGGAAACTAACCAGTTCTGGCGATAATCCGTGCTCCGTCAGTTCGCTTACTAATGCTTGTGCTAGAGGCATAATGGTACCCGTACTCAGTACGGCAATGCGTTCACCTGGTCGCATCACATGCACCTTGCCAAAGGTAAGGGCAGGGTTTCCTTCGTGGACTGCCGGCTCGTTTTTCTTACCAATTCTGAAGTAGCAAGGAGCGTTAAGCTCAATCAGCTGAGGCATCAGTTGCTCAAGCTCGTATGCGTCAGCCGGGCAGATCACGTGCATATTTGGCAGTGCGCGCATCAGCGCAATATCTTCGAATGAGTGATGAGTCGGGCCCAGGTTAGCGTAAGATAAGCCAGAGCCGGTGCCGACGATGATCACAGGCTGATTCTGATAAGCGATATCAATTTTGATCTGTTCAAAGTTACGTGACGTGGTAAACGGGGTGATGGTATAAATAAAGGGTTTATGGCCCATCATGGCACTACCAGCGGCCATAGAGGCCATGTTCGCCTCCGCAATTCCCGCGTTGATAGCGCGCTCTTCGGCAAATTCCTTTAACGGGTTAAACAACCGGTTACCTATATCTGCGTAAAAGAGCAACAGTGATTCGTCGTCTTTAGCAAGCTCAGTCAGGACTCGTGCAAATGCGTTTCTCATGATATTCCCAGCTCCTGTTTAGCCTGCGCCACTTCTTCTTCAGTCGGAATACGGTAGTGCCAGTTGTTGTCGTTTTCCATAAATGACACGCCTTTTCCTTTAACTGTGTCGGCCACAATGCACACGGGTTGTGGGATGGACTTTGCGGTTTCCAAAGCCTGTTCCAGTGCATCGATATCATGGCCATCAACGCGCATTGTATGCCAGCCGAAGGCACGCCATTTCTCTTCAAGCGGCTCAAGATGCATAATCTCGGTACTTTCACCTGTACCTTGTAATTTGTTAAAGTCGACAATCGCAACCAGGTTACTTAAGCGCTTACCGGCTGCAAACATCGCAGCCTCCCAGACTGTTCCTTCATTGATCTCTCCATCGCCCATGAGCACGTAAAAGCGGTTCTTAGCGCCTTGTAACTGTTTGCTCAGTGCCATGCCGGTTGCTAACGATAAAGCATGGCCCAGAGACCCTGAAACCGTTTCTACGCCTGCCGGGGCGTGTATTCCCGGGTGCTCTTCAAACTGGCTGTCAGTCTGACCATGTTCGTACAGTGCCGTTGGAGAGAAGTAATCACGGTAGGCAAGCGTTGTGTACAGCGCGCTGGCAGCATGTCCTTTACCCAACAAAAAGTAATCACGCTCAGGATTAGCCGGGTTGTTGGGCGTGATATGCATCGTGCGCCAATACAACACGGTCAGAATATCAACACAGGACAAACAACTGCCCAGATGTGGTGTTTTTGTCTGGCTGGATACGTCACACAAAGTGTAACGGATCTGCGCTGCGATGGAGTTCAAAGTCATAATACGCCTACGGAATAAACCAATAAAAATCGCCAGTGTAACCGTTATCACGGAAAAACTGTTTCCAGTCATCCACATGCATAATGGTCTTGGCTGTCAGTGCCCACTCCATCATGCGCTCTTTTTCTTCATCGTTACGGTAGGCATCGACGGTAATAAAAGATTTGCCACGACTGACACGTTCAATTTCACGTAGCGCCATTGCGCACTCACTTTCCTCAAGGTTGTGGATAGTATTAATAGACATCACAACATCAAAGGAATTGTCTTCAAAAGGTAAGGATTTGGCGTCACCTAATGTAAGTAAATCTTTGACTTCTTCTTTCGCATGCTCGAGTGCGTATTCTGAAATATCCAGTCCGCGCAATGTCATATCCGGGATCAACTGTTGCAGGTCATACAGCATAAAGCCTTTGGCACATCCCACGTCTAGCAGGCTGGAGTCTGCATTGAGGCCGAAGTGTGCTTTGAGATCCGGTACTACAGGTTGCCAAAAGCGAGGGAAGTAATGAAAACCACCGTAGCCATAGGTTCTGTCACCATCAAAAAAATCTTTGCCATATTGTCTTGCGATCTCTCTGTCGGCATCCGTAATAACTTGTGCTCTACCTTTGGTGTCGCGCTTTGATTTTGGGTAATTGCTAAGTAAATCTATTTCTTGTCCTAACATGGGGATCTCACGCTTTATGAATATAGTCATGGGGGAGTGCACTTAAAATGTCTTTGTAGTTTTTCACCCAAGCAATGGTTCGCTCTAGTCCATTTTCAAGTGTTACTTGATCCTGCCAAGAGAGCTCTGAGCGAATTTTTTGTGTATCTAAGAGGTAAGCCGCATCTTTGCCAAGTCTATCTTCAGTGACTTCGCAGACTTGATCAAAGGGAACATGCAACATATCGCAAATTAACTCAACCAAAGCTCTGATTGTGATCATTCTTTCGGTTGATATGTGGTAAATCTCCCCAAGTTTCCCATTATCACCGATAAGCTGTGTCGCACTAGAAACATCATCAATGTGAATAAATGAGCGAGTAGAGTGACCACCGCCGTGTAGTGGTAACACTTTATCAAGCAGAGCAAAGAGTATCGTGCGCGGAATGATCCGATATAACTGCTGACCCTCACCATACACATTAGCTGCACGTGTAAATACCACAGGAAACTGATAGACATCCGCGAAAGTGTGCAAGCTCATATCTGCTGCTGCACGTGAAACCGCATAAGGGGTGCTCGGGTGATAATTTTTATTCTCAGGTACTAAACCTTCGCAGCTACCATACACCTCGGGCGTCGAAATATGAATATAACGATCTAATGAATCGAGTTTGTTAAGCTCGTTGTGAAGCTTAATCGTTGAAACCGCATTGGTCATAAACCAATGCTCAGGATATTGCCAACTTTGGCCCACCATGCTTTGCGCCGCAAAGTTGTAGACTTGTTTTATATTGTGCTTTTTTATCAGCGCGATAATCTCATCGAGGTGATGGTTTAAGTCGAGCTGGTGAAATTCAGGTTGGCTCGGCTGCCAGCGATAGGGCAACAAAGCGTCATTCGGTTCCTCTGAGCGGCTGACAGCGATTACCTGCTGTTCTTGTTTGAGCATGTGCGCGCAGAATGATGCACCAGAAAATGAATTACTGCCAAGTACTAAAATAGGGGAGCTAGTCATCTTTTAACTCCCGATATAAAGCTTTCATAAGAATGTGTCCAATGACAACTTGGGTATCTTCGGAAATTTGCATATCTTGAATATCAAAGTGAAACACTTGATCAAGCAAAGGTTTCGCCTTACCGCCATCAAATCCTAAGATCCCAACAGTCGTCATACCAAGGCTTTGGGCTTGCTCAATGGCATTGATAATATTTCCAGAATTTCCGCTACCAGAGAGTACTAATAAAACATCGAGATGATTGGCTTTTACCTTAAGCTGGTGAGCAAAAATGTTGTCGTAACCTATGTCGTTACCAAGGCATGTCAACACTGAACTATTTGCAGCCAATGCTTCTACCTTAAGTGCATTGCCTTTTGGACTGATGCCAAAAGTAAAGTCGTTTGCAAGGTGGATGGCATTGGCGGCCGAGCCACCGTTGCCACACAAATACAAGGTACCGCCGTTGGCTTTCATATCCAGCAAAGTGCTGACCAGCTGTTTGACTGCATTACCATCAAGTTGTGTCAGTACCTGGCTGAGCGTGTGAACATAGTCCTCAGTCAGAGCGACAATCGGATCCTGGCGTGGTATTGGGGCGACGATGCCTTGTTGTTTACTCATAATACTTCTCGCTGCATCCATTTAAGGTTATAGAAGCGATCTTCATTTTTTAACTGGCCAGCACGATAGGCGCTGATCAGTTCTTCAATCGCAGTGGCGACATTTTTGGTAGGTTTAAATCCTGTCGCCAGCAGTTTATCTGAGTTGATCCGGTAGCATCTTGGGTCATTCGATGGGGTTACCTCAATGTCACAATCAACCTGAGCCTTTACCATATTTGCAATATCCATAATGGAGATATTCTCAAATCCGGCATTGAATACACCGCTGGTTTTTTCTGGATGTTCCAGCATGTAAATGTACAGGTCAGTAATATCGTCGATATGGATGTTTGGACGCACCTGGGCACCGCCAAATACAGTGATTTTGCCATTCTCAAGCGCCTGCATCGTCAACATATTGACGGATACATCCAGGCGTTGGCGAGGAGATAAACCACAAACGGTGGCGGGTCGGACAATTTGAACGGTCATGTCATCTGCGTAGCTAAGTAGTACTCTTTCTGCGACCATTTTTGTCTTGTTATACTCGGAAATTGGCTCTAACGTTAAGTCCTCAGTAACCTGATTTTCGTCTTTTACGCCGTAAACACTGCCTGATGAGGCATATATAAATTGTTTGATACCGGCGCGTTTTGCCTTGTCAGCCAGCTGCATTGTGGCAAGAGCACTGACCTCCCAAGTTAACTTAGGGTTTAAATCTCCACAAGGATCGTTAGCAATAGAAGCCAGATGAATGATGCTGTCAACAGTAGAGAGGTCTATATTTTCAGTTTGTCTAACATCGCCTTTAATTACGGTGAGATTTTCATGTGGAGCCAAGAAATTCCCAAACCATTGTGTGTCCAGCGCGATAACTCGATATCCTTTAGCCAGCAACTTAGGAACAAGCACGGTTCCTTTATAGCCGGTAGCACCAGTAACTAATACGGTTTTTTTATTCATTTTTCTCTCTTTTTTGAATACGTTAATCACCTGGCATGATCTTGCTGAAGCAAAAATTGCGCCTAAATATTCATGCACGATTGACTTATTCTGTGCTAGGCAGTTTTCTGTTCAACGTGCTTGTTTATATCGGCTAGGTGGGGGTGATTCTTTAATGTTTCCAATAATTCGTTGTAACTAAAGTTAAGGTTGTTGTTAAATTGTTGGTAAATCGCTTGAATAGCGGTGTAGTCATCTGGTTCATCCAGTGTCAGGCGATAGTGGCTATTATCTACTCCAGCGCTGATAGTATGGCTATTGATGGTGTTGAATTTAGCCATCCCCAAGGTGACGTGTTCTTTGTCTGGTGCACTATGTGCAAGTTGATGCGTGCGAGCCAGTAGACGAAAGGCAAATACACAGGTATCTAAACCTCGGGGAAAGCCACTATGTGGCCCTAAACTGACCATATCAACGCTATGGTTTTGATAATAATCAATAGCTAAGCGTACCAACGTAGAGTCTATAAGGGGACAGTCACTGGTCAGGCGAACAATTGCTGTATTGTCTTGAGCACCATAATGACGAGCGGCTAGGTAATAGCGGCTTAATACGTTTTCTGTGCTTCCGCGAAAATACTTTATATTTAAGCGTGTACAAAGGTCTACTATGGGTTGTTCAGTACCATCATCGGTGGTTGCAATAACTACATTATTAACCAAATCCCCAAGTCTATCTAACATCACTTGTAGTACAGAGCTATTGCATAACGGCAACATAACTTTGCCCGGTAATCGGCTCGATGTCATTCGGGCCTGAATTATTATTTGTAAGTCCTTCAAGGCAAACCTATTTATTGGAGATAGTTGTCAATTAGATGATATACAGAGGTTTCATGCAAGTAAAGTTGAAATGGTTTAAAGGGGATAGTGGTACCTTCTTTGAGCGCGAATGTTCTGAAAATAAACGATTTTCTACTGTTTATTTATAGTTTTTTTGGAGAAGCTTGTAGTAAGTTAATGTTTTGCTTAGAGTGGCCGATTAAAAGTAAGTATTGAATTATTCCCCCAAAAGAATCCTCTAGCAGACAATAGGGAGCAGCAGTGAACATACAAGATAGTCAATTCTATATTTATGGTGCAAGCCATTATGGCCAAGCATTAGCTGCGTACTTGTTGGAGAAAGGTCTCAAGCCTCGCGCAATTTTAGATAAGTCGCCAAAATTTAATGATTACATGGGAATTCCTTGTCACGCTTTTCCCAACGATAAGCTTGATAAATGTTTTCCCGTTATTATTTCTATACTTGGTTACGCTGGTGTAGAAAAAAGTTTACTTGAATCTGGGTTTGATCAAATTGTATCGACTCTAGATTCGTTCGACTTGTTTCCGGCAGCACTAAAGCGCCTGAACAAGTGTGGTGTACTCTGGATGCAGCCTTCTAGCGATTTGGTTGATGAAAGTAAATGTGCAAAAGTGCTCTCTTTGCTATCCGATCAACAATCTCGAGATACTTATAACTTACTCGTTAACTACCGTGTTAATCCGTGCCGCGATAATTACCCATTACCGGAACAATATGAAATGTACTTCCCAGATGACATTCCTAAGTTGTACAAATACGAGAAGGTGCGAGTTTTAGATATCGGTGCATATGATGGGGATACTTTGGCTGGCTTTTTTCAGCGTTACGCTCAAACTATCGAGCATTATGCTGCTGTCGAAGTAAGTACTAAGAACATCAAGTTGCTAGAAGCGCGTTTGAAAGCCATGGGAGATGCGACTGAATATGTTAGTATTTATCGCAAAGCTGTAGGGCTTCCAGAAAATAAAAAACTCTTAGTGAAAGAGAACTTATCAGCAACTTATGTGAGTGTTATCGAAGAAGGTGAAGTTGCAAACGTGTCAGAAGACTGTTTGGTTGAGAGTATCAACTTAAGTGAATTAACGGCAATGACTCAATGTAATGTGATAAAAATGGATATTGAGGGAGCCGATTATGATGCTCTTGTTCAATGCAGAGATTATATAGCGGAGTGTACACCGACACTTGCTTTATCTCTTTACCACAGGCCAGAGGACTTATGGGAAATCCCGTTATTAATCGAATCTTTTGCAGCCAATAGGTATCGTTATTACGTTCGCCAAGAAGGGCATTGGTTACTAGAAACTCAGTTTTATGCCGTACCAAAAGATAAATGATACCCTCTATTTTGCTCTTGGCGAAAGACTAACTCTTTAACAGTATTGAAGAACATAGATAAAAATTGAATTTAGGAACACAATGACATTTCAATCCAGTTTTAAAATCGATGGTAGGGTGATAGGACACGATCACCCTTGTTATATTATTGCTGAAATGTCGGCAAACCATGGGCAGTGCTTAATCAAAGCGAAAGAACTAGTGCATGCGGCATATGAATCCGGCGCTGATGCAATAAAATTGCAAACCTATACAGCAGACACCTTAACAATGGACTGCAAACTGCCGCATTTTGAAGCCACGGGACCTTGGAAAGGTCAGTATCTTCATGATTTATACAAAACAGCTTATATGCCGTGGGATTTTCATGCTGAGCTTTTCGAGCTAGCTGCTAAACTTGGCTTGACGTGCTTCTCGTCGCCATTCGATAAAAGCGCGGTAGATTTGTTAAGTCAGCTGGATGCGCCTGCATATAAAATTGCTTCGCCAGAATTGATCGATCATCAGCTGATCCGGGATGTCGCCGCAACAGGTAAGCCGGTAATTATGTCTACCGGGGGCGCGACGCTACCAGAAATAGCTGAGGCAGTGAAAGTAGCTGAAGAGGCGGGTGTAACTGAGCTTGGGCTGATGAAATGTACGAGTACCTATCCAGCCCCTGCTGAGACGATAAATTTGCGCACAATTCCGCATATGAGAGAAGCGTTTAAGTGCCCTGTAGGGTTATCCGATCATACACTTGGCAATGATGTACCTCTGGCATCAGTTGCGGTCGGGGCATGCATGATTGAAAAGCACTTTGTGCTCAATAAAAGTGACAACACCGCGGATAGCTTTTTTTCAATGACCCCAGACGAATTAAAAGCGCTAGTCCATGGTGTTAGACAGATTGAAAAAGCGATGGGAGAGGTTAATTATCCCACTGAAGCGTCAAAAGCTCGTCGCTGTGTCTACATTATAAAAGATATTAAATCAGGTGAGCGCCTGACTGCCGAACATTTAAGGCAGATGCGCCCCGGTGGCGGTGAAATCATGCCAAAAGAGCTGCCGAGCCTAATAGGTCGGTCAGTGAATAGAGATCTGCGCTGTGGTGAGCAGCTAGCATGGAGTGATTTATCGTGAATACGAACAAAGAAATGCTGACCCAAACTATTCAACAGTTTTTGCTAGAACGAGGCGTATTGGTCGCTGACGATGACATAGATTGTTATAACTTTGTCGCAGAAGGGACACTGGATTCTTTTGAAATATTAACGCTAATCATGCAGTTAGAAAGTGACTATCGTATTGCGGTGCCGCCCGAATTATTAATGGACACAGAAAATGCAAATGTAGGCACTTTGGTAAATTCACTGGTTAAGCTTGCCAATGATCGCGATAAGAGTTGATACCTTATGTGGCCTTGGCCACTTTATGCGTTGTAAGTGGTTAGCGTTAGCGCTTCAAGCGTGTGGCAAAAAAGTGATAGTTATAGTCGATAAACCGGTTCCCGAGCAGTTATCACTTGAGCTGAAGAGCAACATAAAAGCCTTACCTTTTGCACAAACGCAAGAAGACGATGCTCATAATACTTTGAAGGTACTTTCTGAGATACAAAAACCGGTTGAAAGCATTATCGTGGACAGCTACCGTTTTGACTCAGAGTGGGAATTAGAAGTTGCGAAGCAGATTCCCTCAATTGTCGCAGTGGACGATTTAGAAAGAGCGCATAGTGCTAAGCTACTTATTGATAGTAAGTGGTGTGGCGATAAGACTGGTGAGCGCTACGCAAGCTCGCAGTATAAGCTACTGGGCCCTGATTTTGCTATGCTGTCACCGGCATATCAACACTACACACATCAAGAGCGTAAGCTAAATCGTGTGATGTTTTCTCTTGGCGGTGGAGGGGATTGGCATACTGTTTCTGACTGGATAGCCTTGTTGCTAAATATGGCACCAGAAATTGAAATTGACGTTATCTTAGGGCCAATGGCTGAGAGAGTAGAGGCGTTAACTCTGCTTGCGAATACGACTTCTAGATTGCAGCTAATTCGGCAACCGCCTTCTCTTGTGCCTTATTATCAAAGTTGTAGCCTATTTGTGGGAGCACTTGGTACTTCGCTTTATGAGCTGGCCGCAACCAATACGCCAGCGTTGACGTTTTCGATTGCTGCAAATCAAGACAATCAACAAAACGCGCTTGATGACTTAGGTCATTATTTTCATGTACCAGAGCTCTTGACGCGAAAGGCTAGTGAGGTTGTCGCGTTAATTTTGACGTTAGTGAAACAGTCTACGCGAATAATAAAAGCGCGAGAGACTGCACCGGTTAAGGTAGATGGCCGAGGGGCAATTCGAGTCGCAGAGTTGGTTTTAGCGGATGACATTAGATCTTCTGTGACACAAAAAACTTTGCATAGCCAAGAGGAAAATGTATGCCAGCTAACCGCACAGGTGCAGATCCGTCAAGTCAACGACTCAGACGTAAATAGATACCTTGCAGCGAGGAACTTACCAGATAACACTTGGCGTATGACAATTACTTCTGGTATTGACGTGCTGGGGCATTATCAGTGGTGGTTTACTAACAGTAGAGAGTCATTTGTGATGGAGTCTAACGGCAAACCGTTACTATACGTTTGGCATCAAACTCATAGCATTGAAGGGCAAGAGTATCTGGTTGGTGGGTGGTTTGCAGCCTCTGATGAGGTGAACTTTGCCCACGCACAAATGGTTTTGGAGTGGCAACTCTGTGAAACCGCAGCTAAATATCCTGAAGCCATTTGGCTTGCGGTAATAAACAAAGAAAATAAGTTTGTGAATCTGCTTAACCAGCGTGCGGGCTTCGTGTCCATCGAACATGATGAAAAGAAAATGCGCGCAACGCAACAGTTGTTTCCAAACGCATCGCTCTGCGAGTTTAATTATGTTGGTAAAGAGGTAAATACATGACAAAGAGTATTTACGAGTTATTCGAAGAAAATGTTAAACAGACTCCCAAGAAAGCGGCGGTTGTCTATCTAGAGCAGCAAGTGAGCTATGAGGAGCTGAATCGACAGGTATTAAAGTTAAGTGCACACTTTGTATGGTCGGGTCTTACCCCCGGTCAACGAGTGGGTATATTTGCGCCTAATGGCATCGAATTTGTCGTAACACTACTCGCTATTGCTAAGCTGGGAATCGCAGCTGTGCCATTACCAATTAGCCTCAAAGGTAATGCATTAATAACAGCGTTGAAGAAAACGCCGGTTGCCATGGTCGTGGCATGGCCGACGATAAGTAAAATATTACTCGATGCCAATTTGATAGAGCCTAGTAACTTGGTGACTCTTGGTAAAGCCGTGAGTGAAGAGCTAAGTTGGGAAGCGCTTCAATCCTATGAAAAATTGGATGACTTGCAACATGATGTTGATCTTGATGCGCCGTTTATTTTGACGATGACCTCAGGCTCCACTGGGCAGCCGAAACCAATTGTGTTAAGCCAAGCGTGTAAAATAAACCGCGCCATGGATGCGACTATCCATTATTACGGTTTGACCAAACAAGATGTAATCCTGGTAGCAACACCAATGTATCACTCATTAGCACAAAGAGGGGTGCTAATGCCGTTAATGCTTGGTGCTACAACTGTTGTTATGCCCAAGTTTAATCTTTCACAATGGCTAAGTGCGATTGAACAGTATAAGGTAAGTTTTTTGTTTGCCGTTGCTGCTCAACTAGAAAACTTGGTTACAAAAGGTACATCTGGTGCAGATTTAAGTTCTTTGAAATGTATCGTTTCATCATCTGCGGTGCTTGAGGGTACAACCAAAAAGCGTTTATTAGAGATGTTAAGCTGTCGCTTTCATGAGTGTTATGGGGCTTCAGAAGTGGGAGTGGTTACTGATTTTGCGGTTTCAGAAAATCCTGAACAAAGTGGCAGTGTGGGCAAAGCACTGCCATTTGTCTCATTGAAAATTACGGATGACCAAGGGTGTGAAGTCGCAACTGGCCAAGTAGGAGAGATATGCTGTAACACTTCTACCATTTTTGGTGGCTACCTAAAAATGCCAGATCAAACTCGGGCGGCTTTTTATGTGGGAGATTTCTTTAAAACCGGAGACTTAGGTTATGTGGATGAGCGGGGGTACCTTTACTACGTCGGCCGTAAAAAAGAGGTGATTTCTAGCGGCGGGATCAATGTATTCCCTCAAGATATTGAGACAGTTGTCAAATCAGTCGAAGGCGTAGAAGATTGCGTTGCATTTGGGATAAAAGACGCGCAATTGGGCGAAATTGTGAAAGTAGTAATAGAGCAAAGCCAAGACACCGACTTAATTCATGTAATTAGAAAAGCGTGCTTGCAAGAGCTAACTGACTATCAACAGCCTAGATTTATAGAGAGAGTGGAAGCTTTACCGAGAAACCAGATGGGGAAAGTGCTTCGCAACGACGTTAAGACACAATTTAGTCAATAGAATGAATAACCTAAGCAGGTGAAGTCAACTACTTCACCTGCTGCCATGTACCACTTTCAGCAGAGCGCTTTGCGGCTTCAAATAACGCCAAACCTTGCTTGGCTTGCTCAAATCCAAAAACGTACTCTGAACGGCTGGGCTGGTTGCTTAAGTGTAATTGGAGTGCTCCTGCAATATCGCTATATAAATTGGCAAAGGCCTCTACAAAACCGGTGGGGTGACCAGGTTTCATTCGATTGTATCGGAATTGATTTGCATACTGGCATTGGCCTGCTCTATCTAACACTTCCCTACGCCCATCATTATAGTTGAGTTCTAATTCATCAGGATTTAATTGAAACCAACGAGCACTTCCTTTTGTGCCATAAACGCGTACGGACAGACCATTTCTATGACCAATTGCTGTTTTAGACATCCACATTGTGCCAACGATACCATTTGGGTATTTCAAGAGCATGTTAACGTCATCAACTAATTCTTTGAACTCTGAGTGATTAGCAAATTGCGCGCAGGTGGCTTCAGGCTCAACTTCTAATAGATAGCTAGATAAATGGTGAAGGTGTACACCTAAATCGAGACAGATTGTTGGGACGTCGTAATCTTTTAAACGCCATGATTGTGGTTGGCTAGGTTTGCCTGCGATATCTGGTGGGCGTTTAAAACCTTCTTGGGGCATTTCAAGATGAATTTTTTGTATTTCCCCAAGCGCACCATTGGAAATAATATGCTTGAGCTCCCTCACCATAGCGTAACCACTGTAGTTGAATGTTACGGCAAGAAAGTGTTTATTGGGGTTGTAACAAGCCTCAATTTCCTTCGCTTCAGCCAATCCGCAAGTCAGTGACTTTTCACTAATAACGGCTAAGTCCCTTTCCAACAATGCCTTTAGCACCTCAGTGTGATGAGGGGTTGGTGTTAAAATAACAAAAGCGTCTACTGTGTTTTGCTCGGCTAAAATTAACTCTTTCCAGCAGTTATAGGTGCGCTCTGTACTTATATTCCATTGTTCAGCCGTGTGCTGATTGACCTTAGCGTTTCGACTAAATGCACCTGCGACGACCTGAAACTTATTATCTAGATGTGCTGCAGAAAAGTGTACATAGCCGACTGCAGAGTTATTACCTCCGCCAATAAAAGCCAATTGCAATGGTCTATTATTCATAATCTTTCCTTTAGCTTTCATCACTGCTGGTACACTCAAGATAAAGCGCTTCAGTCGTGCTAACAATGTACTCTTGTTGGGTTAAAGTGAGGGTTGGATACAAAGGTAAGGTGATTGCACTGTAGTAGTAGGATTCAGCTTCAGCGCAATAGCCAGCCTCAAAGCCTAAATTCTGATAATAGGGTTGTAGGTATATTGGAATATAGTGAACATGCGCAAAGACGCCTTTCTCCCGAAGCGCGCTGACCATAAAGTTATGCTGATCAGGCGTACAATTTTCGAGTCTAATAACATATAAGTGATAGGCAGACATTGAGCTTTCAGATCGTGCGAGAGGTGTGATCCCAATACTATCTGCAAATAGCGTATCGTACGTGTTAGCAAGGTTATTTCGCCGCTTAACAAATGCATCGACCTTAGTAAGCTGTGCTATCCCTAAACTTGCGTGTAAATCCGTCATTCGGTAGTTAAAGCCTAAGTCTTGCTGCTGGTAGTACCAGACCCCATGGCTGGGTTCATTAAACTCGTCTGAATTTCCAGTAATGCCATGACTGCGAAGCTTAGCCATCGTATTTGCCAGCGTTTGGTCGTTTGTCAGCGCAGCACCACCCTCAGCCGAAGTAATTATTTTTACTGGATGAAAGCTAAAAACACAGATATCGGAGTACTCACAACAACCCACCTTTTTACCGTGGTAGGAACCTCCAATAGCATGTGATGCGTCTTCAATTACTTTAAAACCATGATTGAAGACGGCAAGTTTCGCGAAGACTTATTTTATAGACTCAATGTATTCCCCATTGAAAACCCCTCTTTAAACGAGCGTGCGGAAGATATTGCGCTACTGCTAAAAGAATTAACACGTAGAGTAAATGAACAAACGGGAAATTCGGTTAAGTTTACTGACAGAGCCGTAGATAGCTTGAAGTCGCACGCTTGGCCTGGGAATATTCGAGAGCTTGCAAACCTTGTGGAACGAATGGTGATTATGTTCCCGGACAAGGTTGTCGATGTGACGGATTTACCACAAAAATACCGTTATATAGAAGTTGAAGCATTTGAGCCTGAATATCCAGAAGAACTACTAGAAAAAGATGCGTTTAATGAACTATTTAGCGATGGCTTTAGTGACGACGAAGAGGACATGGTAGCGGAAGATTTTGCGCCGCAAGCATCGAATGTTGGCATACTGCCAGATGAAGGGATAGAGTTAAAAGAATATTTAGCAGAGCTTGAAATTGATTTGATCACTCAAGCTTTAGAGCGCTACGATTATGTGGTTGCAAGAGCTGCAGAAATATTGGGTGTTCGCCGTACAACATTAGTTGAGAAGATGAAAAAGTATAATCTCAATCGTGACTGATAGTTCATCGATTACTACCTAACCTGAACTCGGGATAAGAAGTAAGTTAATCCACTAAAATCACTAAATTCAAAAGCGTAGTATCACTCTAGCCAGAAGTTATTTCTTAATACAAGGCAAATTTGTGCGTCAATAGCTGGCCTATTGCAAGCAAATTTAACGAAGTAGTAAGGCATAAAAGCTGCTAGATAACAAGTT
>NZ_PNDS01000035.1 GCF_005886535.1 Pseudoalteromonas sp. S2755
AATGAACCTTAGCTGCGGATAATTAATGCCTTTCTAGCAGCCAGTTTTAGCGCTAACTGTGTTGAATTCACTTCCAATAGCCAGCTATTGGTGCGTAAATTCGCCTTGCCTACAAGGATGTAGGTACCTGGGCGGTAGCAGGACGCGAGAGTGGAGTTATCCCCAAAACTCTCTAGCTAGATAAGAAAGTAATTTAATGTAATTTTAAAAACAGAGGGTTAGATCATTCCTTATCCTAACCTCAGGTTTGGAAATTTTTATCGTGAGGTAGGGAAGAGGGGGGAGCTGAGAGGCTAACAAGATGAAGCGCGTGGCTTCATCTTGTTATTCAGTGAGTCGAAGGTACTTTTCGGCTAATTGATCAAGGCTTTCTTTATGATTTGGATCTGGTTTGATGCAATCAATGGGGCAGACACTCACACAGGTGGGTGTATCGTAATGACCAACGCATTCGGTGCATTTATCAGGGTCAATTTGATAAATTTTATCGCCCATGTAAATAGCCTGATTAGGGCACTCAGGGTCGCACATATCACAATTGATACATTTATCAGTAATAAGTAGCGCCATCGTTATGCCTTTTTAAAAGGATTACGAGTGTCCTCACTTTGGCCTAAATTGCGCATTAAAATGGCGTGACTTAAGTCTATGTCTTCTGGCAGTGGAATTTTGACGATATGACCAGAGCCCTTGGCATCGTTTATCGTCTCGCCTTTTTTATTTTCCATGTGTTCAAGATTAAAGTGAATATTGCCCTTAGGCGTCATCAATTCTAAGCTGTGACCAGTACAGAACTTGTTTTTAACCTCAATTTCAACGAGGCCATTGTTAGTGCGACCTAGCACTTCACCAACAAACTGCTGCTGATCAGATACTGAGTGGCCGTAGTCGTAATTTTGATAGTCTTGATGTACATGACGTTTCAAGAAGCCCTCGGTATATCCTCGGTGGGCTAGGTTTTCTAGGGTCTTCATTAAGCTTGGGTCAAATGGTTTACCCGCAACAGCATCATCAATGGCTTTACGATAGACTTGTGCGGTGCGAGCAACATAATAAAATGACTTGGTACGGCCTTCGATTTTAAGGCTATGCACGCCCATGCGAGTCAGTTGCTCAACATACTGGACAGCACGTAAATCTTTTGAATTCATGATGTAAGTACCATGCTCATCCTCAAATGCTGGCATGTATTCACCAGGTCGACCTTGCTCTTCGAGCATAAACACTTCGTCGCTTGGTTGACCTTCCCCTAAGGTTGGAATAATCGCTTTTGGATCGACCTTATGGACAACATCCCCGGTTTCGTTTTCTTGACCAGGTTTCACATCGTAACTCCAGCGGCAAGCATTGGTACACGTACCTTGGTTTGGATCGCGCTTGTTGATATAACCCGACAATAAACAGCGACCAGAATAAGCCATGCATAAGGCGCCGTGAACGAACACTTCAAGCTCAGTATCTGGGCACAATGTACGAATTTCTTCTATTTCTTGTAGCGACAACTCGCGAGAAAGAATAACCCGCTCAACCCCTTGTTTGGCCCAAAATTGCACTGCTGCATAGTTAACGGCATTCGCTTGTACGGATAGGTGAATTGGCATGTCTGGCCACTTATCGCGCACCAGCATAATTAGCCCGGGATCGGACATGATAAGCGCATCTGGCTTCATCGCGATAACAGGCTCAATATCACGCAAGTAAGTTTTCACTTTGCCATTGTGCGGTGCAATATTTGATACGACATAGAGCCTTTTGTTTTGTTGATGGGCTTCGTTGATTCCGATTTCGAGGTTGCTTAAGTCAAATTCGTTATTACGTACGCGCAGGCTATATCTTGGTTGTCCGGCGTAAACAGCATCGGCACCGTACGCAAAAGCGTAACGCATATTCTTTAAACTGCCGGCAGGAGAGAGAAGTTCTGGTACAAACATGGTTTACCTCATACATTGAACTAGGGCCTGTTGACCTTTGCTGTTTTATTTTTGTTCTCCTGAGTGTGTTTTGGTCGCGACGCTCGACTTGCCGCCTAGTAATCTAGGCAAAAGTTGAGCAACAATGAACAAAGCGCACTCAGGTGAACCCAAAGGGCAGCGCTTGATTGGCATTTCTACTGTGTTATCGCCTGACTCACATAGAACAACTATGCTACGCAGGCTCTGCCTTGTATAAATACCAATCACACTGCTGCAAAAACAAACTTGAAAGATAAACAGGCCCTAATTACGGGTCAGCTGTTGAGTGATTTCGCGTGCTGATTCTAAAAAGCGGCGCAGTATAGAAGAAAGCTAAGTAAGTAATTTTGATGTAGATCAGGTTTTTTGACATTGTGCAAGGAAGGGCAAGTGACCTTGTTGTTAAGGCTTCGGCTGGCAATTCTGCGTATTTAATCGACAAATAATTCACCAAACTTTCGTTTCTTCGCAAAGAAAGCGGCTCGAGATAGTAGGTTTTTTCTACCAAAACACGTATAATTCGCGCCCGTTAATATTCACAATAATATTTTGGAGCAAAAAAGATGGCTTTAGAGCGCACTTTTTCAATCATCAAGCCTGATGCTGTAGCTAAAAACCACATCGGTGCTATCTACAACCGTTTTGAGTCTGCTGGTCTTAAAATCGTTGCATCAAAAATGGTTCACCTTTCTCAAGAGAAAGCTGAAGGTTTCTACGCAGAGCACAAAGAGCGTCCTTTCTTTGGTGCACTAGTTTCTTTCATGACTTCTGGTCCAGTAATGGTTCAGGTGCTTGAAGGTGAAGACGCAGTTCGTAAAAACCGCGAAATCATGGGTGCTACTAACCCTGCTGAAGCGCTAGCTGGTACGCTACGTGCTGACTACGCAGACAGCATCGACGAGAACGCAGTACATGGTTCTGACGCGCCTGAGTCTGCTGCTCGCGAAATCGCTTACTTCTTCGCTGAAGAAGAGATCTGCCCACGTACTCGTTAATTCGAGACTTGGTGCCAAAGAAGGGCTTTCGAGCCCTTTTTTTGTCCCGCAGCTAAGTTACGGGATAAGCGTGCTTTGTAAAGTAATCACACTACTTCACAAAACACGTTACATTATTTGTGATGTTTGCTGCTTTTTTGTACAATGCGTTGTTGGCAATTTAGCTGTTCTTACCGTCTTTAACCGAGGTTGTTCATGACCACTATTGAGAAAAAAATTAACTTACTTGATTTAAATCGCGAGGGGATGCGCGAGTTATTTGCATCATATGGCGAGAAGCCATTTCGCGCGGATCAGGTGATGAAATGGATTTATCATTTTGGTATCGATAACTTCGATGACATGAGCAATCTGAATAAAAAGTTGCGTGCGCGTTTGCAAGCTGAGTGTGAGATTAAGGCGCCTGAAATTTCAGTAAAGCAAGTGGCTTCTGACGGTACTATAAAATATGCTCTATTACTTGAAGGCGGCCAAGAAGTTGAAACTGTGTGGATCCCAGAAAAAGATCGAGCAACATTGTGTGTGTCTTCCCAAGTTGGTTGTGCGCTAGAATGTACTTTTTGCTCAACGGCGCAGCAGGGCTTTAACCGTAACTTAAAAGTGTCTGAGATCATTGGTCAGGTTTGGCGCGTGGCAACCGACATTGGTCTACATAAAGGCGATAGCACTAAACGCCCGATTACTAACATCGTG
Organism: Pseudoalteromonas sp. S2755; assembly: GCF_005886535.1. Taxonomy (GTDB): domain Bacteria; phylum Pseudomonadota; class Gammaproteobacteria; order Enterobacterales; family Alteromonadaceae; genus Pseudoalteromonas. The sequence goes on from NZ_PNDS01000035.1 coordinate 3,641, forward strand.
ATGATGGGTATGGGTGAGCCTCTGTTAAACCTAAATAACGTTGTACCAGCGATGGAGCTGATGATGGACGATTGGGCATTTGGTTTATCCAAGCGCCGCGTCACGCTAAGTACATCAGGCGTGGTACCAGCGCTTGATATCTTGAAAGAAAAGATTGATGTGGCACTGGCGATTTCGCTACATGCGCCAAACAATCCACTACGTGATGTGCTTGTACCAATCAACAAAAAGTATCCGATTGAAGAGTTCTTAGCAGCATGCCGTCGCTATATCGATGGCTCTAAAGCAAATAAAGACGTCACCATTGAGTACGTGATGCTACAAGACGTGAATGACAGTACAGATCATGCCCATGAGTTGGTGCAAGTTCTCAAAGGCACGCCGTCAAAAATTAACCTGATCCCATTTAACCCGTTCCCAGGTAATGAATATGGCCGCTCGAGCAACAGCCGTATCGATAGGTTTTCTAAGGTACTACAAGCGGCAGGACTTACCTGTATCGTGCGTCGTACCCGTGGCGATGACATTGACGCTGCGTGTGGACAGCTAGTAGGTGATGTTGTAGACAGAACCAAACGTTTAGCTAAGAAAAAACAGCGTGACGATAATGCCATTGCTGTCAATGTGAGCGCACAATAATATTAATGAGCTGGGTAAACCCAGCTCATTTCTTCTTAACAACAGATAAGTTCTGACTATCTTACAAAAAATAGATGAATCTCTTAGCCTTTTGGGTAATATAGGGCACACATAGAACCCAGTGGCATTCAAAGGTGAGTGATGCAATCGCGAAATTATCGCAAAACAGGATTGGCTGCATCCATTCTCGCAGGCGCGAGTTTAGTTCTGTCAGGTTGTGTGACGGAGAGTAGTTATCGCTCCGACGGGCGTCCTGTGGCCGAACAACAAGTCAATAACACCAATGCCGCAAGAACTCGCATTGCACTGGCACTTCAATATCTCAACTCAGGTAACACCACCTCAGCCAAATTTAATTTAGAGCGAGCATTACAGTTAGCGCCGAAATTGGCCGAAGCCCATTATACGTTGGCGTATTACTATGAGCAGGTAGGTGAGCAGCAACGCGCTGATAACGCTTATCAGGCGGCTTTAGATATTGAGCCTGATAACCCTGACACCCTAAACAACTACGGTACTTTTCTTTGTCGAGTTGGTCAGTATGACAAGGCGAGCCAATATTTTTTCAAAGCGATAGAGGTACCAAGTTATTTGCGGGTATCGGCAAGCTATGAAAACTTGGCGCTGTGTGCGCTGAAACAAAATGAGTATTCCCTGGCCGAGGAGTATCTGCAAAGTGCGATTAAGCATAACGCTCAGCAGATATCGTCGCAACTTGCGCTCGCGGGCCTGTACTATGCTCGCAGCGATTTCTTAAGAGCAGAAGATGTGCTTGATAATGTTGCCAAGCGTGGATTTATTTCACCAAGAAGCTTAATGCTTGGACACTTAGTACATGTGCAAATGGGCCACCTACAGAAGGCGCAAGACATCGCCACGACCTTGGTGCAAAGTTACCCCAAATCTGCCCAAGCAGGGCTTATCTTAACTGATAACATTGCTGCAAGTGAATTTGAACGGTTGCGCAATCGCTATCGAGAAGCACAGTTAAATAAGCTTGCCGAGGCATCGCCCAATCATATTGTTGCAAATCCAAAAATTAAAATTAAACGTAAGAAAACGCAATCGAATTCAACCCAATCATTCACCGTTGATTCACCCGCTGAGACCAATAATTTTGCGCCTTCGGCAAAACCTGAAGAGGCAAAAAGCATGTCTTTAGTGAACGTGAGTCAGGACTCTGAAGCTCGGGTTGAGTTTTATCAACCGGACCCATCGGAAGTCACATTTAGTCCTCGCTCACGCGAGCCTCAAGTGTTAGCGAGTACATCGTCAAGCAGTACAAGTGTACCGTTATTAAATCGTGATGTTGCGCCTCCTCAGGTACCTTTTCATACTGTTATTGCAGGTGAAAACCTATTTAGTATTTCAGTCAAATACGACATTAAAATGGTTGAATTGATGGAATATAATCAAGTGCGGGAATCTGCAAGATTGTACGCAGGTCAAAAGGTGTATCTTAATAACCCCAATGTTGTGCATGAAATTGTGGCGGGAGATACTTTGCTCAGTATTGCCGATCGATATGGTGTGTTGATCGATGAAATTATGCGATGGAATAAACTTACTCCTGATGTGGCGCTGCAAGCAGGCCACGGATTATTAATTGTAGACCCAACAAATTACGTTTTATGAACCAAACAATGAAAGAGCAGGAAGCACCTGAACAAGAGCAGCCTTCACTCGGGCAAACTTTAGCAACGGCAAGACAAAATGCTGGGATCAGCTTTGCTGAAATTGAATCGCGTTTAAAGATGACCCACGCCCAACTTACCAAGCTCGAGCAGGATGACTATCAAGACCTAGGGCCTGAAACTTTTGTGCGTGGCTATATCAAAAATTACGCGGCGCTATTGGGGTTAAACCCTGTAGAAGTACTGGCTAAATATCAATCGCCAGAGTTGCCGCTACAGAAAAAGCGGATGCAAAGCTTTTCTCGCCGCACTCACAAAGAAGCCCACGATAACCGCCTAATGATGGTGAGCTACATCGTGCTGGCTATCGTACTGGGGTCATCGGCATTTTGGTTTTGGCAGACTAATAGCTCAGAACAAGAAATGGTGTCCGAAACGCCGGTTACTCAGCTTGAGACGCCAGCTGAAAACATCACAACACCAGCGGCCAATGAGATGGCATTACCTTCTGAGCAAAACAATGAAATAGCCCCGCAAAGCGAGTCGCAGGTGAGCGAAACGGAGGTTTCAGCACCTGTTGAAGCGAAACCGCAAGCGGTAAAACGAGATCCAGCATTGAGCACGGTAGTCATGCATTTTAACGAAGAAAGTTGGGTTGAAATGTTTGACGCAACACAAGAGCGAGTTGCGTTTGGTGTTAAAAAAGCGGGATATACCATGACAGTTGAAGGTAAGGCCCCTTTTTCTGTTATACTCGGCAAGCATCAGGCCGTAGAGGTCACGCTTGACGGCAAACCAGTGTCATTGCCTGCGTTTACTAAAAACCGTCTAGCTAAATTCAATTTACCGTTAACAGAGTAGTCAGCATGTTTTCAGAACCACCTATAAAGCGTAGAAAATCAACAAGGATCTATGTCGGTAATGTGCCTATTGGTGATGGCGCACCGATAGCTGTACAGTCTATGACAAACACTAATACTCTAGATGTTGATGCGACGGTGGCACAAATTAGAGCTATCCAAGACGCCGGGGCGGATATTGTCCGTGTTTCTGTGCCGACAATGGATGCAGCTGAAGCATTCAAAAGCATTAAAGAGCAAGTGGATATTCCACTCGTCACAGATATTCACTTCGATTACCGTATTGCATTACAAGTGGCTAAGTATGGTGCCGACTGCTTACGGATAAACCCAGGTAATATTGGCAGTGAAGACCGTATTCGTGCAGTGATTGATGCGGCGGGTGAGCACAACATTCCAATTCGTATTGGCGTGAATGGCGGTTCACTAGAGCGCGATTTGCAAGAAAAGTATGGTGAACCAACACCTGAAGCCTTGCTTGAGTCTGCGATGCGACATGTCGAAATTCTCCAGCGCCATAATTTTGATCAGTTTAAAGTCTCAGTAAAAGCTTCCGACGTGTTCTTAGCCGTTGGCGCTTATCGGTTACTGGCAAAAGAGATTGACCAACCTCTGCACCTTGGGATCACAGAGGCTGGTGGTTTTAGAGCTGGTTCGGTTAAATCGGCAGTTGGTCTAGGTATGCTACTTGCTGAAGGGATTGGTGATACATTACGTGTTTCACTGGCGGCTGATCCGGTGCAAGAAATCAAAGTGGGTTTTGATATTCTAAAGTCGCTGCGAATTCGTTCGCGCGGCATTAATTTTATTGCTTGCCCAAGTTGTTCTCGTCAAGAATTTGATGTAGTGAATACTATGAATCAGCTTGAGGAGCGACTAGAAGATATCGTCACACCAATTTCGGTTTCTGTGATTGGTTGCGTGGTAAATGGCCCTGGCGAAGCACTTGTCAGTGACTTAGGTCTTGCTGGCGCAAATCGCCGTTCAGGCCTTTATATTAATGGCGAGCGCCAAAAGACACGGATTGATAATGATGATATTGTCGCTCAATTAGAGTCTCAGATCCGAGAATATGTAGAGAAAAAAGAAAGCGAAGAAAAAATCGATGTAAAAATCATCGACTGATACCGGTGTAATCGTTAAGATAAGCGAATTTTCGCGCTTTCTCACGGCGTGCTAGACTGCACGACGATAAATGGCATTAAAGAAATAAAACCAATGCGATGAGACTGTTTTAGCGTATTTAGTTAAAGGGCTAAAGCAGCAGGAAATCGGTTGGTGACAAATTTAAGTTAGGGTTTTCAGTGACTAAACAACTTCAGGCAATCCGTGGAATGAATGATTGTCTGCCAGGTGACACGCAGGTCTGGCAGAAAGTAGAATCGGTGTTAAGAGACACAGTAGCGGCATTTGGTTATCAAGAGATCCGTTTTCCAGTCGTTGAGTCGACCGATCTATTTAAGCGCTCTATCGGTGAAGTAACCGATATCGTCGAAAAAGAAATGTATACCTTTGATGACCGTAATGGCGATAGCTTAACGCTACGTCCGGAAGGCACAGCAGTGTGCGTCCGTGCGGGTAATCAAAATGGTTTGCTATACAACCAAGAACAGCGCCTTTGGTATATGGGACCGATGTTCCGCCATGAAAGACCGCAAAAAGGCCGTTACCGTCAATTCCATCAATTTGGCGTTGAAACCTTTGGTATAGCAACACCAGATATTGATGCCGAAGTGATCTTATTGACGGCGCGTCTATGGCAGCAATTTGGCATTCAGGACCATGTTACGCTTGAGCTCAACTCTTTGGGGTCAAATGAAGCGCGTGCTGAATATCGTGATGCTTTGATTGCATATCTGGAGCAACACAAAGAAGCGCTTGATGAAGATAGTCTGCGCCGTATGTATAGCAATCCACTGCGTGTGTTGGATAGCAAAAATCCAGAGGTACAAGCTGTACTTGTTGATGCGCCTAAGCTTTCTGAACACTTAGATGATGAATCACGCGAACATTTTGCTAATTTGTGTGAACGTTTAGACGCAGCTGGCGTCGAATACCAAGTTAATGAAAAGCTGGTACGTGGCCTAGATTACTACAACCGCACCGTATTTGAGTGGGTGACGACAAGCTTAGGTTCTCAAGGCACAGTATGTGCTGGCGGCCGCTACGACGGCTTAGTAGAGCAGCTTGGCGGTAAAGCAACACCAGCCGTTGGCTTTGCGATGGGTATCGAGCGTTTAGTCTTGATGCTACAGACGTTGGAGTGTGTGGGCGATATTCGTCGTAATGCAGACGTATACGTCGTTGCGATGGGTGACAAAGCGGCTATTCAAGCTCCAGTGGTTGCACAGCAATTACGAGATGATATTGCTGGCCTTCGCGTGATGGTTCATTGTGGCGGTGGCAACTTCAAGAAACAATTTAAACGTGCAGATAAAAGCGATGCTGTTATTGCGCTAGTGCTAGGCGAAGATGAACTCGCTGAAGGCAAAGTGACAGTGAAGTATCTGCGTGAACAGAAAGAACAAATCACCTTACCACTTGCAGAAGTAAAAACGCTGTTAGCAGAGCTGGTAAGCTAAGAGGTTAGAATGGAAATTTATTCAACAGAAGAACAACAAGCAGAAGCAATAAAACGATTTTTCCGTGAAAATGGCACAACGATTGTAGTCGGTGCTGTGCTTGGTTTAGGTGGTTTATATGGCTGGAAAGCGTATAACCAAAGCCAGATCGAGAGTGCAGAAGCAGCATCCGAAGCATACACCCAGGTTGTTGAAAGTGACGATGTACTAGCAAAAAGCGACGCTTTTGTTGCTGCAAATGCAGATTCTAACTACGCCGTGTTAGCAGCTTTCGTTGCTGCTAAAGAGGCAATCGACAAAGACGATCTTAAACTAGCTGCTGAGAAGCTAACTTGGGCGGCTGATAATGTAGCCAACGCTGAGCTAAAAGCAACGGCGTTGTTAAGACTTGCACGTGTACAAGCGTCTCAGTCTCAATACGAACAAGCACTTGCAACACTGGCTAAGCCAATGCCTGAAGCGTTTAAGGCGCAGCTTGCTGAGATCCAAGGTGATATTTACCTTGCTCAAGGCGACAAAGATAAAGCACGAAGCGCTTATCAATCGGCATTAGAAGCAGCGGAAGGCAATAGCAATCCTATGCTGCAAATTAAACTGGATGATCTTGCACAAAAGACAACGGTTTAAGGAGCTGCCATGAAGAAGTTAACGATGGCCTCATTGGCTTTATGTGTTGCAGCACTCACCGCGGGTTGCTCTTCAAGTGATGATGAAGAAGAGTTAACGCTCCCTGAGATCAACAATCAATTCGACGCCGCTGTTGTATGGCAAGAGGGGATTGGTGACGGGGTTGAGCACTACTTTTCACGCTTATCTCCAGTAAGCTATCAAAGCACTGTTTTTGCAGCTGCCCGTGAAGGTTTAGTGACAGCATTTGACGCACAAACAGGTGAAGAAAAGTGGCGAGTTGATGTTCGTGAGAATAAGAGCTTTTGGCCATGGGAAGACAGTGACAGTGCGAAGCTGTCAGGTGGGATCACACAAGCTTATGGCAAACTGTATGTTGGTTCTGAGCACGGACAGGTTTTTGCGCTGGACCGTGAAACTGGCGAAATCGTTTGGCGTAAGTCAGTACCAGGTGAAGCGCTGTCTGCGCCAGCTGCAGGTGACGGTCTTCTTTACGTTAACTTAGGTTCAGGCAAGCTGGTTGCGCTGCACCCAGATACAGGTGAAGAGCGTTGGCACTATGAGCAAGAAGTTCCTGCGCTGACATTACGTGGTTTAAGCTCACCAACGAGCGCGAATGGTGGTGTATTGGTTGGCGAAGAAAGTGGCAAGTTAACCGCACTGATCGCTGAAAACGGTTTTACCGCTTGGAGCTCGGATGTTGCAATTGCAAAAGGGGCTTCTGAGTTTGAACGTTTGGTCGATGTTGATACTAAACCCATTGTAAGCGGCGCATATGTGTATTCTATCGCCTATAATGGTAAACTAGTCGCTATTGATGTGCGCAGCGGCAATGTAGTGTGGGATCGTGAGTACAGTAGTTACCGAGACCTCACACTCGATCTTGACGTAATTTATTTGGTTGATAGCGACGGCGTACTGTACGCACTAGACAAAAACTCTGGTATTGAACGTTGGACACAACCTGCTCTGCGCGGTTGGTATCTAACCGCTCCTACGGTTGCTGGCAACTACGTAGTGGTTGGCGATCAGGAAGGTAACTTACATTGGCTGGATAAGAGCTCTGGTGAGTTGGTATCGCGTACCGAGTTTGATAGTTCAGGCTTTTTTGTCGAACCGATTGTGGTTGATGGCAAAGTATTTGTTTACACGCGTGATGGTGAACTTAGCGCAGTTCAAATTCCGCAGTAACTTTCTGAATTTTTAGATATTTTATGGGGCTTCGCTTTTGCGAAGCCTTTTGTTGTTTTTAAAAGAGGTAGTCTATGCTTCCTGTGATCGCTCTGGTTGGGCGACCTAATGTGGGTAAGTCCACACTGTTTAATCGTTTAACACGTACTCGTGACGCGTTAGTTGCTGACTTTCCGGGTCTGACTCGCGACCGTAAATACGGCCAAGCAAACTATGAAGGCTACGAGTTTATTGTGGTAGACACGGGTGGTATCGATGGCTCTGAAGAAGGCATTGAAACTGAAATGGCCGAGCAGTCGCTGCTTGCAATTGAAGAAGCGGATATTGTGCTATTTTTGGTGGATGCGCGCGCAGGTATGACGGTTGCTGATCAAGCTATCGCGCAGCACCTTCGTAAACAACAGAAAAACTGCTTTGTTGTCGCCAATAAAACGGATGGCATTGATGCTGACTCCAACTGTGCTGAGTTTTACCAGCTAGCGCTCGGTGACGTTCAACAGATCGCCGCCGCGCACGGTCGTGGTGTTACTCAATTATTAGAGTTGACGCTACAACCGATTATCGCTGAGCTTACGGCTCAAGATGAAGAGCTTGAGCATGACGATGAAGATATCGCCGAGCTTTACCTTGAAGGTGAAGAAGTCGAAGACGGTAAAACAGGTTTTGAAGACAAGCCTGTTAAACTCGCGATTATCGGTCGTCCAAATGTTGGTAAGTCAACACTAACCAACCGTATTTTAGGTGAAGACCGCGTTATCGTTTACGATATGCCGGGCACAACGCGCGACTCAATTTACATTCCGATGACGCGCAATGATAAAGAGTACGTGTTAATCGACACCGCTGGTGTACGTAAACGTAAGAAAGTCAGCGATGTCGTAGAGAAATTTTCGGTTATCAAAACACTGCAAGCGATTGAAGATGCCAACGTGGTATTGCTCGTTGTAGACGCGCGCGAGGGGATCTCAGATCAAGACTTGAGTCTACTTGGTTTTGCACTAAATGCGGGTCGCTCGTTGGTTATTGCGGTAAACAAGTGGGATGGTCTTGATGACTATGTCAAAGAGCGTATTAAAACTGAGCTAGACAGACGACTGGGCTTTGTGGATTTTGCTCGTTTGCACTTTATCAGCGCATTACATGGTACAGGTGTTGGTCACTTGTTTGAGTCGATTGACGAAGCTTATGAATCAGCGACTAAGCGAGTAAGTACGGCAATGTTACGTCGTATTATGGATATGGCTCAGGCGGATCACCAGCCTCCACTGGTTCGTGGACGTAGGGTGAAGCTTAAGTACGCTCACGCAGGTGGTTATAACCCGCCGCGTATTGTTATCCACGGCAATATGGTGCATGAACTGCCAGATAGCTATAAGCGCTATTTGATGAACTACTATCGTAAAGCGCTTAACGTAATGGGTACGCCGATTAAGATTGAATTCCGCGAAGGGGATAACCCTTACGCTGGTCGTTCAAACAAAATGACGCTATCGCAAAAGCGTAAGCTTCGCGCATTCGCAAAAGAAAACCGCAATAAGTCGTAAGGCTCTTTGCGTGAAGTTTAGCTCGACGCCATCTGGTTAGTGCGTCGAGCTAAACACAAGCTCCATATCTATCCAACCGATTCCTGTTTCCACATCTGACTATAATTAACGTTAACCCAGAACTCTCTCACTTTGTTTTACCTTGCCCAACATTTGTGCTTAAGTTATATATAGTTACATTAGATTTTATTGATAGTGAGGCTTAGGTGTTTGCCAAAACGGTGATTTATGTAGAAAGTGTTGAGGAAGTGCTGGATTTTTACTATCAAGCATTTGGCTTGAGCACTTTTGATATGACCGATGAAGGGGATTATGGTGAGTTAGACACCGGAGAAGTGAAACTCGCCTTTGCCAGTCATCCATTAGCCCAATCACAGTTTAGGCAAGACTATATTCGTTGCCATCCTAAACAGCCTGCACTTGGTTTTGAAATTAGCATCAGCTGTGAAAATGTCCCTGAATGCTATGATAAGGCGGTAGCCGCTGGGGCTGAGCCATTAAGCCCACCAAACCAAAAGGGCAGAGTAACACAAGCTTATGTAAGAGCCATTGAAGGGACTTTAGTTGCTTTGGTGTCAAAACCTGGTGAATAGTGGCACTCAAAAAAGCTGAGCGCCATTTTGGGGCTATTTGCCTTTATTCTATATCGACAAGTAGTCTAGCAAGACCAACGGGCTCGATTTCAACACAAACGTTGTCATCGTTCCAGTTTAGACCAACGAGAGCATCATCTTCTTTTAGGTCGAGTACCCATTCGTCAAGAAAACTTTCAACATCAATACTCATCGGCGAGAACTCACTCCACTCGTCGCGACATTGAGCTTGCGCTTTTTCTTCACTATCCCACAGCAATAACACATCAGTCTCGTCAAACTGGTTTGAGTCGACCACAACCATGCCACCGTCATCAGAGCTAAGTGCCCAAACGCTTTCAGTATTTTTTACTTGCTCAATAAACTCACTGACTTCTGAGCCAATTTCTTCTTCATTCATCATAGGTGTTCTCAATTTCGTGGATCAGTTTGCTGGGCGATTGCTTGGCTTTGCCAACGGTCATGAAATGCCATCAGGTTGGTGTAATCGCTCAGGTCGACGAGCTCTCTAAATAGAACCCAATCAATGAGGCAGTATAAACTGATTTGGAGATAATCACAGTGTAAAAACTCTTCTGTCACACACTCTTCATTGAGATAGTGCAGGGTATGGTCAATTCGTTCCCGCTGTAGATTAAAAAATAGTTTATCTTGTTCAATGTCAAAACCAGAGCGCTTACTAAGTAACAGTTCCACCAAAGAGTCATTACAGGCATTGATAAGGATCAGCCAATTTTCTTGATCCCAACTGGGAAATGGAAGTTGATGTTTTTCACGGAGATAACGAACAATCAGATTTGAATCACAAATAAGTTGGGCATCATCTATTAAAAATGGGATCTTACGAGCAGGATTATGGCGAATAAGTTCGTCATGGCCTGCTTCAGAAAATATATCTATGTGCTGGTAGCTCATTGGGAGCTGTTTAGCCGCGGCCCACATTCTAATTCGACGGGCGTATGGACTGGTGTTCGAACCGATAAGTTTCATGCCATCATTCCTTCAACTAAATAACTTTCGCTCATTCAGTAAATGTAGCGAGTTGGTATTAAGGAATGATGGCGAAGTGATTCACTTTTCGCAAGCGAATTAATCGCTACGACTGGTTACCTCAAGCAAGTGAAAACCAAACTGCGTTTGCACTGGGCCTTGTACTTGATTGATTGGGGCTGAAAAAACCACTTTATCGAATTCAGGCACCATCATGCCTGGTCCGAACTCACCTAGCGCACCACCATCTTGGCCCGACGGGCAATTGGAGTACTGCTTTGCGATTTCTGCGAAATCTTCCCCTGCTGCAATGCGTTCTTTGAGCTCCATGCATTGCGCTTCACTATCTACTAGGATGTGTCTTGCACTAGCGATTGCCATAATTTCTCCGATGATTATTTATTATTCATACTTTATTCTAATCTAGGTACGTTAAAAAATCAGCTTATCTAGGCAAGAGTTTTTCAATTTCGCTAGTGAGCTCGTCAGACATAGGTTTAGTACGGCTGTTAAAACGCTTAATTGTTTTCCGATCAGCTGACACTAAGTATTTGTAAAAATTCCAGTTTGGAGAACTTGTTACTTCATTCAAATGTTGGAAAATGGGGTTGGCATCAGAGCCCCTAACTTCCGATGTCGCAAACATATTGAAGGTTACGCCGTAGTTGATAAAACATACTTTTGCAGTTTCTTTTTCGTCGTCTTCTTCTTGGAAAAAGTCATCAGAGGGAAACCCAAGCACAATCAGGCCTTTATCTTGATATTTTTGATGTAGTTGCTCTAGGCCTTCAAACTGACCAGTAAACCCACAGTTACTGGCTGTGTTTACGATGAGGAGTGGTTTGTCTTTAAATTCACACAGGTTAAGTGAGTCGTCAGAACGCAGTTTTCGCAGCTCAACATTGGTAAAATCATCACAGCTGGATGTCTTTGCATATGCGTTACTCGAGATTAGGAAACCAAGCGCTAAGCTCAGAATCGAAAGACTTTTTATCATCAGTGCTTTCCTTTTATTTATGTTATCTCTTATGATACGAAAATATTCGTTACCTTGATCAGCTTTCATGAATATTAGACTCGCTAAACAGCATGACCTTTGTGCCATTGTAGCCATCTACAACGAAACGATACCGAGCCGCCAAGTCACGGCGGATACGGAGCCCGTAAGCGTAGCACAAAAGCAAAGTTGGTTCGCCGCACATACACAAAATCGTCCAATTTATGTAGTAGAGCAGGAGGATGAGGTGATTGCATGGGTAAGCTTCAGCAGCTTTTATGGGCGTCCTGCCTACGATGGTACAGCTGAGTTGAGTATTTACCTTGCAAAAGCCGCACAAGGCCAAGGGTTAGGTAGTAAACTCATGGATTTTGCTGAGCAGCAAGCACCAACACTGGTTATTACAACGTTACTTGGCTTTATTTTTTCTCATAATCTCCCCAGTATCCGCTTGTTTGAAAAGCACGGTTATAAAAAATGGGGAGAGTTACCCAATGTCGCGGTCATGGATGGTAATCACTATAGCTTAACGATTTTGGGCAAGTCTCTCGCTTAGTTTGATATGCCATTGGACTATTGTTTCAAAAAGTAAGTGTAGTCGCGGCGCGGAACGTATCAAAATAGTGCTATTTTTTAGCGTCTTGTGATTCTTCTACTAAACTGGATCTCAGAATTATCGGTAAAGGATCTGGTTATGACGAATCGCGTGCTGATTATTGACAGCAGCAGTGTGCAAGCGATGCGAGTAAAGGTATTATTTGAGTTACTCGGTGGTGAGGTAGAGCATGTGCATTACCGGAGCCTAGAAGCAAATCTCGATTTTGATAAATTTGATGTTGTTGTTATTGCTCATGGGGTGCCTGCCAGTAAGCTCCAAGCGTTATATCAACTGAGGGATCACGATAAGTTAGTGTTGCTGGCACCTAAACCTGATAATGCTGAACACTTGAAGTCGTTCAGCGAAATTAACCGTGCCCTGCCAAATGGTATTGTTATCTACCCCTTCTTTGCCAATAAAGATATTACTGGCTTACTTGAGCGCCTACTGGAAATAGGTTCTACTAATACCTTAGTGCTGCCTAAAGTGTTGCTGGTTGACCATCACACTCCTCGTCTTGAAGCCTTGGCCAATGGCTTGCGTGGTGCACAATTAGCAGTCACAACCGCCACAACACTTAATGAAGCGATGCAAGTCGTTGAACGACAGTCGGTCGACCTTTTGATCTGTGATTTTAATCTAGAGAAAGACACAGGTTTAGATGTGTTTAATAAAGTACGTCAAGTGCATCATAACTGCCGCTGTTTATTGATGACTTCCCGGGTTAATCAAGTGGATATGTTAGAGGCTGTACGTCAAGGGGTTGAGGACATTCTGATCAAGCCGTTTGATGAGAGCGATCTATTACAAAGCCTACATAAACTATGGCAAACGGAGTTATTGAGGCGTCATAATCAAGAGCTAGTTGAGCGTCTACAGGATACGGTAGACGCATTGATAGAACGCGATAGTCTGTTGCGAGTGATTTACAAGCATACCCCAGATCCGATTATGTTGTTCAACCGTCAGGGCCATATCATTGAAGCTAATGACGCGTGTTGTGAGTTGTTTGAACTTACACAAGAAGAATTACAGCCTTTATCGATTTTTGAGCTCTTCGATGAAATATCAGTATCGCAATTGCGCGATTTAATGAAGCATGTTGGTATGTTAAAGCACTTTAACTGTGAGCTGAGTTTGCCAAAAGCTGGCGAGCGCAGCATTCCTTTAATGGGAACGTTTAATGAAATTGATCATCACGGTGATATGGCATTTGCGGTCATTTTTAAAAACGTCTCAAAGCTTAAAGAACAGCAAGAAGTGCTAGAAGAAACCAAAGAGTTGCTAGAGTTTGAGGTGCAAGCTCGAACGGCACAGTTACAAAAAGCTAAAGAGGCGGCGGAAGCGGCCAACCTATCAAAATCTGAATTTTTAGCCAATATGTCTCATGAGCTACGCACGCCAATGCACTCCATATTAAGTTTCGCTCGATTTGGTTTAGATAAACTCACGGCTCCAGAGGTGCCTACAGATAAGCTCAAAAAATATTTATCTCGTATCGAAACCAGTGGTGAGCGCCTATTAGTACTACTTAATAACTTGCTTGATTTATCAAAGTTAGACGCGGGACGTTTCCCATTTAATCCAAGTTTCCACAATTTGGTTAATGTGATCCAAAGCGGCATTGAAGATGTATCCGGTACTGCGCTTGAGAAAAAGATAAAAATTCGCTTTGAAAAGCCAGAGCAAGGCGTGATGACCTTTTGCGATCCGGAGCAAATGAACCAAGTGATCAGAAACTTATTAGGTAATGCGCTTAAGTTTAGCCCTGAAGGCAGTGAGGTGAGAGTGCTGCTAAGTTGTAAAGATCAAGATATTCATATCAAGATCACCGACCAAGGAGTTGGTATTCCTGATGATGAATTGGAACAAATTTTTGCCAAGTTCGTACAAAGTAGTAAAACAGACAGTGGTGCTGGCGGCACGGGGTTAGGCCTTGCTATTTGTAAAGAGTTTATTTTACTGCACAAAGGGCAGATTTATGCAGAGAACAATCCTGAGGGCGGTGCGTGTATTAATGTGAGTCTACCTTTAACAGAGCATCTCGAGAGTAATACGATGTAATTGTTGTGATTGGAAAGGCGTTGAGTAAGCGTCTATAAATAATAATAGAGCTTGTACAAATACAATGTGGTTGGGAGCTGTTGAAGCATAGACCGTAAGTTACCTTTTCCCCGCAGTACCTTTCCCATTGTAAATCAACGAAGGAAGGACATCCATTTATGGCTTTACGAAGAATCTTAGCTGTTGACGACGAACCATTTAATTTAGAAATCATTGAAGAGATTTTAGAGGACTTAGACTTTGATTTAAAAACCGTTGATAGCGGTCATGAATGTCTAGCTGTGGTTGAAGAGTTTGATCCTCAAGTTATTTTACTTGATGTAAGCATGCCAAAGATGAGCGGTTATGAGGTATGTAAGGCGATTAAAGCCAACCCAAACACACAGCACATTATTGTTATGTTTGTGTCGGCAAGAGGTTCAGTTGAAGAGCGAATGGAAGGCTACTCGGTTGGTGCTGAAGATTATATTGTTAAGCCGTTTGGCCAAGGTGAGTTAAAAGCTAAGTTAACGAACTTGAACCAAATGCTATTAGAAAAAGATATTCTGGCTCAGCAAATTGAGGATGCAACCTCCACGGCATTTAGCGCCATGGCTAATAGCAGTGAAATGGGGCAAATTGTTACCTACATTGAGCAAATCGGTGACATAGAAACGATCCCGCGGCTGGCAGAAGCGTTATGTCAATGTTTAAAGGGACTGGGACTTAATTGTAATGTTGAGGTTCGGCTTGAGGGACAAAAGCATCACTTTGCAACTATGGGTATTTGTTCGCCAATCGTGGTTGAATTATTTGAGATCTTACACACCAAAGGACGGTTACATGAATTTACCAATCGCATATTGGTTAACTATCCGTTTTTGAGTATTTTGATTCTCAATATGCCGGGAGACGATCCTGATAAACACGGGAGATTGCGAGATCATATTTGTTTTATTGCCAGTGTAACGGAGCAACAGTTGATTGCCATTTCTACAAAACGCAAGCTAGTACAGCAACATGAAGATTTGGAAGAAGCGATAAAAATGGTACAAGGTAAGTTTAACAGCATGGTGTCGTTGCTTGATAAAAATCGTCAAGAAAACGAAGAAGTGTTCCGTTCATTACAAGAGCTATTCGAAGAGCGCATTCCAACGATGGGTCTAGATGAAGATCAGGAGATGTTTATCTATCAAAACGTCGATAAAGCGATTCAAAGTTCAGTCGCACGAGAAGAAAGTGTGCGAGAAGTGAAAACCGCTTTCCATGATATCGAAGAAGACTTAAAACTACTCTCACGACGCTCAGAATAGCAACCCTACTTCCAATACTGCCGTAGGTCGCGCTTTAGCGCGACTTCTTTAGCTTTTATAGCGCAGCTTTTTTATCGTGATTCTCTCAACCTATTTTGCTGTAGGTCGTGCTTTAGCACGACTTTTTATCGCGACAATCCTGCTAAGCGTCTCGTGGTAAACCCTTTTCAATAATGCGGATCAGCCTTGCTTTTTTGCGCTCATGTTGGTCTGACTTTTGTCTTTGTTGCTCCAGCGCCCAGTCGATATGTTCGATAACAAGGGGAGTGGCGTTTTGCCGCTTTTCTTCAAGTGCTATAACGATTGCTTTATCGTATTGCGCATTGCCAAGACCAACGGCTAAGTTTCGTAGCCAACGCTCATGTCCAATTCGCCGAATGGGGCTACCTTCGGTGTTTTTCAAAAATGTTGCTTCATCCCAAGCAAATAAGCTCAATAATTGCTGATCTTTCAGGTGAGTTCGCGGCAAAAAGTCGGCTTCTTCCGTTATTTGACCATAGCGATTCCATGGGCAAACTAACTGGCAATCATCACAACCGTATATCCGGTTGCCCATTTTTGCCCTAAACTCCTCTGGAATAGCACCCTGAAGCTCTATGGTGAGATACGAAATACAACGTCTTGCATCGACGACATAAGGTTCGACTATAGCGCCTGTGGGGCATAAAGTTAGGCAGGCGGTACAACGGCCGCAACCTTCTTCTTGGTTTGGTTCATCAATAGGAAGAGGAATATCAACAAACAGCTCACCCAAGAAAAACCAAGAACCTGCCTGCTTATTGATCACTAAACTATTCTTTCCACGCCAGCCAAGTCCTGCTTTTTCTGCAATTTGTCGCTCCAGCACTGGGGCAGAGTCAACAAAAGGGCGAAACCCTAACGCCCCGACTTCTTGCTCAATTTTTTGTCCAAGCTGCTTGAGCCTGTTGCGCATCACTTTATGATAGTCTCGGCCTAATGCATAACGAGAGATGTAGGCGGTGGTTTTATTACCAAGCGCTCTGGCAAAGCTGGCATCTGGTGGCAGGTAGTTCATTTTTACCGAAATAATACGCTGAGTGCCAGGAACCAATTCAGCGGGGCGAGCACGTTTCATTCCATGCGCCGCCATATACGCCATCTCACCATGATAGCCTGCGTCTAACCAGCGCTGAAGTTGCGCTTCATGCTCGCGTAAATCAATGTCGGTTATACCGACTTCTGCAAAGCCAAGTTCTTGGCCCCATTGCTTAATTTGTGTTGCAAGTTCACTATAATTGATATTATCGGTCGTCACGGGAAGAAATTATGGCTAATGAATACACGGACAATTTACCACAATTTGCTTATTCAGCCCAACAAGTGCAGCAATATGAAGCAAAAGCCGCTAAGTTATCAGGCACTGATCTAAGTACCTTAATGCAACGAGCTGGGGCCGCTGCATTTCGCTTTATTGAAAACAGCCAGTCTAAATCCAGCCATATCTTAATTATCACCGGCAAAGGCAATAACGCGGGAGACGGTTTTGTCGTCGCTCAATTATGTCAACAGGCAGGGTTTTCCGTCACCGTGTTTGCGTTATTTGCACCCGACAGCTTAACGGGCGACGCGCAGCAGGCATTTTCTCAATATCAAGGCGCATTGGCTTTCTCGTTGAACGAAGTAGAGTTAAGTCAGTTTACGGTTGTGGTTGATAGCGTGTTCGGCACTGGTTTTAGAGGTGAGTTGCCTGAGCATGTTTGCCGTTGTTTTGACAGCATAAATAAACTGCCGGTTATTAGGTTGGCACTTGATGTACCGAGCGGTATAAATGCCACAACAGGAGAAGTTTCATCTAGTGCATTTTTAGCTACCGAAACCATCACCTTTATCGCGTTAAAACAGGGCTTACTTAGCGGCTCAGCGAAGCGTTTTGTGGGAACGTTATTGTTAGCCGACTTGGATGTTGGTGAAGCATTCAGAACTCTAGTAACGCCAACTTCTAATTATTTAAATCATGAAACATTAATGGCAGCAAGGCCACTGCGAGCACTAGATAGCTATAAAAATGCACATGGTCATGTGTTACTTATTGGTGGTAATCGTGGCATGGCTGGGGCAATTCGATTGGCAGCAGAAGCCGCTTTGCGAGCAGGGGCGGGCCTTGTATCGGTCGCTACTCATCCTGATAATATCGCGAGCGTCTTACAGGGACGCTTTGAATTAATGGTGCACGGTGTTGAGAGTGCGAATGAGTTATCGCCACTGATGAAAAAAGCCAGTGTGATAGTGCTTGGTCCCGGGCTTGGTCAAGACGCTTGGGCAAAATCACTTTTTAATTGTGCGATGGCAACTGAATTGCCGATGGTTGTGGATGCTGATGGGCTCAATTGTTTAGCGCATGCACCGAGGCAAAAATCAAACTGGGTGTTAACGCCTCACCTAGGTGAAGCTAGACGATTATTGAACCACTTAGAGACACCGCTAAATGAACACGACCGCTTCGCGGTGGCTAAAAAAATTAGCCATGAATATGGCGCAATTACGGTACTAAAAGGGCCGGGCAGTTTGATATCTGAAGGTGAGCGGATAAATATTAATCGTTCAGGCTGTGCAGGAATGGCGAGTGCTGGGATGGGCGATGTTTTATCTGGTATCATAGGCGGTTTAATTGCCCAAGGGATGGAAGCATTTGCTGCAACAAACCTAGCCGTGTATATTCATGGTTTAGCTGCCGAGCAGGCCGCCCATGATGGCGAAAAAGGTATGTTGGCCGGGGATTTATTCGAACATATTCGGGGTATTTTAGGGTGACGACAGGTCATATGAAATTCGATTTGGCTGATGAGCCAGCAACAGTTGCCATGGGTAATAAAATTGCCAATGTTATTCGTCAAGGTGCGGTACTATTTTTACACGGTGATTTAGGCGCAGGTAAAACCACGCTCACTCGCGGGATCGTGCAAAGCCTTGGTCATTCAGGTAAGGTAAAAAGTCCAACTTATACCTTAGTTGAACCTTATGAACTGGATGATGTCTCAATATATCATTTTGATTTATATCGATTAGGTTCGCCTGAAGAGCTCGAATACATGGGGATCCGGGATTACTTTGCAAGTAATGCTATCTGTGTTGTTGAGTGGCCTGAAAAAGGTGAAGGCTTTATTCCAAACCCAGATATAGACGTCACAATGCAGTATGCTGGTGATGGCCGTCAAATCACACTTGAGGCCAAGTCTAGCCGCGGCGAGGCACTATTAAAACAATTACAAGATTATGCGTAATCAGCCGACTATTAGTTATATTTTCATTTTTATCTGCATGCTCTTAACGAGCATGCACAGCATCGCCCAAAACGCCATCGAAAGTGTGCGTGTTTGGCCCTCCCCAGAAAGCACTCGTATTGTTTTTGATATGAGCGATAAGCCGGATTACAGCTATTTTGTGCTGAAAAATCCACTGCGCTTGGTGATCGATCTTGAAAACACCAAGCAACAAAAAGACTTTCCGAGTGTTCCTGACGAACATCGCGTTGTAAACAAGGTGCGCCACAGCAAACCGAAAAACAGCAATTCTGCACGTATTGTTGTGGAGCTAAGTCGTAGCGCTACGCCAAAAATCTTTGCGTTAGCACCAACCGGTCCGTATAAAAACCGCTTAGTCGTTGATTTGTATGGTAAGCAGATGAGCGCTTATGATGATATAAAAACTGCCACACCACGAAAAACACTCGCGCAAGATAGAGATATTGTCATCGCCATCGATGCCGGTCATGGCGGTGAAGATCCGGGTTCTATTGGACCTTCAGGTACTTATGAAAAGCTCGTAACCATTCAAATTGCGAAGCGTTTAGCACGCTTAGTCGATAGCCAGCCGGGAATGAGCGCAAAGCTTATTCGTACTGGCGATTATTACCTCAAGTTGAATACGAGAACTGCAAGAGCGCGCGAAAGAAAAGCAGATTTCTTTGTGTCTATTCACGCAGATGCCTTCACCAGCCCTCAACCACGCGGTGCGTCGGTCTGGGTGTTATCACTGCGCAGAGCAAATTCTGAAATAGGTAAATGGCTAGAGGACAAAGAAAAACACTCACAACTACTAGGAGGGGCTGCTGATTTAATTAAAGATACGGCCAACGAAAAGTATTTAGCCAAAGCGCTACTTGATATGTCGATGGAACATTCGATGAAAACCGGGTTTCAGGTCGCAGAAGAAGTTGTCAAGGAGCTGAAAAAAGTAGCAAAAATGCACAAAAGCAGACCACAAGCTGCAAACTTTGGGGTACTAAAATCACCAGATATACCTTCGATCCTGGTGGAAACAGGCTTTATTTCAAACCCTCAAGAAGAAAAACTATTAATGTCTCCGCACTATCAAGAGCGTTTAGCTCGGGCTATTTTTAGTTCGATAAAGGGCTACTATGAGAAGAATCCACCGGATAACTCGCTTTTTGCGCGTATGCAATCCAACAAGCCGGTAACGCATAAAGTAAAAAGTGGCGAGTCATTGAGTGTGCTGGCTAGCCGTTATGGTATTACGGTCAGTGAACTGAAAAAAGCAAATAATCTGAAAAACAATACCTTGTTTATTGGGCAAGTCTTAACTATTCCAAAAGCGTAAATGATGACGATAGAAATACTTCCAGCTCGGTTGGCCAACCAAATCGCTGCCGGTGAGGTGGTGGAGCGTCCAGCATCCGTCGTGAAAGAGTTGGTGGAAAACAGTATTGATGCTGGTGCGACGCGTATTCAAATAGACATTGAGCGCGGAGGACACAAGCTCATTCGGATCCGTGATAATGGCCACGGTATTGTGAAAGACGAGCTGATGTTGGCGTTGTCTCGCCACGCGACAAGTAAACTGAAAAGTTTGGACGATCTGGAATGTATTGCTTCGCTTGGCTTTCGAGGTGAGGCGCTGGCATCCATCAGTTCAGTATCGCGGCTGACTCTGAGCTCTAAGCCGCAAGCGCAAGAAACTGCGTGGCAAGCTTTCGCTGAAGGGCGAGATATGGCTGTGCAGGTTCAACCTACCGCGCATCCAGACGGCACCACCATTGAAGTCAAAGATCTGTTTTTCAACACGCCTGCGCGCAGGAAGTTTTTACGCACCGAAAAAACCGAGTTTAGCCATATTGATGAATTGGTTAAGCGCATCGCATTGAGCCGTTTTGATGTTGCTATCACGCTCACTCATAACCAAAAGGTGGTTCGTCAATATCGCCCACGTACTATTGAAAAAGGGGTTGAGCGAGTCGCGCAAGTTGGTGGCAAAGCATTCTTACAGCAAGCAAGCTTTATTGACTCAGGGCATGAGGGATTAAGATTATTCGGCTGGGTGTTACCTGCGGGAGTAAACAACGGCACCCAATATACCTATGTAAATGGTCGTATGATGCGAGATAAACTCATCTTGCATGCGATTCGTCAAGCATTTGATGAATCAATCGGGCATGACGAGCTCCCCGGTTTTGTCATATATCTTGAGTTAGACCCGAGACAAGTTGACGTTAACGTCCATCCTGCGAAACATGAAGTTCGTTTTCATCAAGCGCGCTTGGTTCACGATTTTATTGTACAAGCAATAAAGCAGGTCGCGACGGAACAAATTGATCTACCTTGTACAATCGAGACTGAGACTCAAGCACCTGATACCACCTCGCCATTATTTACGCCTCAAGAACAGGTAGATGAAACCTACCATCAAAGTTATCGTTCAACCTTACAGCCAGAAACACAAGCGCAGGCCTATTCGGCTCCAAGTGCTTTTGGCGAGCGTTCTGAAGCATCAAGAGCAGCCCCAAGTAGTGGTCGAAGTAATTATGGCGGTGCAACAGGTAGTGGCAAAAAGCAGGTCAATGTAAACCAGCTCTATCAAGGGCTATCACACCAACAAATGCAGCACTTCGATCAAATTGAAGAAGGTGCATTACCGCCAAGTGAAGTAAGTAGCGTCCCGATAGCCGCCAGTAAATCTAGCTGGATGTTGTTGCCACAAGGCAAAGTTATGCTTGAGCAAGACAATCAGTTGTTGTTTGGTGATTGTAGGCAGGGACTATTGCCATATTGGCAGATGCAAATTGAACAAGATGGCACACTGCAAGGCAAAGCGCTGTTGTTACCTGTGCGCATCAAGTTAGATAAAGCCGCACTGGAAGCATTACAGCAGCGTGAAACTTGGTTGGCAATTTTAGGGTTTGCGATTGAAATTTTTGATGGCCATATTTTAGTTAAAAAATTGCCTGTGTCGCTCTATAGCATAGATGTTGGTGAAATTTCTAAGCAAATGATGGAACCAAGCTCAGATGCTAAGCTCCAAGATTGGTTACAGTGGCTAGAAGTCTCAACACCCAGTAGTTATTTCGATAGTCAGCATTTTGATTTAGTTAAAGAAAAATTACTTTCAAAAGCCTCATGTTTGGCTCGTATTCATAAAAGTGCGGTTACAATTGATGCCCAGAAGTTGGTCAGTTTTTTAAGTTCGCAGTAATTCGTGCCTAAGTAGGTATTAATTACCATGTACTATCAGCTATAATAGGAGATTAGTGCAGTTTATTAGTAGGTTAGATGTGAACAAGTTACCTGTCATTACCCTTATGGGACCGACAGCAGCGGGCAAAACCGCATTGGCCATAGAGTTATGCCAAGCGTTAAATACCGAAATCATCAGTGTAGACTCGGCGTTAGTGTACAAAGGTATGGATATCGGTACGGCAAAGCCGAGCGCACAAGAGCAAGCTCTGGCACCACATCACCTAATTGATATTATTGACCCTGCACAAAGCTATTCGGTTGCTGAGTTTCGTGCTGATGCTATTAAACTAATTGATGATTTTCATCAGCGTGGCAAGGTGCCAATTTTGGTGGGTGGCACGATGATGTACTTTAAAGGCTTGATTGAAGGTCTGTCGCCATTACCAGAGGCTGATGTCGAAATCAGAGCGGTATTGGAACGCGAGGCTGAACAAAAAGGCTGGCCTGCAATGCATCAACAGTTAAAAGAGATTGACCCAGAAGCCGCGGCCAAAATCAGCGAAAACGACTCGCAGCGCATAAATCGCGCTTTGGAAGTTTATCGTATTAGTGGTAAAACGATGACTCAATTGCAGCAAAGCAAACAGGATGCATTGCCGTATCAATTTCATCAATTTGCGATTGCACCAAGTGACCGAAAAGTCTTGCATGAACGTATAGAGAAAAGATTTGAAATAATGTTGGATGAAGGCTTTAAAAATGAAGTTTTGGCCTTATATCAACGTAAAGATTTACACCCTGATTTGCCTTCTATTCGCTGTGTCGGATATCGGCAAATGTGGGAGTATTTAGCTGGCGAGTGCGATTATAACGAAATGGTTTTCAAAGGCGTCGCAGCGACCAGACAACTGGCGAAGCGGCAATTAACTTGGCTGAGGGGGTGGCAAGATGTGACTTGGCTTGACACCGATAGTCAAGAAAACTTGCAACGTGTTCTAACTTCGCTAAGCTAATAGTAGTTGTTAAATCAGCGTGTTCTGATTAAATCAACGACCTGACATAATAACACCTAAAACGAAGGATAAGAAAATGGCAAAAGGCCAATCTTTACAAGACCCATTTTTGAATGTCTTGCGTCGTGAGCGCATTCCTGTCTCAATTTTTTTAGTGAATGGCATTAAATTACAGGGCAAGATCCAGTCATTTGACCAATTTGTGATTTTGCTTGAAAACACAGTAAACCAAATGGTTTACAAACACGCCATCTCCACTGTGGTTCCAGCTCGTGCGGTTAACTTCCAAAATGCAACAGGAAGTGAAGCGGGCGACCAAAGTGAAGAAGGTAATTATTAATTCTTATTAGTAGGAGCTTAATGCTTGTTTGACCGTTATGAAGCCGGCGAACAGGCAGTCTTGGTTCATATAGAATTTCCTCACGAAGGAGATCGCGAAGATCTACGTGAATTGGAAATGCTAGTTTCTTCTGCTGGTGTTAGTAGTGTGGCGGTTGTGCAAGGCAGCCGTCAAGCACCACATGCAAAGTTGTTTGTCGGAACGGGTAAAGCTGAAGAAATTGCCGAGATTGTCAACATCCACAACGCAGATGTCATCATATTTAACCACCAACTCAGTCCCTCACAAGAGCGCAATTTAGAACGCGTTTGTAAGTGCCGAGTGTTAGATAGGACAACGCTGATCTTAGATATTTTCGCGCAAAGAGCCCGTACCCACGAAGGTAAATTGCAGGTTGAGCTTGCTCAGCTAAGGCATATCTCTACGCGCTTAATTCGAGGATGGACGCACTTAGAAAGGCAAAAAGGGGGGATCGGCTTACGTGGTCCGGGTGAAACCCAATTAGAAACCGATAGACGGTTACTAAGAGAGCGAATTAAGAGTATTCGCAAACGATTAGACAAGGTAGCCGTTGTGCGTGAGCAAGGGCGTCGAGCGCGAAGTCGCAATGAGATCCCAACAGTTTCTCTGGTAGGTTACACCAATGCGGGTAAATCGACGCTGTTTAACAAAATTACGGATGCCGATGTTTATGCTGCGGACCAACTGTTCGCAACGCTGGACCCTACGCTACGAAAGATAGAAATCGATGATGTTGGCCCTGTTATCTTAGCAGATACAGTTGGTTTTATTCGTCATTTACCTCATGACTTGGTAGCAGCATTTAAGGCGACTTTAACAGAGACTCGTGAGGCAGATTTACAGCTTCATGTCATCGATGTTGCAGATCCGAGAAGAAAAGAAAACATAGAACAGGTACAATTGGTTCTAGAGGAAATTGAAGCTAATGACATTCCTCAACTTTTAGTCTACAACAAAATTGATCTAATGGACGAAGTTGCGCCTAGAATAGATAGAGATGATGAAGGAAAACCGATCAGAGTGTGGTTAAGTGCCCACTCTGGAGAAGGGATTTCGTTGTTATTCGACGCCGTTAAAGAGTTGTTGGCAAAAACCGTTTTCACAGCTGAGCTTGCCGTACCTCCTGCGCTTGGGCGTTTACGAGGTGCGCTATTTGAGCTCAATGCCGTGGATGAAAAAGGCTACGACGAGCAAGGCAACTGGCTTGTTTCGGTAAGAATGCCAAAAATCGAATGGGAGAAGCTCAATAAGGAATTCGGGCGAAATCTCAATGATTTGGTCGTTGGTAGTTAAAAATCGTCAATTTCGAGCGTATTTTTATATGAGAGTCGCTCGAATTTTGTTAGATTTAACCTAATTCATTTAAATAACAATGGAGTATAGCTATGGCCTGGAACGAACCGGGTAATAATGGCAATGATAACGATCCGTGGAAAAACCGCGGGGGGCGGGATCAAGGCCCACCTGATCTAGATGAAGTATTCCGTAAATTTGGTAATAAATTCGGCGGTATTTTCGGCGGTAAGCCGGGGAAAGGTGGTAATGGCGGATTAGGCGGTGCTGGTTTCGTCTTTATACTTATTATCGCAGCCATCGTATGGGCACTAAGTGGTATTTACACGGTAAAAGAGGCTGAACGCGGCATCGTGTTGCAATTTGGTAAGTTTGACCGTATTGCTGAGCCGGGTCTGCGTTGGAAAGCCACGTTCATCGAACGTGTTATTCCTGTAGATATTGAAGCGGTGCGTTCATTATCGGCTTCAGGCTTTATGCTTACGGAAGACGAAAACGTCGTGAGTGTTGAGTTTGAAGTACAATATCGTGTTGTAGACCCAACGCTTTATCGTTTCAGTGTGACCGATGCTGATCACAGTTTACAACAAGCGCTAGACAGTGCTCTGCGTTATGTTGTGGGCCATTCTCGCATGGACCAAGTGTTAACTACGGGCCGTGAAGTGGTTCGTCAGCGCACTTGGGAAGAGCTAAATAGTATTATTGAACCATATAACCTTGGTTTAATTGTTACTGACGTTAACTTTAAAGATTCTCGTCCGCCAGCAGAAGTAAAAGACGCATTTGATGATGCGATTGCTGCACAAGAAGATGAAGAGCGCTTTATCCGTGAAGCTGAAGCTTATGCGAAAGAAATTGAACCACGAGCGCGTGGTCAAGTGACTCGTATGACGCAAGAAGCAGAAGCTTATCGCGAGCGTATAATCCTTGAATCTCGAGGTGAAGTAGAGCGCTTTGAAAAGTTACTGCCAGAATACCAAGCTGCGAAAGAAGTAACACGTAAACGCTTATATATTGATGCAATGGAGCAAATTTTGGGCCGTAGCTCAAAGGTATTGGTTGATGTTGAAGGTGGTAATAATATGCTGTATCTACCACTTGATAAGATTATGCAATCCCATAACAACGCTTCATCACCAGTACGTTTACCAAATCAGAGCGATATTGAGCAGCTTCGTAGAACGATTGAAGGTACTCAACAGCAAAATAGTTCTGTCAATTCAGGTGGTGATAGATTTAATCGCGACAGATTTGGTAACGGGAGATAATCGATATGAAGAATTTTAGTCTACTTCTATTAGTCACTGCCGTGATCATGTCTTTCTCTGGTATCTTTGTGGTAAATGAAGGTCAAAGAGCGATTGTATTGCTATTTAGCAAGGTACAAAAAGATGAGAATGGCGATGCGTTGGTGTATGAACCAGGCCTTCATCTGAAAGTACCTTTCTTTAGCCAAGTACGTAAATTAGACGCACGGATCCAAACCCTAGATGGTCAACCTGATCGCTTTGTAACGAGCGAGAAGAAAGACTTGATCGTGGATTCTTACGTGAAGTGGCGCGTGAATGACTTTAGCGCTTATTACCTACGTGCACGTGGCGATAAACAGTATGCTGAAACGCTACTTAAGCAAAAGGTTAATAACGGTCTAAGAACAAACTTCGGTTCACGTACTATCAAAGAGATAGTATCGGGTGAACGTAGCGAGCTAATGGAAGAAGCGTTAGTTCAAGCGTCAGAAAGTGCAACTGAACTTGGTATTGAAGTGCTGGATGTCCGTGTTAAGCAAATTAACTTGCCTAACGAAGTAAGTAACTCAATCTACCAGCGTATGCGTGCGGAGCGTCAAGCAGTGGCGAAAGAGCACCGTTCAGAAGGTCAAGAGAAGGCGGAGACCATCCGTGCTAATGTTGACCGTCGTGTTACCGTAATGCTCGCAGATGCTGAGCGTAATGCTCGTGCGGTTCGCGGTCAAGGTGATGCAACGGCGGCAAACATTTACGCTAAAGCATATAACAAAGATCCTGAGTTTTTCGGGTTTGTTCGTTCGCTTGAAGCATATAAAAATACCTTTAAAGATAAGAATGACGTTATGGTGTTATCACCGGATAGCAAGTTCTTTGATTATATGAAGGATGCAAAAGCTCAATAAGATGATGCTTTTAAAATGATAGTAAAACCCCGCCTGCCAGCGGGGTTTTTTATTGGCGCGATATAGTCACAAACTTTAGATGATGAAATCACACGTTTTATGCCGCAAAAAAACACACTGTAGCAACGTCCTTATGTCGCGAAAAAACACACCGTAGCAGCGATTTTATGTCGCGAAAAAACACATTGTAGCAGCGACTTTATGTCGCGAAAAAGCCTACCGTTGCAGTGGACTTTATGTCGCGAATAAACACACCGTAGCAGCGGTTTTATGTTTCGAAGAAACACGCCGTAGCAGCGATTTTATGTTGCGAAGAAACACACGGTAGCAGCGCCTTTATGTCGCGAAGAAACACATTGTAGCAGCGCCTTTATGTCGCGAAGAAACACACGGTAGCAGCGACTTTATGTCGCGACCAACAATAAAAAAGCGGCCAATAGGCCGCAGTTAGGAAGTGAATTGGTAGTAGTCTATTAAAATAACAAACCCCTAAAACACGTACTTCACTGAAAGTTGCAGTCTGTCTAAATCACCTTCGAGGCCACTTTCTGTTTCCCGAGTACCCATCTTATATTCAGCACCAAAGGTAAGTTTTTTCACGGGTGAATAAAGTAGGTTTGCGCTGTAACTCATACTTGATTTTGTCGGATCGCCAGTCACCGCCAGCAAATCGCTTTCGTTATCAGCATTAAAGAAAGAGTATAAGAATGTTGAACGGAATTGTTCATTCCAGCTATGTTGATAAGCGATAAAGCCCGACGTCGAGTCAATTGCATGTAACGAGTTACCGTCGTATACCGCGCCATTAGCAACGTTTAGGCCTACGTAACGACCAAGCCCTTGACCTTGGGTCAGCATAAATTTCAAGTTATTGTTGCCAAAATTAACACGACCAGACGCACTAACCCCAAATGAGCTTTCAGACTCATCAGCTCCAGCGACTTTATAGGTAATTTGGCGCGCAAGTGCCGCTACCGCAATATGACCCCAATCAGCATTGTGTGTGTAACGTGCAGTGAAATCAGGCATGCTAGCGTCATCAGTGACGACACGGCCACTATCTGCAGTGGTAACCGTGCTTTCTGGGTTTTCAATAGAGAAAGACCAGTTTCCAGTGGTGTATTTAGCCATGGCTTGGCGTACGAAAACGGTACCTTCAGCTGGGCCAACGAAGTCTAAAGTCTCTGGTAATGCACTAACATTTTGGAAGTTTGACCAAGCCTGACCGAACAAAAAGCCTTTGTAGGTCACAAAAGCCTGACGTACACGTGGCGAGTAAGAGTTACTGACGCGCTCATTGCCACCGATCGAAGCGATAAAGTCCAGTTCAATCTTAGTTTTGATACTACTGCCATCATCCAGCTTAGTATCAGTGGCTAAATTAAAGCGAGATTGACGAGCATGCATATCAAATACAGCATCGCTATCGGAATTAACCCCGACAGGCGTAGTGCCTGGGACGTAAAAATCTCGGCCGATATTTTGCGCACCCAGCGCGCCGTCAGAAAAGTCACTCCAAATGGCATCAAGCTTGATATAACCACCATAGTTAACTTTAGTATCGCCAATTTCAGCTGCGGTGGCAGGGAGAGCGCAGAGACTACTGATAGCAACCGCGAGCAGTTTTTTATTAATATTATTCGTTGTCATAATTCAGTTCCTCAATAGCTGTGCTTTGAAGTTGGCAGCAGCCGATATTCATTTTAATCATCACTAACTGTTGTTTAAGGTTGGTTTTTACTCAATTACCTATTGGTCTATTAGACTAAGGTGGCATACGGTAAATGAGTGGAGGATAAGGCGATCATAACGTTTGTATTAAACTAGGTACAATCGGTAAGTTGTATGAAACTTTTACGTTTGCAGGTGTTCTACAACTAAGGTCTAATACTTAAACACCCAAGGCTGGGTGATCCTTAGGAAAAGCGTGTCTAGCAGACCTAGACCTCTAAATATGATGGAGATGACTATGTCACAGAGCATTTATCCAGTTCCTGAAAAAATCAAGAACGCAGCATTAATCAACGACGAGCAATATCAAGAACTATATCAAAAGTCGATTGATGACCCCGCAGAATTTTGGAAAGAGCACGGTCAACGTTTAGATTGGTTCAAACCCTACAGTAAAGTTAAAAATACCTCATTCGACAAAGGCCATATCAATATTAAATGGTATGAAGACGGCGTACTAAATGCCTCTTATAACTGTATCGATAGACACCTAGAAAAACGCGCCGATAAAATCGCCTTGATTTGGGAAGGTGATAACCCAGAACAAACAGAAAATATTACCTACCAACAGCTACATGATGAAGTCGCAAAGCTTGCTAATGGCCTTAAGAGCCTAGGAGTTTCAAAGGGTGATCGCGTCGCTATTTACATGCCGATGACTCCACAAGCAATTTATGCCATGCAGGCCTGTGCAAGAATTGGTGCTATCCATTCCGTTGTGTTTGGTGGCTTTTCACCTTCAGCGATTGCAGATCGTATTAAAGATTCTGGTGCTAAAGTGGTGATCACTTCAGATGAAGGTCGTCGCGGTGGTAATTGTGTGCCGCTTAAGGCAAATGTTGATGAGGCGGTAGCGCAAGCTGGCGTCACCACTATCGAGCATGTGGTTGTGCATCAATTAACAGGTGGCGATGTTGAATGGAATGCTCATGACGTATGGTGGCATGAATTAGTTGCTGATAAACCTGCCGAATGTGAACCTGAAATGATGAATGCGGAAGATCCACTCTTTATTCTTTATACCTCGGGCTCTACCGGTCAACCTAAAGGGGTAGTTCATACTACAGGTGGATACCTAGTGTATGCATCAATGACCCATGAGTATGTATTCGATCTGCAAGAAGATGATATTTACTGGTGTAGCGCGGATGTGGGTTGGATCACAGGTCACAGTTATATTGCCTATGGTCCACTTGTGAATGGTTGTACTCAAGTTGTATTCGAAGGCGTGCCAACCTATCCAACTTCAGGGCGTATGGGTGAAATTGTTGATAAACATGGTGTGACTATCCTTTATACTGCACCTACCGCGATCCGTGCTTTGATGGCGAAAGGTGACGAGCCGACTGCAAGTTCTAAGCGCGATAGTTTACGTATTTTGGGCTCGGTCGGTGAGCCAATTAATCCAGAGGCTTGGTCTTGGTATTACGAACAAATTGGTAATAGTGATTGTCCTATTGTCGATACTTGGTGGCAAACCGAAACGGGTGGCATCATGATTACGCCATTACCTGGCGCTACTGCACTTAAGCCGGGTTCTGCCACCCGTCCATTCTTTGGTATTGCTCCTGCACTATTTGATGCGGAAGGCAATACGCTGACAGGCGCAACCGAAGGTAATCTGGTGATTTTGGATAGCTGGCCTTCACAAGCTCGTACGGTTTATGGCGACCATGAGCGCTTTGAACAAACGTACTTCTCGGCTTATCCGGGCGTTTATTTTACGGGCGATGGTTGTCGCCGTGATGAAGACGGTTACTACTGGATCACCGGTCGTGTGGATGATGTACTTAACGTTTCAGGCCACCGCCTCGGTACTGCTGAAATTGAAAGTGCGTTAGTCGCTCACGAAGCGGTTGCTGAAGCGGCTGTGGTGGGCTATCCACACGATATTAAAGGCCAAGGGATCTATGTCTATATCACGCCAAATGAAGGAGTAGCGGTATCAGACGAGTTAACTAAAGAGGTGAGAAATTGGGTGCGTAAAGAGCTAAGCCCAATTGCAACCCCTGACATGATCCAATGGTCTCCAGGTTTACCTAAAACCCGTTCTGGCAAAATCATGCGCCGGATTTTGCGTAAGATTGCGGCCAATGAGTATCAACAGTTAGGAGATACTTCTACACTTGCCGATCCAAGTGTGGTTGATGAATTAATCGAGAATAGATTGAATCGTTAACTGAATAACTTGAATTGCGACCTAATATAAACATACTATAACGGCTGTTATCTTTACGATAACAGCCGATTTTTTAGGAGCATAGCATGTATCAGTTTTTAATCGCGGATGATCATCCTCTATTTCGAGAGGCGCTTAAGGGGGCTCTAAAAGCGCAGTTTGAAGGACTAGAGGTATTCGAATCTGAAAACTTTGACACTACGCTCTCGGTCTTACAACAACAAGAAGAACTAGACCTACTCCTGCTCGATTTACATATGCCGGGCAATGGTGATTTATATGGACTAATTCGGATCCGTGAGGATCATCCAAGTCTTCCAGTTGTTGTGGTTTCGGGAAGCGAAGATCTTTCTATCATCTCTAAAGTGATGGGATACGGCGCGATGGGTTTTATCCCAAAAGCGGCGTCAGTAGAACAAATTACCGAAGCCATAGAGCAAGTGCTCGAAGGTGACACGTGGTTGCCTGAAGGCATAAAAGACAAAGTGGCTGAACTTGAAGGGGAAGACAAAGAGCTTGCTCAGCAAGTGGCCTCGCTCACACCGCAACAATATAAAGTGCTGCAATATTTACACGAAGGCTTGCTGAATAAGCAAATTGCCTACGAGCTAAATATCTCAGAGGCAACGGTGAAAGCACATATCACCGCTATCTTCAGAAAGTTAGGTGTCTATAACCGTACTCAAGCCGTATTGATTGCTTCAAAATTACAACTAGAACCTATCGAAGCGAATGACTAACTTCGCATCATTGCTTGCAAGGCGCTTACCTTGCAAGCAGCACTGCTTTAGCTTAACTCTTTAAACGCCTGACTTAGTCCCTCTATTGTTAGCGGATACATTCGGTCTTGCATTAATTGATTTATTAGCTCTATCGAATGGTAATAAGACCAATAGCTTTGCGGCTGAGGGTTAAGCCAAGCCACCTTACTAAAGTGATTGGTTAAACGATTCAGCCACGTGGCTCCTGCTTCTTGATTCCAATGCTCTACGCTACCGCCTGGATAGGTGATTTCATAGGGGCCCATTGTCGCGTCACCAACAAATATTAGTCGATAGTCTGAGCCGTATCGGTTAATTAGCTGATAAGTATCAAGCAATTCGCTGTCACGACGGTCATTATCGTGCCAAACATGTTCGTACACACAATTATGAAAGTAAAAAAACTCAAGGTGCTTAAATTCACTGTGTGCGGCACTGAAGAGTTGTTCACAAAGCTGGATATGGTCATCCATAGAGCCGCCAATATCAAACAGCATCAATACCTTCACTGAGTTATGTCGCTCAGGAGCCATTTTCACATCCAACATGCCGCCTTGTCTTGCGGTAGCGCGAATGGTTTCATTAAGGTCGAGCTGATCACTTGCTCCGCTGCGTGCAAATTTACGCAACTGCTTGAGTGCAAGCTTAATATTACGGCTGCTGATGTCGGTATTACTGTCAAGATTACGGTACTGCCTTTTATCCCAGACTTTTACTGCTCTGCGATGGCGGTTTCCATCTTGGCCAATACGGATCCCTTCAGGATTATAGCCGTAAGCGCCAAAAGGCGAAGTGCCCCCTGTACCAACCCATTTATTGCCGCCTGCGTGACGTTTTTGTTGTTCTGCCAAGCGTGCTTTTAACGTTTCAAGGAGCTTATCGAGTCCTCCCATGGCGTTCAATTTGGCTTTTTCTTCTTCAGACAGCGATTTCTCAAACTCTTTACGCAACCAATCCTCTGGTAATTGCTGCTGTTGAAGTTGTGAGAAGAGGTCTATTGATTCTATCCCCTCAAAATAATCAGCAAACGCACGGTCGAATTTATCAAACAAGGTTTCATCTTTGACGAAGATGGTTTTTGCCAAAAAGTAAAAACCGTCTAGATCGGCAAAGCAAACTTCTTTATCCAGCGCCTCTAGACAGTCTAGTAATTCGCGCAGGCTCGCTTTGATACCGTAACGCCTAAGGGTGAGCACAAAATCGATGAGCATGATCAGCGGCGGCTCATAAAGGCGAGTTTCTCAACCAAAGAAACATCTTGCTCGTTTTTAAGTAGCGCACCAAATAACGGCATTAGGCCACCTTGGTTAGATTTGTCATGCAACGCGTCAGGGGAAATATCTTCCGCTAATAATAGTTTTAACCAGTCGAGTAGCTCACTCGTACTTGGCTTTTTCTTTAGGTTTGGTGTGTCGCGTAATTGGAAAAAGCTTTCGAGTGCTCGTTGTACTAAATTCGCTTTAATATGTGGAAAATGTACGTCTACAATCTGCTGCATCTCTTCTTTACTCGGAAAGTCGATGTAGTGGAAAAAGCAGCGGCGTAAGAAGGCATCTGGTAGCTCTTTTTCATTGTTAGAAGTAATAATCACGATTGGGCGAACTTTGGCTTTTACTTGCTCGTTAGTTTCGTAGACATGAAACTCCATTTTATCGAGCTCTAACAGCAGATCATTGGGAAATTCAATATCGGCTTTGTCGATTTCATCAATCAGCAGAACGGGGCGCTTTGTGGCGGTAAAGGCCTGCCATAGCTTACCTTTGATGATGTAATTGCCAACGTCATTAACGCGAGGATCGCCAAGTTGACTGTCGCGTAAACGCGAGACCGCATCGTATTCGTACAGGCCTTGCTGGGCTTTGGTTGTTGACTTTATATGCCATTGGATTAGTTCGGTATCTAAACTTTTTGCCAGTTCTTCGGCGAGTAAGGTCTTGCCTGTACCAGGTTCACCTTTAATGAGGAGTGGTTTTTCTAAAACGATGGCCGCATTCACGGCCTGTTGTAGAGCAGAGGTAGTAATATATTGATCAGTACCTTTAAACATAGTTCAACTTCTTGTGGTCAGATGAGATAGGCTCATCTTGCCACAATCAGCTTTTCGCTGCCAACCCTGCTTCGGTTTCGATTAAGGTGAAGCGGGGCATCGCTTCGCCTTCGACCATAACGTCTTCTAAAAACATTTCAAGTGGTCGAACCCAAAAGCTCATATCTCCATATAAAGTTTGATAAACCACTTGCTTCTCTTGCGTTTCACTGTGCGTTGCCAAAGCATGCACACGATAAAGTTTTCCTTTGTAGTGGCGGTAAATTCCAGGTGTGATATCCACTAATTCAAGCTCCAAAAAATAAAAGCCGTACGTGACGGGCTGAAATGTTATAATCCGTGCCATTAAGACTGAAGGTGTTTAAAGATGAATTATATTGCGCTGGACGATTATAAGAAAGCTTGGGTTTTCAAACATAAAGATCTTCCAATCGAAGAATCTGACCTGGCATTGATAAAACCGATGTCAGCGGCGCGTGCTGCGGTGCTTTGGAGCACTATGGTAAGCAATGACAAAGATCACCCTGATTTCTTTGATAAAACAGACTGGGTTGGTAAAGCGGACTCATGGCAAGAGACCCTCAATTGGGAGCAGCCGTGGGAAGCAGGAGAAGCGTTTCCTGAAACTATCGAGCAATTTCTTGATTGGCAAGCCAATACCACCGTGTATTTTTGTCTCTCTCGAGATGATGTGATCGAGACCCGTTTTGATGTATTTAAGCGATGTTGGCAGAACTTTATGTTTTTGACTGACGGTAGTTTCTTAATAGGAAAAAAACGCAGTTCAGTAGTACAATTTATGGCTGAGGGGCAAGCAAAATTAGGAACCAAGCCGTAAGCAAGTACAACAAAGCAGTTTGCTTTGATTTGAAACATGGCTAGTGTATAAAGGATGTACACCAGTCTACTAAAGTAGATTGCATTGACGGGAGGCGTTTTGGAGCAACAGCAAAATACAATCTGGTATGACGAAGCATCTCGCCTTGTATTTGCCGAGCTTGTAAACGTATTTTATGCCAGAGAGTTGCCGAAACTTGCTGAACTCTCCGATCATACTCGCCTTCAGCGTTTGTTAAACAGCCTGCCGTATTATGTTGAGCGCGCGGCCACACATATTATTCATGGTGATGTCCCGCTTGAACTAGATAGTTTCAATGGATGTTGGTTAGCTAAGCAAAAATCACAGCCTAAATGTGATGAGGCTGCCAACGCAGCATTTTTTACTACTAAGGTGAAAGTAGGGCTGGTGGTTCCTGTGCTATACGCAGAAGCGACAGGGACAACGGTTAGGCTCGACAGTGTCGACCAAGTGGGTGAGGCTGACAAATTGCACTGCAACCAATTTGGCTGGTTTAGTGTTAATGGCAATAGCTTACAAGCAAGTGATGAAGCGCGTGTACAATTGCTCAAGCCGACTAAAGCGTTAATGGTCGCAGCCTGTTGTGGCCACTCTTGGCATTTTGGCAAAGCGGTAGTACCACGAAGGCTGACACTAAGAGAAATGCTACTTGCCAGTTCAATTAATTGGCCACAAGTACAAAAAACAAAAATGAGTCAGTGATCCTAATCGACTCAAAAAACAGAAGTTTGGATTAAGCAATGCGATTTTTTCAGTTAGCGCTGTTGGTTTTAGCGCTATTTATTCAGTACAGACTTTGGTTCGGCCACAACGGCGTGGAGGACTACACTCGGATAAAATCCGTGGTTAAATCGCACCAAGAAACCAATGCTAATCTCAGTAAACGCAATAAATTATTAAAAGCGGATATCGAAGATTTAAAGCTCGGCCTTGAAGGAGTTGAGGAGCGTGCCCGTCATGAACTTGGCATGATTAAACCTGGCGAAACTTTTATCCGTGTATTACCGAAAGTACCTCATGAAAAGAAACGATAAACTTGCAGTCGTCATCCCAGCTGCTGGGGTTGGCAGTCGTATGCAGGCGCAGATGCCTAAACAATATATTCTACTATTAGGCAAACCGATTTTAGTACACACACTGGAAAAACTAGCCGGACTTGAGTGCGTTGATCAATTTATGGTCGCCGTTTCCAAAGAAGATGGATATTTTTCATCGGCGTTACTGCCTGATAGCCGTTTTAGCCACTGTGAAGGTGG
Source organism: Pseudoalteromonas sp. S2755 (assembly GCF_005886535.1). GTDB lineage: Bacteria > Pseudomonadota > Gammaproteobacteria > Enterobacterales > Alteromonadaceae > Pseudoalteromonas. The sequence continues at coordinate 39,335 of NZ_PNDS01000035.1, forward strand.
ACAAGAACGTGCCGACTCCGTTTTACTGGCGCTAAAAGCGTTAGCACCAAGTCGCCCTGATTGGGTGTTAGTTCATGATGCGGCTCGACCTTTAGTTGCGCTGGACGATATTCATCAGCTGATTTCACAATGTATAAATCAACAGCAAGGTGGCATACTGGCTGCCAAGGTTAAAGATACCATCAAACGCGGTACGGAGTTGGTACAGGAAACCGTACCTAGAGCGTCGTTATGGCAGGCTTTCACACCGCAAATGTTTAGGTATGAAGAGTTATTGGCGGCATTAGAGCTTGGGTTAGGGCAAGGCGCCAATATTACAGATGAAGCGTCAGCGATGGAATTACAAAAAAAACCAGTTCAGTTGATAGCCGCACGCACAGATAATATTAAGATCACCACGCCGGAGGATTTACCTCTGGCGGAGTTTATAATTCAACAACAAGGTAAACAGCATGATTAGAATTGGCCACGGATTTGATGTTCATAAATTTGGTGGAGCTGGTCCATTGACGATTTGTGGGGAAAAAATTCCTTACGAACAGGGCTTTATTGCTCATTCCGATGGTGATGTGGCAATTCATGCTTTGTGTGACGCCTTGTTGGGTGCGCTTGCGCTGGGAGATATTGGTAAGCACTTTCCTGATACCGCGAGTGAATTTGAAAATATCGACAGTCGTATTTTATTACGCCGCGTGATGGAACAAGTGAAAACGCTTGGCTATCAAATAGGTAATATCGACGTCACGATTGTCGCACAAGCACCAAAAATGCGACCGCATATTGATGCGATGCGCGGTAATCTTGCTGCGGACTGTGAAGCGCAGCTAGACCAAGTTAATGTTAAAGCAACCACCACCGAAAAACTGGGCTTTGAAGGACGTAAAGAAGGGATCTCAAGCCATGCCGTGGTGCTATTGGTAAAAGCATGAAGACACTCAATTATCTTTATGGCAAACCGTTATCTGACGGCGATTATAAGTCACAACCAGAAGACTTTAGAGTCGAAGAAATTTTAGATATTCCTTTTACTGGCGAAGGTGAGCACGTTTGCTTGCAGATCATAAAAAAGGGAGAAAACACTGCATTTGTCGCTAAAAAGCTTGCAGAATTTGCCCAAATTTCACCGCGAGATGTCAGCTATGCTGGGATTAAAGACAGGCACGGTGTTTGTACGCAGTGGTTTAGTGTGCCGGTGCCAATTAAAAAGTCGATAGATTTTAGTGCATTAAATAGTGACTCTATTTTTGTGGTGCAACAAATGCGGCACAATCGAAAGTTAAAAACAGGTTGTCATAAGGGCAATCGCTTTGCCATTACCCTCAGAAACGTGACTGCTCCACTTGATATTCTGTCGCGTATTAATGCCGTACGCCAAGGGGTTCCTAATTATTTTGGAGAACAACGTTTTGGTCATGATGGCCACAACTTAGCCATGGCAGGTAGGTTATTTGACGGTGAAAAGATCCGCGATAAAAAGCTCCGAGGGCTGGTGCTTTCAGCCGCTCGCTCTCATCTGTTCAACGAAGTTGTCAGTCGCCGCGTGGCAGAGCATGGTTTGGCAACGACTTGGCACCGTGAAATCTTTTTACTGAGCGGTAGTAACGCCTTTTTTGATTCAGAGATTGATTGCGAGCTCATTGAGCGATTACTAAATGGCGACATTCTGCTTTCTGCGCCATTGGTTGGTAAAGGTGAAAAGGGCTTATTGCCGCAAGAGCGTGAATGGTTGGCACCTTTTGCTAAATGGCACGAAGGATTGGCAGAATTTGGGATGAAAAATGAGCGTAGAGCACTCAGATTAATACCCGAAGCGCTTAAGGTAAGTATGGCTGACGACAGTACGCTAACCCTTGAATTCAGTTTACCAAAAGGAACTTTTGCCACGGCGCTGCTCAGAGAGCTTGTTAATCATAAAGATGCCAGTAAAAAGTTTAATAAACATGAAGAGTCGATACAGCAGTGAGATACTCATTGTCTAACAAGAAAAAGAGGTGAAATATGAAGATCCTATTGAGTAATGACGATGGTGTTCACGCCAAGGGCATTGCTATCTTGTATCAAGCGTTATCACAAATCGCGGACGTAACCGTCATTGGTCCAGATAGGAATTGTAGCGGTGCAAGTAATTCGTTAACCTTATTAAACCCACTCAGAGCAACGACGCTAGATAATGGTTTTATCTCCGTAAATGGCACGCCAACCGACTGTGTTCACCTTGGAGTGAACAAACTGATGGATGAATTGCCGGATTTAGTCGTTGCAGGGATCAACAATGGCGCTAACCTTGGCGATGATACGCTGTACTCAGGTACCGTTGCGGCGGCCACTGAAGGTCGACATATGGGCTTGCCCGCGATTGCCGTTTCTCTTTGCTCTAAAAATGAAGCCCACTACGAAACGGCAGCACATGTCACGGTAGAGATCATTAAAAAGCTTGCAAACCACCCGCTACCAAAAGACCAAATCATTAATATCAACGTCCCTGATATTCCGTTAAGTGACTTAAAAGGGATTAAAGTCACTCGACTGGGCTCACGTCATAAAGCGGATACCATGACCGAACAAATAGACCCGTGGGGTCGAAGTGTTTACTGGTATGGCACGTTAGGTCATGAAAGTGACGCTGGTGAAGGCACGGATTTTCATGCTGTAAGCAACGGTTATGCTGCTATCACACCGCTCAAGGTAGACATGACGGCTTATGAGAGCTTAGATGCCGTGGCGAGCTGGTTATCTTAAGAGGCGTATGTGCTGAGTAATTATCAGGGCAGTGCCAACGCGCTGGTGGAACTGCTAAAACAGCAAGGCGTAGAAGATAAAATGGTACTCAATGCCATCGCAAACACACCTAGGCATATGTTTGTCGATGAAGTGCTTAAACATAAGTCATATGAAAATACAGCACTTCCTATCGGCCAAGGGCAAACGATATCTCAACCTTTTATCGTCGCAAAAATGACTGAAGTGTTAAAGCAAGTGGGTGTTAAAGGGCGCATATTGGAAGTGGGTACGGGCTCTGGTTATCAGACCGCCGTGCTCGCGCAAGTGTTTGAGCAGGTCTTTAGCATTGAACGGATAAAGTCGCTGCAGTGGCAAGCCCGAAGAAGGCTGCATTTACTGGACTTATACAATGTTACCATGAAACATGGAGACGGTTGGAAAGGCTGGGCTTCAAAAGCGCCCTTTGCGGGGATCATTGTTACAGCCGCTGCACAATCAGTTCCAGATGAGTTGTTGGCGCAACTAGAAGAAGGCGGTGCCATGGTCATTCCCATCGGGGTTGAAGCGCAAACACTCACCTTGTTTGTCAAACAGGGTGAGCAGTTTATTCGTCATGCCCTCGCACCGGTACGCTTTGTGCCTTTAGTCGCTGGCGAAGTCGGTTAATTTTGTAGGCTTTAAAATAACTCCATAAAATATAACTATTTTTCCATGTAGAGTGTGAAAACCAAGCAAAATTAAGTTAAATTGATATGATAGTCGTTGATAGTAGCACTGGAAAATATAAGTAATGCACAAGTCTCAGGTCATCATATCGATTTATCTAAGCGGCCTGCTTGTTGCCTGCTCATCAAATCATACACCTGCACCTGTAACAACTTTATACTCTGGTAAGACCACTTCGACACATAAAATTAATATTAACGGAAGTCGTTACAAAGTAAAAAAAGGCGATACTTTATTTGCAATTGCATTTAGTGCGAACAAAGATGTAAGAACACTCGCGAAAATCAATAAAATTAAGCCTCCGTACACGATCTACCCCAATCAGATCATTCGTCTAGAATATCCCAAAAATAAAAACAAAAAGAACACAAAATACACGAAAGTAAACCACAAGTCTCAGTCTTTAAAACAAAAAAGTAACAAAAGCCCCAAAAAAGAGCTTGATAAGCCAAATCAACGAGAGTATGTTCAAAGACAAGCCACACAAAAATCTAGTAGTACCAAGGCTTTGTATAATAATAAGGTACTATGGAAATGGCCTGCTGAAGGCAAGGTGACTCGTCACTTCTCTGTTAAAGAGAATGGTTATAAGGGGTTGGAGATCTCTAATAAACCGGGTACTTCAGTTAAGGCTGCTGCTGGCGGTGTAGTTGTATATGCAGGGAGTGCGTTGCGTGGGTATGGTAATTTAATCATTCTGAAACATACAGATGATTACCTAAGTGCGTATGCCCACAACGCTAAGTTACTCGTCAGAGAACAGCAAAAAGTTAAAGTTGGGGAAAAAATTGCCGAAATGGGTAGTACAGATGCTTCTAAGACGGCGCTTAGGTTTGAGATCCGGTTTAAAGGTCAAGCTGTAAACCCGGCAAAATATTTGCCATAAAGTAATGCGAGTACATCGATTGGTTCGAGTACCCTTACTTTTATTCGCTTGGGGAGAATACTTATGGCTCACACTGCAAAATTACCTACAAAATCTACTCCAGAGTTAGACAAGTTCGAAGATGATAATATTGACGAACCGAAAGACGAATTACTTGAAGACCTCGAAGACGACGAAGAAGTTTTTGCCAAAGAAGAAGTGGTTAAAAACTTAGATGCTACTCAGCTCTATTTAGGTGAAATTGGATTTTCCCCGCTGCTCAGTGCAGAAGAAGAAGTTTACTTTGCGCGTAAAGCGTTAAAGGGGTGCGAAGCCTCACGTAAACGGATGATAGAGAGTAACTTGAGATTAGTGGTTAAAATCGCTCGTCGTTATAACAACCGTGGTTTGGCATTACTTGACCTTATTGAGGAAGGTAACCTAGGTCTCATCCGAGCGGTGGAAAAGTTTGATCCGGAACGTGGATTTAGGTTTTCTACTTATGCAACTTGGTGGATCCGTCAAACCATTGAACGTGCGATCATGAACCAAACTCGTACCATTCGTTTACCTATTCATGTTGTCAAAGAGCTCAATGTTTACCTACGTACTGCACGTGAATTGACGCAAAAGCTGGACCATGAACCGACCGCAGAAGAAATCGCTGAATGTCTCGACAAACCCGTCGAAGAAGTCAGTAAGATGCTCCGCCTAAACGAAAGGATCACTTCGGTTGATACGCCTATTGGTGGTGAAAATGACAAAGCACTGCTCGATATTATCGCGGATGAAAAGGGCGGTGGTCCGGAAACCGAAGTGCAGAGCAACGATATTAATAAGCACATTGTTGATTGGCTGGGAGAGTTAAATCCAAAACAGCGAGAAGTGCTCGCGCGACGCTTTGGTTTGCTTGGTTATGAACCGTCTACGCTTGAGGATGTTGGTCGCGAAATCGGGCTAACAAGAGAGCGTGTAAGACAAATTCAAGTTGAGGCGTTGAGACGCTTAAAAGACATTTTACAACACGAGGGGTTAAGTACCGATAGTCTATTTGAGCAACAGTAAATCTCATACCAATCTAGTCATTAAAAAAGCCGCAATATGCGGCTTTTTTAATTTTTGAAATGGTATAAAACCAGCAAAGATAGAAAGCGATTATAAGCTTTCTATCTTTGCTTTTTGTTCAAGTAGCTTCGTTTTTGCATCGCTAAACTCAGCTAATTTCGCTTTTTCTTTAGCAAGTACTGCTTCAGGTGCGTTACTTACAAACTTTTCATTTGCGAGTTTCTTTTCAACCTGCTCAAGACCTTTTTCTGCTTTTTCAAGCTGCTTAGCAATACGCGCAAGCTCTGCTTCAACATCAATCAGGCCTGCCATTGGGATCATAATCTCAAGGTCGCCAATAAATGCAGTTGCACAAGCTGGTGCTTCGTCTTTGCTTGCGAGTAAGTCTACTGTTTCCAGTTTCGCTAATGCGCTTAAGAAAGCTTGGTTTTCTTCTAGACGACGTTTGTCATCTTCGCTTGCACCAGTAAGTAGCACGTTTAACGGCTTACTTGGACTGATGTCCATTTCACCACGAATGTTACGGATAGCGATAATAAATTGCTTCACCCACTCAAGGTCCGCCATCGCTTGCGCATCAACTTTGCTTTCGTCGAATACAGGGAACGCTTCAAGCATAATCGTCTTTGCTTCAACACCTGCGATTGGTGCTACACGTTGCCAAATTGTCTCTGTGATATAAGGCATTAGTGGGTGCATCAAACGAAGTAAGCCTTCCAACACGGTGATAAGCGTATGGCGTGTACCACGCTGCTGCGCTTCATTACCTTTAAATAGAATTGGCTTAGTTAGCTCTAGATACCAGTCACAGAACTGGTTCCATGTGAACTCATAAATAGTGTTTGCCGCAAGGTCAAAGCGATAGTTATCCAAGTGCTCAGAGAACACCTTAACTGTATTTTGGAATTGACCTAAAATCCAACGATCCGCTAGAGAATACACTTTTTCGTTATCGTTGAAGCCACAGTCTTGTTCTTCTGTGTTCATCAATACATAACGGCTAGCATTCCAAAGCTTGTTACAGAAGTTACGGTAACCTTCAAGACGGTTCATATCCCAGTTGATATCACGTCCCGTTGACGCCATTGCTGCAAGAGTGAAACGCAATGCATCAGTACCGTGTGCTTCAATACCATCGACAAATGTTTTGCGCGTATTCTTTTCGATTTTTGCTGCAAGCTGTGGTTGCATCATGTTGCCAGTACGTTTAGTCACTAGGCTCTCAAGATCGATACCGTCAATCATGTCTAGTGGATCTAACACGTTACCTTTTGACTTAGACATCTTATCGCCATTTTCATCGCGAATAAGGCCAGTCACATAAACGGTCTTAAATGGCACTTGAGGTTTACCATCTTCATCTTTGATGAAATGCATGGTCATCATGATCATGCGAGCTACCCAGAAGAAGATAATGTCGAAACCAGTCACCAAGGTATCTGAAGGGTGGAATACCTTTAGATCTTCCGTGTTTTCAGGCCAACCTAATGTTGAGAAAGTCCACAGTGCAGAAGAGAACCAAGTGTCTAGTACGTCTTCATCTTGGGTCAGCGTTACGCTCGCATCCAGGTTATGGTTTTGACGAACTTCAGCTTCGTCACGACCAACATATACATTACCTTCGCTGTCATACCATGCCGGGATCCTGTGGCCCCACCAAAGCTGACGGGAAATACACCAGTCTTGAACATCACGCATCCAAGAGAAGTACATGTTCTCGTATTGCTTAGGTACAAATTGAATATCGCCATCTTCTACCGCTTTTACCGCAGGCTCTGCAAGAGGAGCAACGCGAACATACCACTGATCGGTAAGTAATGGCTCGATAACTACGCCAGAGCGGTCGCCGTAAGGAACGGTTAGACTGTGATCGTCGATTTTCTCAAGTAGACCAAGCTGCTCAAACTCGTCAACGATTTGCTTACGCGCATCGAAACGGTCAAGGCCGTGGAAACGCTCTGGGATTGGTGCATCCATCGCTTCAAGTGGCTTACCATCAAAAGTAAAGCACTCACCCGTATTCAGAACAGCCGCGTCTTTGTTGAACACGTTGATCATTGGCAGCTCATGGCGCTTACCAACTTCATTATCGTTAAAGTCGTGTGCTGGCGTGATTTTTACGCAGCCCGTGCCTTTTTCCATATCTGCATGTTCATCAGCAACGATAGGAATGCGACGGTTGACAATAGGAAGTAGAATTTCTTTACCAATTAAGTCTTGGTAACGTTCATCATCAGGGTTTACTGCAACGCCAGTGTCGCCAAGCATGGTTTCTGGACGAGTGGTTGCTACGATAATGTAGTCTTTACCATCTTTAGTGGTTACGCCATCCGCAAGTGGATAGCGCAAATTCCACATATGGCCTTGCTTGTCTTTATTCTCAACTTCTAAATCAGAAATCGCAGTGTGTAATTTAGGATCCCAGTTAACTAGACGCTTACCACGGTAGATTAAGTCATCTTGATATAGGCGAACGAATACTTCTTTTACCGCTTCAGACAGGCCGTCATCCATCGTAAAACGTTCTCTATCCCAATCTACAGACGCGCCTAAACGGCGTAACTGTTTGGTGATTGTGCCACCTGATTGCTCTTTCCATTCCCAGATTTTATTGATGAATTCGTCACGGCCTAAATCATGGCGTGATTTACCTTCTTCGGCTGCAAGCTTACGCTCAACAACCATCTGAGTGGCGATACCAGCATGGTCAGTACCCACTTGCCATAGCGTGTTTTTGCCTTTCATACGCTGATAGCGGATCAAAGTGTCCATGATAGTGTCTTGGAACGCGTGGCCCATGTGTAGACTACCTGTGACATTCGGCGGTGGGATCATAATCGAGTATGCGTCACCATTGCCTGATGGCTTAAAGTAGCCATTTGACTCCCAGTCTTGATATAAAGACTGTTCAATATCTTGTGGATTGTAGGTTTTATCCATTACACAGAACCCTAAAAATGCTATTTCTCAATGTCTTCAGTGGAAATTGTTGCGCCAAGTGCACGAAGTTGCTTAAAGCGTTCTCGTGCGGCTTGCTTAGCGCTGGCTTCAACAGGCACAAAATCTATCACCTGTTCAAAGCGACGAATAAAGTCAGGGACGACCCGAGCTAGATTAATAAGCACGGGGCGACGAGCAGCAGGAGGCATAGTGCCGATTTCCACTGGTGCGCCGCCTTTGGGGCCTTCGCCTTGTAAGTTGTGGGGCACAAATCTGTCTGCGTCAAAACACCAAAGGTGCTCATCGAATAAATGAGCGTCGTCAGTATTATCGACGTTAACAAAGATACGGTGTCCAGCTTGATATAAGCTCGCCGCAGTTTGTGCTGCCAGATCAAAATGAGCCGGAACGCTAATCCCCGGCTCATCGTTTTGTTTTAACACGTAAAAGCGCGCTTTGATAGTCATGATAATAATACCAATTGCGAGGAGTACTGAGGTTTGCCACAGGCTCCACAGCTGCTCAATATCTGTAATCTTGTTTACTGTGATAGCGTAGACGAAGAAAATCAGTATGCGCGGCTTAGTTTAAAACTAATTATAGCGCCACTTAAATGCACATAAATAAGCCTATATTCTGCCATATAAAGGCAATACCATCAATCAAGAAGCAAGAGAAGAAGAATAAAATATGGTAAGTGGTGGGAAGTACTTACTGAGGTGGTTTAGTTGCTTTGTCGTCTTAATTTGGCACGGGATATAGTCGCGGGATAAACCCGCTGCTACGGTT
>NZ_PNDS01000036.1 GCF_005886535.1 Pseudoalteromonas sp. S2755
TAACGCAGTTAGCGTCAGATTGGCTCCTTCAAATTGAGCAAGTATTAAGACTAATTGGTATCAACCTTAAATGGCTCATAAGAAAGTAAACCTACCGTATAAAATATGCCCTATTTGCAGACGCCCCTTTTATTGGCGGAAAAAATGGCAAAGAGACTGGGAAAACGTTAAATACTGCTCAAAGCGCTGTGCTTCTGAACGCCACCCAAATATAGGGCATAACAATACTTAGTCTAGAATAAAGCTTTGTAATTTTTGCAAAATACAGAACAATTGACATTGATAATCACTCTCATCTGCAATATCATTTGTGCAAACTTAGATCACAGGGATTAATCATGCGCTCATTTAAATACAAATATCCAACCCTTATTGCCAGTGTTGCATTGGCGTTGTCTTGCTCCGCAATTGCACAAGAGCAAACCAAACAAAATAAAGACGACATTGAAATCATCGAAGTTAGTCCAAGAGGCCTGATTTCTTACGTTAGTGCTACTGCGTCAAAAACAGCGATTCCTATCGTCAAAACGCCAGTTTCAGTTTCGGTATTAACCGCACAACGTATTTCTGATTTAGGTGCAGAAACGCTACAAGACGCGATTGGATATGTTGCGGGCGTTTATAATGGGCCGTATGGTGTTGATACTCGAGGCGACTGGTCTAAAATTCGTGGCGTCGACCCCTTGCTCTATGTTGACGGCCTGCAAAAATTGTTTGGCAATTACAACAATACCCGTACTAACCCTTATGCACTTGAAAGCGTAGAGATCTTAAAAGGTCCTTCATCAGTACTTTACGGCCAAGGGTCTACAGGTGGTATCGTCAACGCAGTCTCAAAATTGCCAAAAGCAGACACTGAAGGTGAGATCTGGGCACAACTAGGCAACTACGACCGTAAGCAACTAGCACTTGATTACAACACCACATTTGGTGAGCAGCAAGAGTATCAAGCACGTGCTGTTGCCATGTATCGAGACAGCGGCACGCAGACCGATTATGTTGATGACAACACCCTGATGCTTGCACCAAGCTTTAGCTGGCTTGCTTCAGATGAAACTAAAATTACCTTACTTGCCAACCTTCAAAGAAATGAATCAGGCTCTTCAACGCAATTCTTCCCGCATGAAGGCACTATTCTACCTGCACAATATGGCCAAATTCCCAGTGAACGTTTCGTCAGCGAGCCTGGCTGGGATAAATATGATACTGAGCAACAAGCGATCACCGCTATCGTTGAGCACAGCTTTGATTTAGACACACATATTAAGTTCTCCGGTCGCTACAGCGATAGTTCATCCGAGTACCGTACCATTTATTCTTGGCCACCAAAATTTGAAGCCGACAAACGCACTGTTAAGCGTATCGCCAGCCTCACCGATTCAAGTGCACGTAGTGTGACGATGGATCTTCAATTCCATAAATATTTGGAACTAGATACGGTGAGATTAACTATGGTTTCGGGTGTTGATTACCAAGATGCGGATACGGATTCTGATCGCGGCCGCGGCGTTGCTGCACCACTAGACTTATATAACCCAGTCTATGGACAAAGCACTGAGTTACCAACAGCGGTTGTCGATAACCCAGAAAATACGCTAAATAACAAGCAGCTTGGTGCTTATGCGCAAGTTACTGCGGAAGTAAACAGCTGGGTACTCAATGCGGCACTTCGCTATGATGACGTTTCAAATCAGGTGCAAACGGTAGGTGCAATCAAAAATAGTCAGAATGCCACAACAGGTAGGATCGGTGTGCTTTACCAGTTTGAGAATGGCATAGCACCCTATGCTAGCTATTCTGAATCATTTAAGGCCGTATTTGGACAAAAACCACAAGGTGGCGCATATAAACCGCTTGAGGGCGAGCAAGTTGAACTTGGCTTGAAATATCAGCCAACGGGTACTGAACACCTTATCACTGCTTCTATATTTGAAATTAAAGACAAAAATCAAATACGAAAAGTTTCCCCTGAGTTTGAAGTACAAGACGGTGAAATTGCAGTAAAAGGATTAGAGCTTGAAGCCCAGCTTGAATGGCAGCACCTTGATATCTATGCCGCTTACTCTTATTTAGATACGAAACAAAACGTTTCTCCGCTATCGTCCACAGAACTCTATGCAGCACAAGACTTGGTTACATTAATCACAGATGATGCTCAGCTCTCAGCAACACCTAAACACTTAGCTTCAATTTGGGCGACGTACCGCGCGGACGAATGGCTTCCTGGACTTAAGTTTGGAGCCGGTATCAGACATGTGGGAGAAACCTACGATGGCAGTCGTACAGTTGAACTAAACGGTCAAACACTACATCAGCAATTAGTGACCGACAATTTTACGCTTATTGATATGATGATTGGCTATGACATTGAACAATATCAATTCAGTTTGCAAGTCGATAATGTCAGCGATAAAACGGTTATCACCAGCTGTCTGTACCGCGGAGACTGTTTTTACGGACAGCGCAGAACCATCAGCGCCAACGTAAAATACAAGTTTTAACGATTAAATTATAAGAACTAAATCGCCCTAGAACCGAGACCATTGGTAATAGGGCGATGGCTTAAAACTGATAGCTAAAAACTAACCTGCCATCAGCACGATCAACGTTATGTCTATCACTTTCACCATAACCTGCAACCAATTTAACCCGCCAACCTGGTTGATTGATACTGGTAAAATAGTAGCTATAACTTACACCGATACCATTTGTTGTTTCACTATCAAAGAGATCGATAAGCGGCTCGAAAATATCACATACAGTGCCCTCTTCTTTACATACTGGGCCTGCATCTCTCGCCCCTAATGCACCAAGCACCACACCTAATGCATGTTTGTTGTTTTCGGATACCGCTTTTTCATAACCTACAGAAAACCCATCATCTAAACCAATAAGGTAATTTCCATACCACCGACTATGACTATCTGCTTGTGGAAGAGAAAGTTCGATTTGACCAAAAAATGGATAGCCAGTACCAGCAGAAAAATCGACCGAATTGGCAACACTTGCGGTGCTAATTAGCAAAGCAGAAATACCAAAAGTGGTCTTTATCAACGAAGAGAACATTAAATTTTCCTTATATAACTTTCGCACAAAACTAGCAGTAATCGTTCCCAAATAGAATACGTTAAGTGTAAAGAAGTGTAACACCTATCACATCAACAAATTAGTGAGTTCTGCTATTAGCTCATCCACATCGGCGCGGCTCACTCCCATATGCGTCACAAATCGCATGCCTTGATACCCAGGAGTGATATTAATGCCCTTTGCCTTTAATTGCTTTGCTATCGCAAAAAGATCAATGCTAGCTTCCACTTCAGCGAAGATAATATTTGTTTGTACTACGTGCTTACATGGCTTGAACCCTGGCAGTTGCTCAAGTTTTTCAGCTAAATATTGCGCGTTTTGATGATCTTCCTCAAGACGCTCTACATTGTGTTGCAAAGCATAAAGACCAGCCGCCGCGAGCATGCCCGCCTGACGCATACCGCCACCAAGCATTTTTCTAAGCCTTCTCGCCTTTTCTATCAATGCTTTATCACCAAGCAATAACGAGCCAATCGGCGCGCCAAGCCCTTTAGATAAGCAGATGGTAAATGAATCAAAATGCTTTACGATTTCTGTGATATCAACCTTTAACGAGACTGCAGCGTTGTAGACCCTTGCACCGTCAAGGTGAAGCTTTAAGCCTCGCTCATCACACAGCGCTCTGGCTTGTGCGATATATTCTAGACTTAATACTTTACCACCAATGGTGTTTTCTAAACTAAGCAACTTAGTTTTCGCAAAATGAAAATCGTCAGGTTTAATCGCTTGCTTAATTCTTTCTAAGCAAATACTGCCATCGGCCTCGTTTTCCAATGGTTGCGGCTGAATAGAGCCAAGCACAGCGGCGCCACCCGCCTCAAATTTATAATTATGCGCCTGTTGGCCGCATAGATATTCATCCCCTCTTTCACAATGACTCATCAGTGCAAGCAGGTTTGCTTGCGTGCCTGAGCTGGTAAACAGCGCTGCCTCAAAACCATGACGCTCAGCCGCAAACTGTTCAAGTGCATTCACTGTCGGATCATCACCATAAACGTCGTCACCTAACGGCGCGTCAAACATGCTTTGTTTCATGGCGGGGGTCGGTTGCGTAACCGTATCAGATCTAAAATCCATCAATCTTATCCTTGTCAAAAGAGGAGCGCACAGCATAACTGAAAAACGCGCATTGAAGTATAAAACAAGATGAAAAAGGGAGTTGTTCACTCCCTTCAAGATCCGTTACTTTTGCAGTGTTTACTGCAACCCGGGCCAAGTGCCATTATCAATGGCTTTAGGATAACCCGCATCCACTTTGTCAAAAGTAATGCTATATCTTAGATAGCGACCGTCAGCTAAGAAGAAATAGGCACGCGTGTCGTTCCACTTTAATGCTGCACTTATCTTTGTCGCATAGGCACCAAGTCCCGGCCAAGTATTTTCGTTGATAGCTTTGGGATACCCACTGTCCACTCGGTCATCTCCCAAGTCATAGCGTAAGTATTGACCATCATTTAGGAAGAAGTACACCTTATCGGACGTCCAACGAAGGGTTGCGGTTATTTTATTTGCGTAGGCGGCAAGTCCCGGCCAAGTATTGTTATCAATTGTTTTTGGATAACCTGCTCGTACCTTATCGCTCTGTACGTCATAGCTCAGGTATTGACCATCCGATAGGAAGTAGTACACCGTATCACTGTCTTTATAAAAACTCGCACGAATTTGTTCTGCATAATCGCCAAGTCCCGGCCAGTTGCCATTGGTTACCGATACCGGATAACCATCATCCGTTTTATCAAGCACAGTATTGTAACGCCAGTAGCGCGCATCTTCAGAGAAAAAGTAGCTTTTAGTATTGTGCCACTGATGCGCCGCACTGAGTTTCAGCTCAGTAACTCGATAACCAACATGCACACCCTGTTGCTCAAAGCTATAGTTATTGATGCCAGATACGGGCTGCGGATCTTGCCACTGGGCAACACCCGCAGGCAAAGTTTCAATCAGTTGATTATTTCGATAAACACGTGTTTGCGCATTCGCACCATTTAGCCACGTAAATAGTTTATTGGCATAATTGAGTTTACGAATTCCTAAATCACCGTACATCGACGTGCTTTCAAAACCCGCTTGCACATTTGTTTCAATGCCCATGTAAGATAAAATCGTCGGTACAATCGCTGTTTGTGCTGGATAGCCATATAAACCAGAGAAGTCGGTATTAGCAGGATTAACATCTTTTGAGCTAAATTCTTTATTCAACACTTTGTTGGTGGCGATAAAGATGGTTTTTTCCGGCTCAGTTTGCTCACCATGATGACAACCAACAACCGGTGTACGGCCATGATCGGTCGTGACCATCACCAACCAGTTCTCACCGTTTTGCTCTCTTGCTTCAACCGCGTCGAGCAGTTTACCCAGTCGCTTGTCTGCATCTTCTACCGATTTATTGTAGGCAGAACCAAAGCATAAGCTGTGGCCCACAGCGTCCGGTTCATCTAAATGTAAAAAGACAAAATCTGGTGAGCCGCTGTTTAAGGTAGCCAGCGCTTTATTTAAATTATCATCATCGCTGCCTCCCTCCGATCTCCTGTCCATCAAGGCAACATCATCACTGAAGAATTGCGTATGAATAGGTCCCCAAGTGCTAAAACTTGAGATATCGGCGTTCGCATCATGTTCTGCGATGTAACGATAAAGGCTGGGATAGGCTTTGTTTGCTAGGCCTGAGTCGTTGCTCGGCACTTGATGCTTATTCACCCAAACCCCAGTTAAAATTGTCGCCCAACCTGGGCCACTTTTGGTTTTTTGCTGTGTTTGTGTTTTTGCGATCCCGCCAGTGTAAGCTTGAGTTAGATATAGGCGATCAAAGTTCGGTGTATTATTGGCACCAATTTTTTCGTATTGCAGGCCATCGATACCAATGAGTAATACTTTGTTTTCAAATGCATCTGCACTTGCGGTAAATGAAAGTGCAAGTAATGCACTGCTAAGCACGGGTAATTTCATTATCTTTCCTTTAAATGTGAATTTCTGGACTAGTCCAAGAAAGATAATAAATCCCAAACATGAAAAATCGTTTACAAAAAAATTACATGAAAAAATATTTTATCGCGGGTTTTGCTAACCTGCTCTTGCTTCCAAACTTTCGCTTAGCTGCTCCAAGCTCTTACCTTTGGTTTCTTCCACAAACAAAAATACCAGCGCAAACGAAAGCAATGAAAACAGGCTGTACAATAAAAAGGTGGTGCTTGCCCCTAAATATTCAAGCTCCCACGGAAACACCAATTGTACGGTAAAACTGGCGGCATTATTAATCACACCGACAACGGAAATCGCAACGGCTCGAATTGCATTTGGAAATATCTCCGAAAACATTACCCACATGACTGGCCCCAGCGACATCGCAAACGACGCAACAAAAAGAGAAATCCCAAGCAAAACCAGTTTTGCTGGCATATTAATGCTGTGTGCGAAAATCACTGACTTGTATTGCCGATACTCGTCTGCAGTTAAACGCTGCTTTATCGCGTCATTAAATGCAACGTCGGAGGTGAAAGTCTGGCCTAATATTGGCGCTAATGCATGCGCAGGAAAATCGGCTACTTCTGTCTTAATTTCAGCAATATGCGCTGTATTTAGCTGATAACTTGCTTGCTTAAAGCCCCAGCTACACAGCGCCATACTAAAGCAAATGCCCGTTAATCCAATAAGTAACAGCGGCCGCCGTCCGAGCTTATCTATGGTCAGTAGCGCAACGATGGTAAAAACCACATTGATCAGACCAATCCAAATCGCTTGCATGAATGCAGCATCAGTACCAATACCGCTTTGCTCAAAAATGGTCGGGGCATAAAAAAACACCACATTAATCCCGGTGACTTGCTGCGCGATGGCAAGCACAACCCCTACCATCAAAGGGACACGAAGTCGCTTACTAAACAAACTGCCCATTTTGCGCGCAAGCGACAAACTACTCAGTTGCAGTTTAGGTAACGCCGCTTGAATAGCATCAAGTTGCTGTTGTGCATTGTTGCTACCAAATAATCGCGTTAATGTGCGTTTAGCCTCTAGCTGCTGATCCTTCATCAATAACCACCGAGGGCTTCGTGGCAATAACAGTAACAACAAAATCCACGCCAGTGCTGGCAGCGCCTCAACACCAAGCATCCAACGCCATGTTTGAGTATCTATTTGCCAACCAGACACCCACATTGCTTCGCTATGACTGAGCTGAAGTAAGAAATAGTTAGTGAAATAGGAGATAAATAGGCCAACGACGATATTGAGCTGATTAACCGATACTAAACGCCCGCGCTGATCCGCTAAGCTGATCTCAGCAATATACATGGGCGCCACCATCAAAGAACAAAATGCCATTCCACCAATGAAACGCGCAATCACCAATGCTTCAAACGAAGTTGCGAAAGCCGAGCCAATCGCGGAGACAAAATACAAACACGCGGTCATCAGCAATGTTTGCTTACGGCCAATAGCGTCTGCCACCGGTCCTGCAATAAGTGTTGCGACCAACCCTCCTAAGGTAGGTGCACTCACGACTATCCCTTGCTGCCATGGGGTGAGCTGAAAGGCCTCACTGATAAAGCCAATTGCACCCGAAATCACCGACGCATCAAAGCCAAAAATAAACCCGCCTAACGACACAATTAAGGTGTACTTTAATGCATTGGATATCGACAGGCTGGTCATCGCTTATTACTCTGTTTTTACGGCGATAGAATCGCGCAAGATTAAGCTTGGTGGGTAGAGATTTTCGACATCGGGTTGGTGCTTCTCTTTATACACATGCTTAAGTACCCAACGCGCGGCCGCATTGCCCATTTTACGAATAGGGTTATCTATGGTGGTGAGTTTTGGGTAAAGGTATTTGGTAAATAACACATCGTCAAAGCCTACAACGGAAAGCGCTGATGGGACATCAAGTCCAGCTTCTCTGGCCGCAGTCATCGCACCTGATGCCATCTCATCGTTTGCGCAAACCAAGGCACTAAAGCGCTGCCCTGTTTGCATTAAATGATTAAATCCCGCGATGCCATCGGTTTCATGATAACCGCCTTCAAATGAGAGCTTAGGATCAAATGACACATGGTATTCAGCTAAGGCTTTTTGATGACCAGCCAAACGCGCTTTGGCGTCAAGCTTAAATAACGGTCCACTGATATACGCGATATCTCGATGTCCGCGCTGCAATAGCGCCTCAGTCGCTAAGTATCCACCCAGTTCGTTGTCAGTATAAAAACAGCGCTCTGCCAACTCTGGAATGTGGCGGTTCACTAGCACCAGTTCTACATCTCGTCCCGCAAGCTCAATGAGATATTCATCACTGACTGCTTCTGCATGCACAATTAAGGCATCGCAGCGCCTATCCAATAAAAACTCGATAGCTTGTTGTTCTTTTTCTTCATCACTGTGGCCCGCCGCAATAATGGCATGTTTGCCCGCCGTTCTCAGCGTGCTCTCTATGGTGCTCATCATGTCACCAAAAAAAGAGCCGTGTAGCTCTGATACCATAAGCCCCACACTGTTACTGCGGTTAGAAGCCAAAGATTGCGCGATAGCATTAGGTTTATAACCTAACTCTGACATTGCCGCGAGCACCTTTTCTTTGGTTTTTTCACTCACCTTTGCATTGCCATTCATCACCCGTGACACCGTGGCTAATGATACCCCTGCAGCTTTTGAGACTTCGTAAATCGTTGCCATATCTATTACTTTTATTCCATCAGTTGTATCTGCGCACTATACCAATTTTGGCTCAAAATGCGCATAGTTTTAGACACTTGATTTACGCGCTAGTAGCATCGTTTGGTAGGCTTTTGCACTCGCCTTTAAGGTTCGTTGCTGAGTATGATAATCAACGTACACAATGCCAAAGCGTTGCGTATACCCCTCAGCCCATTCGAAATTATCCATTAAACTCCATGCAAAGTAGCCACGAATATCAACGCCTTGCTCCATTGCTTGATTAACCGCGAGCAAATGAGATTGGAAGTAAACCAGCCTTTGCACGTCTAATACTTCGCCATTTTCCATTTTGTCGTCAAAGGCTGCACCATTTTCTGTGATATAAAGTGGTGGCAACTGGTACTCAGCATGTAACTCCCGAAGCAATGCACAAAATGAGTCTGGCACGACTTCCCAGCCCATTGTAGTGAGCGTTTCGGCACTAGGCTCAACTTGTTCATACCATCCATTACCATCAGATTGATAAATATTTCGGGTGTAATAGTTCACGCCAAGATAATCAATGGGGGCAGCAATAATCTCTAAATCTCCAGCTAGCATATCTGGTTGTACGTCCTTGGGGAGCTCGGCAAGTAAATCTGGGTACTGCCCTTCAAGAATTGGCTTGATATACCAGTGATTACAGTAATCATTCGCGATTTTTGCCGCCTCCACGTCACAATGCGCTGTAGACGCAGGATCCGCATTGGCAAAATTCAACACAACTCCATGGAGGCTATTTGGGCAATGCGCTCTTAGCACTTGCATCGCTAAACCATGAGCAAGAAGCAGATGATGAGCTGCTTGTCGTCCCGCCGCTTGGGAGCGCAAGCCCGGTGCATGAATACCTAATTCATACCCCAAATGTGCACTACAAAATGGTTCATTTAACGTGGTGTACGCATACACTTTATCGCCAAGCGCTTTACATATCACCTCGGTATACCTTGCAAACGCCACAGCCGTTTCTCGATTCAGCCACCCGCCCTTATCCTCAAGCGCTTGTGGTAAGTCCCAGTGATATAGCGTGACAAACACTTTTAAGCCTTTAGCAACCAACGCATCGACCAATTGTTGGTAAAATGAAAGTCCTGCATCGTTAACCGTGCCATCATCATTCATTACTCTTGGCCAAGAAATAGAAAGGCGATAGGCGTCAACCCCCAAACTGGTTATGAGTTCAACATCTTGCTGCCACCTAGATATATGCTCACAGGCAATATCGCCGTTACTACCATCCTTTATCGCGCCATCATGTTCACAAAACCTATCCCAAATTGACTCACAACGCCCACGCCGCTCACCTTCGATTTGAAATGACGAAGTCGCAACGCCGAAAATATAGTCTGCCTTCAACATGGCCGAGTGTGTTGGCAGGATAATTTTATTCATGGTTAATCGTTCCAAGTTATGTGTTCACGCCAAGGTACGAGCGTGTTGTGTTAGTCACAGTGCAAGGCAAAAACATTTTTTATTTGAATTCGTGTTCGCTTTCTGCAATCATCATTAAAAATGTAAGCGCTTTCATTTTATAAATGTAAGCGCTTTACCAAAAAAAATCAACTAGGAGTTTGTCGTGAGCGTACCGTCTCAACCACAGGTTTCAGCAGCAATCGCCACAGGCCATACTGGTCAGTACCGATTTGCTTTGGGGGCCCTCACCTCACTATTTTTTATGTGGGGTTTCATTACTTGCTTGAATGATATTTTAATTCCGTATCTCAAAGGCGCGTTTGAGCTTAATTACACTCAAGCGATGCTGATCCAATTTTGCTTTTTTAGCGCCTATTTTGTTGTTTCGGTGCCAGCTGGTAAATTGGTTGGAAAAATCGGCTATCAAAAAGGCATTGTAACTGGATTACTTACCGCAGGCATCGGCTGTGTGCTTTTTTACCCAGCGGCTGAAAGTGGTATCTACGGCGTGTTTTTATTCGCGCTATTTGTACTAGCGGCAGGGATCACAGTGCTACAAGTTGCTGCTAACCCTTTTGTTAGTGTACTTGGCTCTCCCGAAACCGCCCCTGCACGACTCACCATGACCCAAGCCTTTAACTCTCTCGGTACGACTGCCGCCCCATTTTTTGGCGCCATGCTCATCTTCAGTGAGGGAAGCACAGTTGAGGTGGGCAATGCCAGCGCAACCCAATTGCCTTACTTAATGTTAGCAGCCATGCTCGCGTCATTGGCTTTGATCTTTGCCTTTATCAAACTTCCCCAGCTAAGTAGTACTACCGAGGAAGTCACCACAGGCGAAATCAAGGCATGGCAGCATAAACATCTGGTGCTTGGTGCAATCGGCATTTTCGTTTATGTTGGAGCTGAAGTGGCAATTGGCTCAACGCTCGTTAGCTTCTTACATCAACCAGACATTGGCAACATGACCGAAGCCCAAGCCGCAAAGCTCATCGCATATTATTGGGGTGGAGCCATGGTCGGACGCTTTATTGGCGCGTTAGTCATGCAGAAAATATCGGGTCGAACCGTGCTTGCCTTTAATGCAGCCTGTGCATTTGCATTAGTACTTATCGCAGTATTTAGCAGCGGTCAGCTCGCCCTTTGGAGCATTTTGGCGGTCGGGCTTTGTAACTCCGTGATGTTCCCGACTATCTTTAGCTTATCGTTGAATGGGCTTGGAAAACAAACGGCACAAGGCTCTGGTATTCTCTGTCTTGCTATTGTTGGCGGTGCAGTTATCCCGCTATTTCAAGGGATGCTAGCAGACGGAATCAATCTGCAGCTATCATTCTTACTGCCAGCTTTATGCTATATCTACATCGCCTACTTTGGATTAAAAGGCGCAACTCCCCAGCGTTTCAAGAGTAATTAAGACATGAAAACGAAAATAACCATGCTAAGTCTTGCAATGGCTGTCGCAACCTTAACCGGATGTACCGAAAGTCCAAATAAAACCAGTGTTGCTACAGCTCGCCAAGTGGAAAACTGGCCAGCGCTGACGCCTGCGATTCAAACCGATAACAATCTAGAAGAAAGAATTCGGTCGATACTCGCTAAGATGACCCTAGAGCAAAAAGTTGCGCAGATGATCCAGCCTGAGATTCGAAATATTACCGTCGCAGAAATGCGAGAATACGGATTCGGCTCATATCTCAATGGTGGTGGCGCATTTCCTTACAACAACAAACATGCAACGCCTGCTGATTGGGTTAAACTTGCCGAAGCGCTTTACCAAGCATCGATTGACGATAGCCTAGATGGCAGCACTATTCCTACCATGTGGGGAACGGATGCGGTTCATGGCCACAATAACGTCATTGGCGCTACGCTATTTCCACATAACATTGGCCTTGGCGCGGCAAATAACCCAGATCTCATTGAGAAAATCGCCCAGATTACCGCAAAAGAAGTATTAGCCACCGGGATTGATTGGATATTTGCCCCCACGGTCGCAGTGGTACGTGATGATCGCTGGGGACGCACCTATGAAGGATACTCGGAGCATCCCGACATCGTAAAAGCGTATTCCAGCGCTATTGTTAAAGGCTTACAGGGCGACCCTAAAGCGGACTTTCTTGGTAAGAGCCGCGTGATCAGCACGGTAAAGCATTTTGTCGGCGATGGTGGCACAGTTGATGGTGACGACCAAGGCGACAACATCGCCTCTGAAAAAGCATTAATTGCACTTCACGCTCAAGGCTACGTAGGCGGACTTAAAGCCGGAGCACAATCGGTGATGGCGTCGTTTAACAGTTGGCATGGCGAAAAAGTACATGGCAGCCATTATTTGCTTACCCAAGTGCTCAAAGAGCGAATGAGTTTTGATGGTTTTGTGGTAAGCGATTGGAATGGTCACGGCCAAATAAAAGGCTGTACGAACGACAGCTGCGCAGAGGCCATTAATGCCGGCATTGATATTGTCATGGCCCCGAACGATTGGAAAGCCTTGTACAACAATACGCTAGCGCAAGCAAAAAGCGGCGCTATCGCGCAGTCTCGCATTGATGATGCAGTAAGTCGTATTTTAAGAGTTAAACTCCGTGCGGGACTTTTTGAAAAACCAAGTCCTGCAAATCGTCCATTGGCTGGCAACTCAGAAATCATTGGCGCAGAGTCGCACCGTAAAGTTGCGCGCCAAGCCGTACGTGAGTCACTGGTTTTACTCAAAAACAAAGATCAGCTATTACCACTTAAACCAAACCAACATATTTTGTTAGCAGGCGATGGTGCCGACAATATCGGCAAACAATCGGGCGGTTGGAGCATTACTTGGCAAGGTACCAACAACACCAATGCCGACTTCCCGGGCGGTACTTCTATTTATGATGGTATAAGGCAGCAAGCAGAGGCGGCTGGTGGCACCGTCACATTAAGTACTAGCGGTGATTTTGAAGATAAGCCTGACGTTGCCATTGTGGTATTTGGCGAAGACCCCTATGCAGAGGGCCACGGTGATAGAGCAACACTTGAATACAAGCCGTCTGATAAATCTGATCTCGCATTACTTAAACGCTTTAAACAAGCAGGAATTCCTACGGTGACGGTGTTTATCAGTGGCCGCCCAATGTGGGTAAACCCTGAACTCAACGCATCCGATGCATTTGTGGCGGCATGGTTACCGGGATCTGAAGGAATTGGGATCAGTGACGTATTACTGGCCGACAAAAACGGCCAAGTTAAGTATGATTTTACTGGCAAGCTTAGTTATTCTTGGCCAAAAACGCCGACACAAATCGTAAATTACCAAGATGAAAATTACGACCCGCTTTTACCTTATGGTTTTGGCTTACGTTATTCAGACCAAAATGTACTAGCAGATAATTTACCAGAGCAAATACAAACTCAAGCAAATCTCGCCAGCGGTGTAGACTTACTGGTAAGGTCAATCAATAAACCTTGGCAAGGCCATTTATACAGCAGTGCCGACAATCAACTGATAAATGCCAACACCCATACGCTCGGTGGTATTAGCTACCGCACAACGGACAGAGAAGTACAAGAAGATGCCATTCAGCTACTTTTTGACGGTAGTCGACGCAGCGGCTTTAGACTCGCCAGTGAAAGCTACTTTAGGGAAGACATAAGCCCAAGTATTCCAACCGACAGCGCCCTTACCCTTAAAGTACAAGTTGATGCTGCGCCAGATAAACCGGTTTGGGTAGCGATGAGCTGTGAAGGCGAAGCGGATGCAAACGGCTCATGCACCGCAAAAGTCGATATTGCTAAGCAACTTCAAGCGATGCCGTTGACCAAATGGCAATCACTAAGCATTGACCTCAATTGCTTTACAACCCAAGGGATGGACTTCACTAAAACCGTTGTCCCTTTCGAGCTTTCAACCGCTGGGATACTCGAGGTAACGCTGTCTGAGATACAGATCTCTTCAGAAGCATCACCGACACTAAGCTGCAACTAGTCCCCTTAACACGATGTGGGCACCAAGCTGTGTTCACATCGTTTTTTAGTGTCTAATGAGCCAACTTTAATGTGGACTAGAATTTAAGAGATCTAAGATAAGCCAATTGTCTGATGCGCTCGTTTATTCTTTTTACAGGACACAAACAAGCGATTTAAAAAGTCACACCAAGAACACACTTGCCCGCACCTGCTCAATTTAATACTCTACCTTATGAGCTAACACCAAGGAAGAGCCAGAATGTCAACTATAGCCGAACCAGTGATTAGTACCTATCCACCTGCTGCACAAGCAAAAATCAGGGCACTGCGTAGCCTCGTTATGCAGGTTGCCAGTGAGCAAAACTTTGGCGCGGTGATTGAGGCAATAAAATGGGGAGAGTTAAGCTTTAGTGTTAACTCAGGTAGCCCTTTCCGAATGGCTTGGAAAGCCAAAACACCTACCAACTATCATCTTTATTTTCACTGCCAAACGAAGCTAGTTGATACATTTAGAGTACTATTTTCCGACGAGCTACAATTTGAAGGAAACCGAGCGATTGTCCTTAAATTAGAAGAAGACATACCAACCGCACTACTTTACCGTTGTATCGCCATTGCAATGGACTATAAAAACCTCAAAAACTTACCTTTACTGGGACAATGACAACCAACCCTCGTAAACCTTGCCCTAAGCGAGAAACCCACCGTTACCAATTTTTACAACCGTGTACTTCTTACCTGAATAAAACGTGAAAAATTTACCCCTTTAAAATATAGAAAATAAAATTGCCTTAGATTCAAATAGTTAGTTTTGTTCATTTATGGTTCGAGCTTTGCTTACATAGTGATAAATAATTAAGTGCATTTCGCAACTCTGCATTGGAAAACACCAAAACCAATTAGTGCAAATAACAAAAGGAGCATAAAACATGACACCACAATCCGAGCTGCAAGATAGTTTTATTGATTTCGTGAGCAAGCAGCAATTTCCATGCATTTGTGGTGGTAATAGAGCCGAATTAGCGTTTAACAATATTGAGGTTTTAGGTTTTGGCGATCTAACCTCAAGACACAATAACTTCAGTTTAATAACGAACCTCTATTCTTTCGTCGAAAGGGTAGATTTGAACAACATGAAAAGTGCCGCGTTTGTTGCGGTTTTTGAGCAAAGCCAACACTTAGATGACAGCGACTTTAATAAGTCTGTTTGGCGTAAACTGCAGGAATTACAAAACCTAGTATCGCAGAGCACGCCTAGAGGGCCGCATTCTCAATCGTCAGATTGCAGCAATAACTTTCATTTTAATTTGGATGGCGAGCCGCTTTATATCACTTGTTTAAGCCCTACAAGCGCATCGAGAAACAGAAAGTTTAAGTACCCAGCGATTGTTTTTAACTTAATGCCTCAGTTTGAGGTCCCACAGAGTTTCCGTGTCGTCGAATCACACGTAGAAACCCACAGAATTTAATGCACATTGTACCAACGGAGAGGAACTAGATATGAGCAACATCATGGTAATCGATTTTATTATTTACGTCGTCATTGGCATATTAACAACTTTGGGTTGTTTTGGCTTAATGAGTGCTTCAAGCGCTTATTCAAATCTAAGTAGCCCAACCAGTCGCACTAAGGCGAGTAAGTCTGCTGTAGTGCGGAACTAAGCGATGCCGAATTCAAGCTTTGCTCCCTTTAACTACTCGCGGGAAAAGGGAGTATGCTTACATTTTTAAGCCACTCAAACTACTTACCGGCGGCAACTAAACCGGCGCCAAACCCAAAAAACACGCCACCGCTCACTTTATTCATCATCGTCATGCTCTTAGGTGACGACAATTTAGTCTTCGCAAGGCCAGAAAACACCGCATAAGAAATATGCACCATAAATACAAGCAGGCTAAAGGTAAAAACCAGCAACATAAATTGCGGCATAAAGGCATTTTCCACATTGATAAATTGCGGAAAGATAGACATAAAGAAGATAACAGCCTTAGGGTTGGTGATCGAAACAAAGAAGCCTTCTAAAAAACACTTTTTCATCGTACTTGCAGCAATAGACTTGCCTATTTAACTTTCACCTTTAGTTCGCCACATTTTGTAGCCTAAATAGAAAAGATATGCAGCGCCAATAAATTTAACGACCGTAAATGCCAACACGGAACTGGCTAAGATCACACCTAAACTTGATGCCGATACCGCGGCGACAATCAAAATCCCGAGCGCGACACCACAAATACCAGCTAAAGACTTGGCAAAGCCTCTTTGAATTGAGTTATTGATAGTCAGCATCACCGCAGGCCCCGGTAATAAAATTGTCGCCAAAGCGACACCTACAAACAGCAAATAATTGTCCAAAACATCAACCCCGCAAACATGTCCGATTCACACTCACTGCATCATCACACTAAATCATGAATTTACAAAGTAATATGCGATGATACCCTGCTTCGGACTTCGCCTTAGCCTTAGCCTTACCCAATACAATATTTCTTGGATGAGCGCGACATGAAGTCGCACCTACTGAAGTAAGTAGTTCAGGGCCAAAAATGCAAACTCATCGGTCTGCATTTTTATACCAATTTGCTTAATGAAGTGAAATTGGTATTAGTGAACTGATGCGAAAAAGATCACTCAAAAGTATACCTCACACCAACCGAGTATCTCGGACCGTATTGACGAGCAAATAAGAATTGCTCTTCATAACGACCATATCCTTGCTCGGTTTCATTGTTTAAGTTAATACCTTCAAAGAACACCGTAAACTGCTCATCAATTTCATAATTCACACTGACGTCCCATTGACCGTAAGACTTGGCATATTGCGGTGGTGCATCTGCTGAGCCTTGCGCTTGACCTACCCCGATAAGATAAGCGTCACGCCATGCATAGGTTAACTTCACCGATAGCCCGTCTTTTTCGTAAAATGCTTGGAAGTTAGCCGAGTCACTCAACCCCGTCAGCGGTGCTTGCTGCACTAGGCTTTCACTATCAAACTCAACATCGCCATCAACAAAAGTTGCGTTTACACCAAGGCCAAATCCCGTTTCACCAAATAAGTGCTGTACCGCCACTTCAAAACCATCAACCGATTTGCTATCGGTATTTTGTGGCTGACTGATGTTCCATACCATCAATGGATCGTCACTGCTTGGCTCAATTTTACCATCGGCATTACCATGACCATTGGCGATCATTTGCGCAAAAATGGCATCACTGGTCGCCTGCTCTCCACGGGCTTCAATGTCTGCAATCGCTTGTTTATACCTTGGACCATTGTAAATATCGTAAAGACCTTCAATGGTGGTTTGCGTGATTGTGGTTTGAATAAAGTTATCGACCTCTTTTTTGAAGTAGCCAAGTGACGCGTAACTTCCTTCGTTGTAATAATATTCAAGTGAAAAATCTAGGTTGGTCGACTCAAACGGTAATAGATTTGTATTGCCTCGAGAGCCAGTTCTTGCTCCTGGTTTTGGGCTGCCTGACAAACTTCTGCCACCAGCGAGATTGCTAAGCGGCGCACGCGACATTGTTTTGCCCCAAGACGCTCGTGCAATTAAATCTTCGGTGATATCAAAACGCACATCGATCATCGGCAATAGAATGTCGTAATCCCCTTCCTGCGTTAAGAAATTGTCATCACCGCCTGCAGCGTATTGCATAATCCATTCAGATGGACTGTCCCAATTCACTTGCGTTTCCACACGCTGACGCACCACACTTGTCACATCCGTTTGTTCATAACGAAGGCCTGCGTTGATCTGCATAAAGTAGTCAGAGAATTCAAACTCCCATTTGGATTGCAAGTAGATGCTGTCAGTGGTTTCATCAACTCGACTTTGGCTATCTATGCCATCAAAATAGGCATCCGCCGAGTAGTAGTCAGCACCGATCACATCTTCTGTAAGATACGCAAGCTGCCTTGCAATCGCTTCATCAAAGTCATAGGTATAGTAATACCCCGGCTGTAAGTCACTACCACCACCAGCAAATTGGTCTAGCAAATCACCAGTTTCATGGCGCGTAAACATACTATCTGGGAAAATCTCTTTAAACGAAGGATTAAAACCCGGTCCTCCTCGTAGACCACTCCACGCTTCATACCCACCAGTTGACTGTTCAGTACGGGCAGCACCAAACTGCACACTCACTAGGCCAATATCAAAACTGTCGTTAAACCAAGTGGCATCAAGTTGTAACTGCTCGACTGTCGCCTCTCCGGGAGAATGGATAAATTGGCTAAAGTTAGAATCAATTTCACTTGCCATGAGTTCATTCGTGCCATTTTTCCAAAGCACATTTGCATGCGGTACTTCGCCCTGCCGATAATCATAAATCTTAGTGAGCAACTGATCTGAGCCTAAGATGATTTGACCGTCACTACCCAAGCCTTTATCTGCGCCATTATCGGTTTCGTTTTTTGAGTCGTGATAATCAAGCTCTACATGCCAATTATCGTTAATTTGCCAGTCCAGATTTAATCCAAGTGAACGCGCCTCGACTTCCGTCGTATTTCTATTTGCAGTGAACGACGCATCATTACCGCCAATATCGGCATAAACCGCGGTGCCATTGGCATCTAACTCATAGGCGTTAATGTTACCGCCAAACTCATTCCAAATACCCCACCCCACCGTATTAGAGCCAGTTACGGCAAGGCTTGCCGTGTAATCTAAGGTGGCAACAAAACCGTTAGTCGGTGCATATTGAAAGGTAACTTGACCGTTCGTTCTTTCTCGCTCTAGATCTTCGATGCCGTAGTTCATGTCTTTTGGAAAAAAGTAATTTCCGACTTTATTACCCTCGGCATCTTCAGCACGGCCATCAATGATTTTAGACGGGTCTAAATCAGGTAGATCAACATTGGCCTGCCAGCCCTGAATATTGGCTTGCTGCTTTTGAAAATCACGTTGCTGATGGGAGAAGGAAAATCCAAAACCAAAGGTTTCATCGGCAAAGGTATTACTATAAACCGCGGAAACCTCAGGTGTAACATCATCTCCCGCTTCGTTAGAGGTATCAACAATCGCCTTTGCTGTTGCGCTAAAGTGTTGCCCTGGGCGTTGTAGTGGCTTAGCCGTGACAATGTTGACCAAAGCCCCTAAACCGCCACTTGGTACATCAGCACGCCCGGTTTTATATACCTCAAGCGCACTCACGCCTTCAGCGGCTAGGTTTTCCAAGTTATACGAGCGAGTATTACCTGTGCCCGGCATTTGACGACCATTTAATGTCACCAAGTTAAAATCAGGCCCAAAACCACGTACGGTAATTTGACTGCCTTCACCGTTGGCGCGGCTGACCGAAACACCGGTGATCCGCTGTAAAGACTCGGCTAAGTTGGTGTCTGGAAATTTCCCCATTTCCTCTGCCGAAATGGCATCCATAACCCCCGATGCGGAGCGCTTTAAATCCATTGAACGGATCAAACTTCCGCGGATCCCTTTCACTTCGATCACTTCGACTTTTTCGGCTGCTTGTTGCTCTTCTGCTTGAGCTATGCTGACCATTCCCGCATTCATCGCTATTGCTAGCGACAACTGAACGGCAAGCTTACTTTTATTGAATTGTTTGTTATTCATGACTGCCCTGCGATTCTATTCTTGCTGCTGGATCACCGAGTTCAAAGCACTATTGGTGATCCACACTGGCTTATTGACTGATGATTTCAACATTGTCTATGCGGTAAACGGCGCCTTCGCCCATTCCCCAACTGGGGAATACCATCAAGACATCAATGGCGCTAATATCGAGTCCTGCATCGTACAAAGCTTGAAGTGGAAACGTATACGTTTGCCATTTTCCAACTTCTGGAGCTTGACCTTCAGCGCTTTGGTTTAGAGCAAGCTCTACCGCCGCACTAGCATCATTTGACTTAATTTTAAACAGCCATTGAGCGTCGATATTTGCAGGTGCTGAAGTCACCTTCATATCAAACTTAACTACGCCAGTTTCTAGTAAATGGGAAGCATCATAATAGACATCGTCATCCGCTAAAAACCCCATCACGGTTGGGGTTGCACCAATAACAAATTGCGCAACTTGACCATGGGCTGCATCTTCGTCGACTTCGATTGTGGGTGTAGAGCCACCACAGCAATCCCAAATTGACCACTGCTCAGCAGCTTGATCTTTGAATAAGCTTAGACCGCCACTTTCCTTGTCACCGTCAGGATGAAAGATTTTTGCGTTATCAACACGATAAACCGCACCGCGACCTGAGCCCCAAGCTGGGAAAATCATCACCACATCAATTGCACTTGGATCAAGACCAGCCTGAGCCAAAGCTTCAATTGAGAAAGTATAGGTTTGCCATTCACCGGCCTGTGGCGCTGCACCTTCTTGTGATTCAGATAGTGGTAACTCAACCGCACTGGCGGCATTGTCAGACTCAATTTTAAGTAGCCAAGGGGCATCAGGTGTTGACGGTAGGCTCATGACTTTCATCTCAAACTGTACTACGCCACCTGCTAAAATTGCAGTTGCATCAAACGGCTTTCCAGCTCCGCCCACTTCTGTTCGAGACGAAAACCCCATTACCGTTGGTGTGTCACCAATCGTAAATTCAGCAGCAATACCATGCGTCGCATCGTCAGAGACTTCAGTCGGTGTCGAGCCACCACAACAATCCCAAAGCGGCCACTCAGCATTAATGGCATTTTCAAATAAGGTCAACGAAGGTAAGTTTGTATCCTGTGCAATCTCAACCTTATCAACACGATAGATAGCACCATTTCCGGCACCCCATGCTGGGAAGATCATCACTACATCAATGGCTGACACATCAAGTCCTGCATCAGCCAACTGCTGTAGTGGGAAGGTATAAGTTTGCCACGAGCCTGCGGCTGGTGATTGTCCTTCAACGCTTGCAAAAAGATCGAGTTCAGCAGCGCTAGAAGCACCTTGGCTTTCAACTTTAAATTTCCATGCTGCGCTTGGGTCTGAAGGCATTTGTGTCACTTGCATATCGAACCGAATATAGCCTGCTTCTAGCATACTCGTTGCATCAAATGGCGAGGCTTTACCGCTTGGATCTGTGATAAATTCGGCACGGCTGGTAAAGCCATTTACGGTTGGCGTCTCACCAACCACAAACTCAACAACATTGCCACGGCTTTCGTCTGCAACCAATGCAGGCGTAGAGCCACCACAACAATCCCAAGCTGGCCAGTTAACGTTAAAATTATCATCAAAGATGGTTAGGTTTTTAGCGGTACCCGAAGAAGGTGGCGACGGAATAGGTGCTTCGCCTTCGACTAACGCATCCTCAAGGTCGTCGTAGCCTGGGCGCACCGTTTCACATCCTTTGCCCGTTTCAGGGTTAGAGCCGCATTCATACACTCTGACATAGTCAACCACAAACGATTGTCCGTTCACAAAGGCGTCCGAGTCGATACCTTTATTATTAACGTTTTCTGGCCAATCACCGCCAACGGCAAGGTTTAAGATAAGATGAAACTGTTGATCAAAAGGCGCACTATCCCAATGAGTAACCAGCTCGCCAGAGCCTTGCTCGTAGTATTCAGCAAACCATCCACGGTGTTTTAAACCAACCGCTTCTTGCTTTGAGTTGTAACGAACCTCCGATTGACGTTGCGTGGCATAGAGATAACCATCAACGTACCAACGGATCTCACCTTCTTGCCACTCCACAGCATAGGTATGGAAGTCATCGGCTGGATTTACACCATCAGGTATGGCGTATGCTTTACCGGTGTGAACATTATTAGGCCAATCACGGCCGTAATGAAGCGTGCCATGCACGTTAGATTCAACCGAGCCGTCTTCATTAGCGACCTTGAGGTTTACCGCTTCCATGATGTCTATTTCACCAGACTTGGGCCAGCCACCGTAAACCTCATCCGTAGGCAACATCCAAAACGCCGGCCAGCTGCCTTGCCCGCTTGGTAGCTTGGCCCGCATTTCGAATCTGCCATACTTAAAATCAGCTTTATATTTGGTGTTCAATCTTGCCGAGGTATACGGCAGTTGTGCGCCTGCTTGCGCAGGGGTAGCGACAATATTCAGCATGCCATCGGCAATAAACGCGTTCTGTTCACTGTCGGTGTAACACTGTTTTTCATTGTTGCCACCGCCGTCGCAATTTACCTCGTGCGTCCACTTAGATGTGTCTATCGCATCGCTATCAAATTCATCGCTCCACACTAGCGTCCAGTCTGAAACCGGCGCTGTGGTATCAACGGATTTATAATTAGTTTCTGTCTCGGCGCTTCCGCCACATCCCGCTATGATAGCCACAGAGATTGCGGTACATAGCCTTGTTAATTTTCTTGCTGCAATTTTCATCAGTTACCCCGATGCAAAACGTCGTTGTCAAATGGTTGAATACTAAGAACTTTATTATTTAACCTGAGGCTTAGATAAGCCGTCGATTAACTCATCGTTTCTCAGAGCAGGTTATTTAGCTATACGCTGGAAGACTACTCAGCGCGTTCCTAGCAACAAATGTAAGCGCTTACAAGCGAAGCTAAAAAAACACACACAAAATGTAAGCGCTTTCACAAAAGTAAACTAAGTTAATTTATTCGTCAATATTAAATTGTCATAAGGTGAAAATCTGCATGGTATAAATACAGACTAAACAGCTCAGTAGCATCTCATAAAACCGCAGCAGAAAAAGCTGTAAAGGGGCTTTACGTGTTTACGCAATTGTTACGTCAAGATAAATCATACGCTTTAGCTTGGTTGACAATACCGCTAAATTCACTGAGATTATTGAACCTGAGCTTGAGAGCAAAAGATTAGGGTCACGTTATGAAATCATATTTCCTTTTAGTTGCAGCAGCTGGTGTTCTGAGTGGTTGCATGACCACCAAGCCAAGCAGTAACCAGCGCCTCTGTGAAACGACACTACACAATTACATAAAATATCGAGATTCGGGTTCAGCACAAGCATACCAAAGTGTTTTTACACAGGATGCAACATTTAGTATCCCAGCACTCAATATCAATATTACTGGTGCTGAAGAAATAACAATAAGGCAGCAACAAGCCATAAAAACAACAAAGAGTATGCACATGATAACCAGTGCCGATATTCAACCTATCGAGGCAAATAAGTTTATTGCTAACAGCTACTTTGTTCTTTATCAGCAGCCAAAATCTCAATCAGATGCCCCAATCTCCGTATTTAACGGTGTGTATGAAGACGAGCTTAAAGTAATCGATGGCCGATGCTTAATCAATCACCGCCTTGTTAACGTGATCAAAAAAGAGACTTGGCATTAGGCGTTATTAACCCAGTTATTGTTTGTCGCATTGTGCAATTTTGTACAAGACTTTTTGAGTGAAGACAGATACGCTTTTCATCAATGGGGGAGAGAATTATGCAACACTCAAAGTTTAGTTTTCATCGTGAACTCGGTGGCCTAGAAGTACTACACAACATTGATAAGCAGGAAGACTTTGGTAGACATAGCCACAGCGGCTATACGCTTGCCTTAGTGGATAGTGGTGCACAGCGATTCTACCGCAGTGGCGGTGAACACTTAGCGAGTCAGCATAGTGTCATTTTGATTAATGCAGAGCAGGTGCACGACTGCAGAAAGGCGTCAAACGGTAAGTCTTCGTACCGTTCACTCTACCCAACACCTGAACTATTTAATCAGCTTCTTGGTGATGGCAAGGCAATAGCTCCTTTTTTCCATGATGCAGTGGTACACGACCGAGCGCTTGCGGCACTCATGGACACCACTTTTAACGTCTTAGAATGTGATACCAGCGTGCTTGAAAAGCAGTCTCAGCTTATTACTCTGCTATCTTATTTAAGCAATAGGCAAGGCAAAGTCACATTCGATACAAAAACCCCTTCGGTGAAGCAACGAATTACCACTGCACGCCATTTTCTTTTGGATAATTTATTTGAAGATGTATCACTCGACTCCTTAGCGAGCCTTGTCGGCATGAGTCCCTTTTACTTTATTCGCGTGTTTAAGGCCCACACCGGCCTCACTCCCCATGCCTTTCAAATACAACACCGGCTTAATCATGCCAAGGCATTACTGCGCAGTGGCAAAAGTGTCTCCCATGCAGCATTAAGCGTAGGCTTTTATGACCAAAGCCACTTCAACCGTCATTTTAAAAAGAATATGGGGATCACTCCCAGTCAATATAGCAAGGCTTGTTAATATGAAAGTCGCAGTATGCAAAGGCTTTTGGGATATGTTGCCATTAAATCTCGCCGTACTTCCTTGGGGGATATTGTGTGGCTCCCTTGCTGTACAAAACGGCTTTACGCCGCTCGAGGCACAGTTAATGTCGTTACTGGTTTTTGCAGGCTCGGCGCAGTTAGTGGCAATAGAGCTTATTGCCAAAGACACGGCGCTTATCACCTTGCTTGCGACTACCTTTATCATTAGCGCGAGACATTTACTCTATGGCCTTGCTATCCGCAACAAAATGATAGATAAGCCCCTTAAATGGCGTGGCCCGATTGCGTTTTTTCTCACTGACGAATTGTTTGCATTTTCCCATCACCATCGTGCCTATCAAGGCAAACTTCGGCTCGTGTATGCGCTCATCGCAGGTGGTAGCTTTTATGTTGCATGGAATCTGTGGACGCTCATAGGTATTGTCGCAGGTCAGTTTTTGCCTGATTTGACAAACCTTGGCTTAGACTTCGCGATTGCGGCAATATTTATTGCTTTAGTGGTCCCGAGTATTAACGCATTACCCGTGCTATGTGCTTGTTTAACGTCGGCCGTAACTATCCTAGTGTTCAAACTGATCCATTTTGAATTTGGCTTAATCGCCTCAGCACTGCTCGGAATGTCGGTGGGATATGTGCTACAAAGTAAAAAGGAGCGTGTATGATCACCACTATTTTGGCCATGGCTTGCGTCACGTTTGCAACTCGATATTTATTTTTGGCAAAACAACTGCCTTTTACTATCGGTCCTAAACTACAGCGCTTTTTAAGTTTTAGCGCCCCTTGCGTACTGACCGCTATTTGGGTACCCATTGTATTTATTCAGGACAAGCACCTTGCCATCACACCAAGCAATCCCTATTTGGTCGCCGCAACGGTCGCGGTAATACTGGCGTTTCGCTTTAAAAACCTCTATGTCACCACGTTTGGGAGCTTAGCTGTGTTTTACTTGCTGTACTAAATGCGAAATGGTTACGGCCGTTGGATTAAACCCTAAGCGCATGAGCGCCGTTTCATCCTCTGCTTTACTCACGCAAACTAACGGGCGCTGGTTTAGCGCTTCGAAGCGCCCTGTCACATGGGCTTCACGGCCAATTGCAGCAAGTGGAAATACCATATCGCCTTGCTCAACTTCGATATTTACGTCTAGGCCATTTGCTACTCGCAGCGTCATCCAGCAACCTAATTTTCTGCAAACATGAGTGACCACCCCTTTTACGGTCACAAGGTTTGTTGTGTAGTCATTGAGATTTGGCAAGATGTGCTCTGCCTCGACTAACTTAGACATGTCTGCACCACCGGCAAATTCTAGCGGGCTTGAAAAGCTAAACCGAGAAAATACCGCCAAAGAGAGTGCTGTTAGTTTTATCGTATCCTTCATCATTGCGACTCCATAGCTTTTATCACTATTACCTCATCAATTGCTTACTCCCATAAAAAGTTATGGAGCATCAATCATATAGCTATATAAAAGTACAATTTGCAACTAAAATCAACACAAAAGTTAATAAAAAGTAAATTTAGAAATTAAATGTTTTTGAAATTGACGCCACAAATGTAGAATCTGCATAGGAGTCTATATCATTGCTTTCATAACCCAATGAAAAAGACCAAGTACTAATCGAGTAAGTTCCAGTTAGATGCCAGTGGGTATAGTCATCATCACCCGACTCCCATTCGTATTTATCGCTATCAAAGCTCATTGAATGGTCTACCCCGAGCGTCAGTAACCACCGCTCTGTGATTGGGATACTATGCGTGAGCATCACTATCCCGTGAGCAGCTCCTGTTCCAAAATAATCCCATGCATACCAAAAGTCTAAATTTGTCTGGCCGTAATTAAACTTTGCAAAGGCTTCTGCATAGTTGTAATCAGAACTCACATCATCACCATGATAGGTATATTGCGAGAGGCCAACATCAAGCTTTAATTTTTCAGTTAACGAAAATTTGTAGCCACCGTACAGATCTCCTTCTAAATCCGTACCATCGCCAAAATCTACTTTAGACACCCAGCCTCCTGCATACCAACCACTTTTTCCAAACCAATCTAGACTGACTTGAAGCGCTTCATCTTCCTTAGTTTGACTTACGCCGTTAAATAAATAGTCGGAAGCCAATGTGACGGTAGAGGATGTTGCCGCATTGACGAACAGCGGAGTAAACAACAATGGCACCAGCCAGGATTTTTTCATCTTTGAAATCACTTTTTAATTAGAGTCATCTCAAGCATAGACCAGTTTTATTGATCTATATCCATTTACAACCCGCCTCACAAAGATGATAATAAGAATGATTTTTAATTAAGGAGTCAATATGAAAACCTCTCTTTCTGCCACATTGCTTAGCCTCGGTGTCTTTCTCTTTTCTCATGCCGCATCAGCAAATGAATGTGAACTCAGCATCGAAGCCAATGACATGATGCAGTTTTCTAAAAAATCACTCAGTGCGCCATCTAGTTGTAAAGAAATTTCAGTCACGTTAAAACATACAGGGAAACTGCCAGCCACCACCATGGGCCATAACTGGGTGTTGAGCAAAGCAGCTGATGTTCAAGCCGTTGCGACCGATGGTATGTCAGCTGGCGCAAATAACAGCTATGTAAAACCAAACGATAGCCGCGTTTTAGCTGTATCTAAGGTAATTGGCGGTGGCGAACAAACCACAGTGACTTTTTCTACTGAGCAGCTGAAGAAAGATGAAAGCTATAAGTTTTTCTGCTCGTTCCCTGGCCATTTCGCGATTATGCAAGGTACGTTTACACTTAGCTAGCCATTTTTAGAGCGGAGTTTATACTGAATCTTTTCAAAACCCCGCTCTACAGTTTTCCACTTCGGGCGTTTTATACCGCCTCACTCCAGTTAGGTTATCTCTCTCACTGCAATTATTACTTAACCCTTGAACAACATACCTATAATCATTACAATCAATTGCAAACAATAATGATTATCACCATCATGAGCTTTTTCTCAATTATACCGTTTTGGTTTGCCGCTGTGTTACTCTACTTAGCGAGTCCTAAGCAACAATTTTTGACTTCTTCGATACATAAGCCTACAGCATACAGTATGACTTTAGTCATTGTTTTATCTGGGGTTATCGTATTAACTCTGCAATACCCAATTATTTCTGCAATGTTAGCCAGTCTCGTTTTAATGATGTTTTCTTTAGTGTCGGTGACCCTAATAAGTGGATACTCAGTAAAACGCCTCTATCTATGCTCAACACTGGTTTTTTTGCTGTCTCTATTTTTTGGAGGAGTAAGTTATGTGGCCTAAAACGTTAGTTGGGTTTTTCTTAGGCCTATTACTGTCTATTTCTTTGGTGCTAAACCTCAATTTACTCCTGCCACTTTCAGAGTCTACAAAGCTGATGATAGGCCTGGTGCTGGCATTTCCGATATGGGCGGGGATCTTAGTTTGGAGCTATGCATTCGCAAGCGCTAAAGCCGCGTGCAAACCTATGTTTGCTATCTTTATTCCCTCTTTGTTACTAAACACAGCATTACTGTTAATAAGATAACCAATGAAAAATCAAACACTAAAATCATTGACCGAAGCACATGCATGGATTGGGATCATTATTTCAACGGTACTATTCATCGTGTTTATTGCTGGATCTTTGAGTCTATTCAGAGACAATATCACGGGCTGGGAACGTGCCTCCCTAGCCGCCCAGTCTGGCGAGTCACTTAGCGTCATTTCCTACGACAAGGCGATTACATCAATTGCGCAGCAATACGATGTCGATACACATCATGGTTTTTTTATGCGCGAGCCTAAGCCACATAACCCTTTTATTGAAGTTTACTTTGCAACCCATTTAGACGAGCCGCACCCGATCACGGGCGAAGATCATCAAGACCAGCACCTTCTGCTATCACCACAGACGGGAGAAGTCCTTGCTGATGCCAACAGATTTGAATTTGCGAGTTTTCTCTATGAATTGCACTACGATTTAGGGCTTGGCCGCGCTGGACTCTATTTTGTTGGGATCATCACCCTATTTTTCTTCGTTGCAGTGCTAAGCGGGATCATCATTCACTGGCGCAAAATAGCCAAAAACTTTTTCCAATATCGCGCCGAAGGAAAAAAAGACAAGTGGTTAGATGCTCATAACCTAATTGGTACGATGGGTCTGCCATTTCACTTAATGTATGCCTTCACGGGATTAGTATTTAATCTCGTTATCATTTATCAGATTTCATACGCCGTTTTACTTTACGGCGGCAATCAAACGGCTCTGCTCCAAGCTGCTGGATTTAATGAACCAAATATCGAAGCACTGGAGCAATCACGACCAATGCACGGAGTCGATCAACTAAGAGTAAAGGCACTAGATACATTAGGAGATGTGTCGCTCACAACGGTGGAAATCACCCACTTTGGCGACAAAAACGCAGTGGTGAGTTTTACCGCGAAAAGTAACGATGCTTTTTCAAATTACAAAGAAGTACAATACACACTAAACGACCAATCACAAATTTATCTCACTGAAAACAACTATGATAATGCGGTACGAGCGGGGCTATCTACCATTGCAAGCCTGCACTTTGGTGATTTCGCTGGATATGGCATGCGTCTGGCGTTTCTATGCCTCGGACTTGCAACCGCCTACTTAATTGTTACCGGTAACTTGATGTGGATTGACAAGCGTGCCAAGCAGAAAAAGCAAAGCCCTAAAACTCTAATGTTTGTCAAAAGACTGACCAGCGGCAGTTTTATTGGGGTAATTTTAGCGATTGCTGTTGGCTTTGCATTAACCACTTTACTTCCTGCGACGCATGCCGACAAATTAGAAACGGTAAAGTCCTCTATGTTTATGGCCTTTTTCTTCGCCCTGATAAGTAGCCAATTTGCCAAAGATGTTTTGTCCTTTAGCAAGGTGTTATTAGGACTAAGTGGTATTTGCTATTGTTTAAGTTTAGTGATGAACATGGCCTACTTCGGTAATCAATACAGCTTATTACCGCTGCAAACTAAAGTAGACTTCGCGATTGTGATTGGACTGATAGCACTAATGGCCTTGATCTGTTGGAAAACAGTGTCACGGATCAACGCCGCTGCGCAAACCACAAGCGCAACTTCGTCAGAACAAACTTCGCACCAAACTACGAACTAATATCTATTGAATTAATTCTTTAATCAATTTGAAAGGGGAAATCACATATTAGCTTCGTTAAAGATTTCTTATTTAGAATAACTAAATAGCAAAATTTTTACCTCGCCTATATGGATGTAACCTTGGCGGTAGCTGGACGCGAGGGCAGCGCAACTAACGCCATTTCCCGCTTCGAAATAGATAATTTACTTATTACAACTGGTGTAAAAAAAAGCGGGCTCACATAGCCCGCTTTGCCTTACTCTCACAGGGAAACAATGTGAAACTAAAACTCAGTCTTAAACCTTAAGTAGTACTCACGGCCTAGATATAAAGACGAATGAATCGGATCTGCGTTATTTCCATTACCCGTCGCAAAAGGCGGCGCTTCATCCAATAGATTGTTAACGCCCAGCGTGATCTGAGTATCAACAGAGTCTAAATGGTAGGTGACTTGAGCATTATGTGTCAGCGTGATATCAACGATATTGGTAAAGTTAACGATTTGGTCGCCTTGTTTAACCGATACTTCTTCTAACATTGAATCTATGTAGTAACTTTGCCAACTTGCGCTAAAGTCGTCATGCTGCCAGTTAAGTGCAAGGTTAACTCTGTGCTCAGGCACCGCCATCTGGCCATTAACGCGCTGTCCGGCTCTGTCTTTGGTTGCAAGCCCTGGTTCAATGACTTCATGTTTACTCACAAATGACCAGTTTAGTGCGGTACTCAAATCACCAAATGAAAACTGCCCGATGTCAAAGCGAACTTCAGCGTCTACCCCTTGACGATTTAACGCATTGAGGTTTTCATTAAACACGTCGACGCCGGTGATCACCCCTTGAAACTCACCAGATTGAACGCGATGAACAGAGTCGCAGTACAAACCATTATTCATACATTCACTCAATTTAGTCACCGCACTAATGTTACCAATGGCATCTTTTAATTGAATGTCATAAAAATCTAAGGTGATTGAACCGTTTGTAAGCCAGCTCGGCTGATAAATCACCCCTAGTGTTTTGCTCGTAGCGGTTTCTGGATCAAGTTCCGTGTTACCGCCAGTATTGGTTCTGATCTGCCCGATCGTTTCTCGGTAACTACCATCAGCGGGCACCCCTGTGCTAACACAATTTTGGTTTGGATTGGCTACAGCACAAGGATCATCGCCATTTTCAAAGCCAGGTAACCTTCCCTTATAAAGTTCCACCACATTGGGCGCTCTAAATGCTTGTGACCAAGTCCCTCTAAAACTCAACTGCTCATTCAACGCCCAAAATACGCCCACTTTTGAATTGGTGGTCGAGCCAAACGTATCAAAGTCTGAATATCGAGTCGCGAGGTTTAACTCTAAACTCTCAGCCCAATCATGGTCTGATAATAGTGGCACAACGGCTTCTAGATAAGCTTCATTGAGCGAATATTCGCCGCCAGTTGGTCTACCCAACCCATCCGTAACTAAAATATTAATAGAGACAGCATCTGTTTGATTGCGAGCCTCAACCTTTTGATTTTCTATGCCAAAAGACACACCTAGGTCGCCCGCAGGCAAACTCGCCACTACGCCACTTACATTCGCGCTGGCGATTTTAATCTGGTTATGACCTTGTTGGATCCCCGGCCAATCACCAGAGAGGTAATTTAGCATATCCTCGGAGATCTCAGAGTCGGTACCGGGTTGACCAAAGATATTAAGCGG
Organism: Pseudoalteromonas sp. S2755; assembly: GCF_005886535.1. Classification (GTDB taxonomy): domain Bacteria; phylum Pseudomonadota; class Gammaproteobacteria; order Enterobacterales; family Alteromonadaceae; genus Pseudoalteromonas. The sequence goes on from NZ_PNDS01000036.1 coordinate 31,081, forward strand.
CACACAACCCGCAATTAGCGCATCCGGTGTAGCACCACAGCGCAGCACGCCTTGCTCATCAAAATGAGTAGGACCAACCGCATTTTTAGCCGCTGGCCAATTGAATATACCGGTTTTTAGTCGTTTGTTTGAGTTGCGACCAAAATTGTAGGCAAGCTCCCAACTCCAATCTGCATGAAAATCACCAGAAAGCGCCATCACAATTCGGTATTGGCTGTTTTCTACATGGTTCATACGGCCATTGGTTTCTACCATTCTGCGGCGCCAGTCATTGATGGCATAAGGATTACCATCTTTGTCTTTCGGACCGAATTGCTGGTTGTAGTAGTTATCAGGAGAGTAAGTAAAATCTAAGTACCCACCCCAAACTGGAACTAGTGGTTGTGGCGCACCATTGGTTGTGGATTTTCGATGTGAATAAAGCGCTTCGAAATTGAATACCACGTCATCCGAAAACTTCAAATTGCCAAGATCATACTCGCCAAACGCACTCATGCTGTAACGTTCAAAAGGCGTTTGTAGCAAGCTCGGCTCTTGGTAGTTGTATAAATCATTTTGCGCAAGTGACGCATCGGAGATAGTTTCACGCCACTCGCCATATTCTGGGCCTCGGGTAACAAATATTTCCTTGCCGTTTTCATCCGTGACTTTCAGGTTACTCCAAGGCATTGCGGAGCTACCGCCTTGACCGTAACTGCCATCGGGGTTAAGGGTTAAATCATAACGACTAAAATCTCTGTCGCCGGCATACACTTCTTGTTTTTCATCGTAGCTGGCGCTTACCATAAAGCGCCCTTTATCACCAACAATGCCCGTTACAAGTTCCAAAGAAGTTGTATCAGCATCGCCTTCAGCAGATTGGCCAATAGAGCCACTGATCTCAAAAATATCGCCCGTTTGGCGAGTAATAATGTTTACAACACCAGACACCGCATCAGAGCCGTAAATAGAAGAAGCACCGTCCAATAAAATTTCAACACGTTCAATAATCGCAGTAGGGATAGCACTCAGATCAACTGCAGCATCCGCGCCATTTCCCCCATTTGGTAAGCGACGGCCATTTAGCAAGACCAATGTGCGCTGCGCGCCTAAACCGCGTAAGTCAAAGTTTGTCACGCCCGACGTATTTTCATTTTGTGAAGCATTAGGAGCACTGGCTGACACCGTCAGATTTTGCAGCATATCACCAATATTTTTAAACCCGGTTTGCTCAATATTCGCTCTAGATATTGTGGTTACCGCACCGGGTTTACTTAGGTTTGCCCGCGCGATACGCGACCCCGTCACCATGATCTTCTCAACAGGTTCCGATGCTACTTCTTCGGCAAACACAGGGGCCGTCCACACCATAGCGCCCGAACCACACAAGCTGGCGATTGCCAACGCCAAAGTCGTTTTTTGTTTTGTTATTGTCATAACGGTTTCCTTTGTAACGTTCCAAATCATAATTAGACGCTGACGATAGAAAGTTTCTTATTATCACCACAGGGAATGTAATAGGTTATTTATTGCGCCTTTTTATACTGATAACACAATTAAAACGTTCCAACAAACAATTCTAGACGATTTGCGCAATATTTATTTACTTTTATTGAATATTCAAGCACCTAATAAAAAATCATGTGATCAGTCAGATTTGGCGTGTTCACTATCCCGAGAGCCACAAATGTCACCTCTTTCTTGGTGTTCAATATTGACCTTTCAGGCCACCTAAATCTGGTAAAAAGCACTTACCGGGACTACCTTTATCTAGGGCCTGTTGACCTTTGCTGTTTGATTTTTGTTCTTCTGAGTGTATTTTGGTCGCGACGCTCGACTTGCCGCCTAGTAATCTAGGCAAAAGTTGAGCAACAATGAACAAAGCGCACTCAGATGAACCCAAAGGGCAGCGCTTGATTAGCATTTCTTCTGTGTTGCCCCACAAGGATGTGGGGTAAGGTGACTTTGCAGGAGCACAAAGTCTTTATCGCCAGACTTACAGAGAATGCCTATGATCCCCTGGCTCTGCCT
>NZ_PNDS01000037.1 GCF_005886535.1 Pseudoalteromonas sp. S2755
ATGGCCCTATAGCTCAGTTGGTTAGAGCGCACGACTCATAATCGTTAGGTCCCTGGTTCGAGTCCAGGTGGGGCCACCATTTTTTCTTACCTTACATTTCTTATACTCTTTTTTAGCGTACTACTGAAATCAATATTCAAAAGCCTATTTGATTACAAACTATAAAAATATTGGCCCCATAACTCCTTAGCCCTAAATTTTAAAGTTGCACAGCTTTAATCCAAAGCAGGTACAAACACAACTTTCAATCCACATCATATAAGACACTGAAACCTAGTAACTAGAGCTTCAGATAACTCGAACCCCTACCCACTTGAACTCCATTCATCTAACGTTAGCTAAACTCTAAGCATTTATATCCACATCACGTACCAATACAGATAGCGGTTGCAGTAATTAGATAGTTGCCAAAACCAGAAAAATCAAAAAGTTGCATGAAGTTACATTTACCTTATATTGAGACTGAATAAAAAACAAACACAACTGTAAAGGAAAAATATATGGTTACATTCAACACTCGACTGCTTGCGATTGCATTGGCTTGTAGTTCAACTTCTGTTTTGGCTACTCAGGTATTTTATGATCAGGATGGTGCGGGAGATCATTCCCAGTACCAGGGCGCACCTGTTGATTTTATCTCAGCTCGTGCAGGCACAACTGAGTACTTTAATGCGCTCACGGGCGGCTTAGCGGCGGATGAGTGCCATCAATTTGAAGTGGTTAATACACAAACCGGCGATTTGATTGCTCCTCTCACATTCAACGCGCCCTTTATTTCTGGCCCACTGCCTGCGGAGCATAAGCTGACAGAAAAGTCGGTTAAACTCAGCTGCACCTTACCCTCAGGTGAAGAGGCGATTGTTTATCACAAGATACCCAAGGCTCCCGTTGTTGTATGGCACAGTGAAATCACAGTGGCTGATTGGCAAACGCCGAGCAATGGCCCAGGATATTTTGCAGATGTTCAATATACTGGCTTGATTAATATTAATAACAACTCGCACCAAGGCCTGTGCCGTAAAACCAACTATGTCAGTGGTAACCCAGAATTTTTCAATGAAAGACATCAAGGTGGATTTTATAGCGATGTCTTGAATGTTGCGGGCGAGGCTAAATACAGTGGTTTTTATAAAGTGCTGGTGACAGAATTAATTTGTAAAAACTCGGGCGGTACGACTCGTCTTGTCGAAACTTGGCATATAAATCAAAACTCGCAATCTCGTGAGCTTTCTTCCGAGCTATTTTAAACGCAAAAATCGTGCAGCCTAGCTGCACTTACTTTACTGAAGCTTAGCTCACACAAATTCCGTATTTGGGCAAAATATCATCAATGATACAGAGGCGATGCTTTTTGGCTGCATCGTGAAAATACTTCCAGTTAGAAGTTAAGAATTCACTGCGAAATGAATAGCTATCGTCGTCACCTTTAGCACGGGTTGTACCCAGCGCTTGGTGTTTCCACGACCCCTCACCTTTTGCAATGTAAGTTAGGGTATAACTTCCAAGTCCAAATCGGTTCGCTTCAATGGCATCAAGCCACAGTTGATGACGTTCTTCACCATCATCCATATCAAATTCAGCAAAGCACTGCGCTATTTTTTGCTTTAATGACTCACTCAAGCCACTGATAGTCTCGCCTCGATAGTCTTGATAGACTTTGCAAAGCTCATCGGCCGCGACCAGAAAATCGCTTGGATTATTTCGCACTACTTTTTCGCCCAATCCGTTGAAGTAACTCCACTGCTGATGAGGCTGATCAGGGTGAGAAAGCGCTTGTCCGTGTCCTAAACTTGGAATATCATCTTGAAAAACATCAGAAAAGTATTCGCTTATTCGCTCTCGCCAAGTCTCTTCTGGTTCACCATTTAAGTCCGTTATTTCAGCCACTTCATTGACTTTATGCTGTATGCCAGCAAATCCCTGATGGCCCCAAGTATCAATAAATACATGAGAGGTAATACCAAGGCGGTGTAGTCCATAAGGCCTATGCTTATCAGCAATACACTCAGCGATCATATCTTTTGCTACATGGGAATGTGGCTTGCAAACTAGCTTTTGAATAAAGGTGCCAGACGGATTTTGCCCAGCAGGTAAACCCCCATTACCCGGTAGGAAATGAAAAGGTACCCACACTTTCATGTTCTTTAAGCTGTCTAGGTTTTTATAATCGAGCATTTTATGGGCGGTTGCGATGCGCTCATAAGCAGCACCGTTATCAAACTTGATGTGACCATAGTTTGTTGCATCATCTACGTATTGTGCCGCGTGAGCAATAATTTCAGCCTCTTGCTCGGTGAACCCTGCCGCGCGTGCGACCACCCACGTCATGCCATGATGTAAATCAATTTGCATTTTTCGCTGTCCTTCTCTTTTCCTTTACCGCCACAGTGTAGTCCGTGACACTAAAAATGTAACTATTCCTTACTTTGATTTAATCGCATTGGGCGTTTGTGGCTCTTGGCTTTGTGGATCCGTAGCATTTGGGTTACCCGAGGCAGGTAGAGTCGGTGCGCCTCCCTCTGTATTTAAAATCAGCGGTAGGCCATCTTTACCACTACCTATTACCACCACTTTCGCGTTATTAGATTTCGCCAATTCTATGGTTGCTTCTATGCCGCGCCATCTTAAGTAGGTTTCAGAGATCCCGCCACTCACCGTTTCTTGAAAATCGGCTATCCCCTGAGCCTCCACTTTCTTTCGCTCAGCCTCTTTTTCAGCAACATCTAAACGCATTTTATATTCTTGGTATAAGTGCATTTGATTCACCTTCGCAACAATCGCACTATGCACGCCTTCAGGAATATCAACCTGACGAATAAGCATATCGTCTAAATTCACCAAATTATGCCCTTGCATTTCGCTTTTTTCTTGTTTGAGTATCGACTTTTCTTGTAGCTGAACTTCTCTCAACACAGTGCTTAACAGCTGATCTTGGATCTTTAAGCGCTGATGAGCATAGACCTCTTCAGCGGTATAATCAGAAACGATCATGCGAACCGCTGATGCAACTTCAGGGAGCACAATTTCATCAAGATAGTCAGTCCCGACTAACTTATGTAAGTAAGGAATATGCTCCACAACGGGACGGTACCTCACTGTTATTTCCATTTTGATCCTAAGCCCCTCGGAAGTAATGGCGTGGATCTCTGTGGTCGCGGTTTGGAATCGACTCGAATAAATCGTCAATGTATCCCAAGGATAAACCAGCACCGTCCCCTCATAAAATGGATGCTCTACGAACGTACCACCGCCAAGGCGCTTCCACAGTACCCCAACTTGTCCCGAATCAACCTTGATAAAAATGACTTTGACCAATGCAACGGCGATAAATAATAAAATAAGCAACGTCACACCAGCACGAAAACGCCAAGACAAAATACGCTTATGCCACTTGGGCTTGTAACGCTTTAACACCCGCATGAGCAAATTAGATAGGATCAGTGCCAGTATTAAGCCGCCGGCGACGAGTAAGGCAAAATCCCCTGAAATATTAATGTTCATGATGGTACTCCGTTACTTTCACTGTCGTGGTGTGCTAACAACTGACCTTCCTCCATTTTTAAGTGCACATCGGCCAAATGGAAATAGGCATCGTCATGAGTGATGGCAATAATGGTATTACCACGCGCTTTTAAACGAGGTAGCACTTGTTCATAGAATTTTCGCCTAAAGATAGGATCTTGATCTGCCGCCCACTCATCAAAGATGTAAATGGGACGATTTTCTAAAATGGTACTCAAAAGCGCTAAGCGCTTGCGCTGGCCTGATGATAAATCTATGGTGCTAAACGCCCCATTTTGAATAGCCACTTTGGCACGCATCTCTAAAAAGTCCAACCATTCGTCGATTTCTTCAGTACTCAAATCACGAATTCCATAGAGCTGCTGGAACAAATGAAAATCTGCAAAAACGGCTGTAAATAGGCTTCGATAAGCAAGGCGATTGTCTTCCGTAACCGCTTTGCCATTGAGCAAGATTTGTCCGCTTTGCAATTCATAAAGGCCAGTCAACATCCGGATAAATGTTGTTTTACCGCTACCATTACCACCGGTAATAAAAGTGGTTTTTCCTTGTTCAAAGGTGATATCCACCGGCCCCACAGCAAACGGACGATCGCTCGATTTTTTCTGATGTTGATAAAACGCCCCCGCTAAGGTGATGGCATTGAATGAGGTTAAGCTTTCAGCTGGTTCATGTCGTTTAACCTCTTGCTCATCTTGAATATTTTTTAAATCGCGCTCCAATGCTAAGACGTTTTGCGCCGCCTCTGTTGCGGTGGTGAAAACGGGGATCCCACCAACAATACTGGTAATAGGGCCGATTAAAAATAGCGATGCGGTGGTAACTTTAATGACCACATCGGTATACACGTCAGAGAGCATAGGGACGATAAACACCATCGCGCCTGTCGCTGCGAAAAAGGTGATTTGCGACAGAATAAAGTCGGTTGCAAACAAGGTTTGGGTTTTGGTTTTTGCACGCCTTGCACGATTCGAATCACGGCGGTACTCATGTTCTAAATCTTCCGCTCTTGGCTCACTGAGCTTTACTTCTTTAAAGCCATCGAGCAAATCAGATAAGCGTTGAATAAGCTGATTTTCGCTTTCAAAAGAAATGCGCATGTTGCGCTGGATTTCATTGGCGCGTAAACGGTGAATACTGGCGCCGACCAAAATCAGTGTCGAGATAACCATAAACGCCACAAAAGAGTGCCAGGCAATATAGAGAGATGTGAAAAACACCAAACTGATGGATTGACCAATGATCACAAACAGCTGCGCCGACTGAGATATGGTCTGTAGCTCTTTGCTGATGGTATTAAAGATCCGCTCTTTGCCGATTTTCTCTAGCGTTGACAGCTCGGTATGACGAATGCTTTCAAACAGATCGACTCTCAATTTGTCTATAGCACGCTCCACCATTTGCGCGGCTTTAGTCATCAGTCTTTGCTGAGTGAAACCATATATTGCAATCGTCAGTGTAAATAGCACCAAGTAGTAAAGAATATGATTTTCTTTATTAATATCAGAGATATTGGCTGCTACGTTGTTGATAAGCGCAAGCACCAACGCATTGGCCAAACCAGAAATGCACCCCAGTGCAATAAAGGTCCTTTTCTTTATCTGAATATGTCGGCGAATTAATTCGTACAATACCATTGTTATTATCTTTTATTGTTATTGGGCTACTGCCCGCGCATGCTACTTAGCATAGTCCCTAAAAATCAAAACTGCCTGTTGGATTTAAATAAATACTGCATTAAAACATTAAGTTATATTTATAAATCGTTCAGTTTTACCAGCAAGCTCTCATTCCTCGTCATTCACCTCTGTGGGCTTGCGCTTTTGCCCAACGAGTAAAATGATCAAGCCAACAATAGGCGTAAACATTAACGAAATTAAAAAGAAGCCCACGGGCCCTGCAAAGGTGTTTCGTCCCCAATAACCAGTTAAAATGCATAACACTAAATATAAAGCGATAAGCATAATTTTCTCCAAGTTGTTGATAAATTCGGTGCGAAGAATAAACCAGCAGTTGCCTGCCGGTTTATGTCAGCCAGTATCGGTTATACTGTGGCTTTTTCCGCTGTAGCTGTTGCGTCCGCATTCCCTTTATTTGCACGATACTTAGCTGCGATGTCTGCGATATCCCCTTTCATACTTGCTAGATTCAGGTCTATCAGCGTGCCGCCATTTTCAAAGTGTCGAACAAAAGTTGCGCCTACTGCGTGTGTTGATGCCGCAGACACAACTGGCATAAATGCGATTGCGCTTAACGTGCCAAGGACAGGAACCGCCTTCAAAAAGCTGCTTAGTCCCGCGCCCCCTAAGGTTTGTGGAAAAGAGCCGCCGATCAACGCGCTTACTGTGCCACGCAGCTTGTTGTCTCCATATGATTGACCATAGACCTTTGCTACTTCGCCTATCATCTTCATTTGGATCCCTGTCAACGCCACTAAATCAACCGCAGGAACGGGAATAAACCCAGAGCCAAACGACCATTTTGTGTATTTGTCGACAATCAGCTGAGCAACGGCTGCTCTGTCTTCATCAGCAACAAGTTGTGATTCCTGTTGTTCTGGAGCATCGCTCGCCTTGTCATCCTTCGCTGTTTTTGTCACTGCCATAATTCATCCTCTATGATTTATTTAAACAGTTGTCGAACTCATCAAGCACCATGTTGGCACTTGCCCTAGTACCCAAAATCAAACAAGTTGCACTTATTCAACTCTGAGCTTTACCGCCTTCATCCATGATGAAGAAGTAAACCTAAGAACAACCAAGGATTTGCACAGTGTCACAAATACAACTGAGCGAAACGTTGCCACCTACTGCAGGCGTTCTATTAATTTGTTTAACCGAGCGCGAAAGCTCGATATTTTCCCCTACCGCGTTATGCCTGATTCAAATCTTGCTGGCATTGCTCGGTACGGTGTTTATCACTATAGAAGATAATGTTGCGGATCTCCTTGGCGATACAATCTGACTCAATCCCCTCTTTTACATAGTTGCTAAACACCATGATGCTTTGATCTCGTTCCAGTAAACGAGTAAAGCTGGTCACCCATGAATAGGGGTAACTACCAGAGTACTGTAAGAATTTTTCATACATTCTGAGATTTGCATCGGCTGGGTTTTCGGGGCAATTTGCCACTTTGCCGTACTGGTTTGGGTCAACATAAGTGACAAACCAGCCATAGCCATAGTATTCACACTCGTCGCTGCTACCAGTGTTAGAGTAGGGAGCAAAGGCTGCTAGCTTCTGGGTATCGTTTAAGATTTGAGTGCCATACAAGCCTTGATCCCACTTATGCATGTCCTCCACTGTGGAATATAAATCTCCAGCGGAATACAGTACCAAAGGGTTGCTATATGGATTCACTAAAATGTCTTCGTAAGGTGCAGGTCCACCTGTAGCTGGTGGACGACCATTGGCAAGGGGTAAGTATTGGTTTTGATTATAGATATAGCCTGTGGTCATATTTGAATAGACACCAATCGCACTGTAAGAGCCGCTGTCCGTCATGCTAAGCGGGTTTAGAATTTGCTCTTGAACGATATTGGCAAACCAATACTCACGACCGATATTGCCTTGTTTGCCAGCCGCTAATTGCTCAATGATATTACCGATAAGATAGTAGTTACAGTTGCTATATTCATACTTGCTACCCGGGGTAAATGACGGTGAGCCACTTTGCCCCGCTTCGGCACCACAAGTGCAAAAGCGATTACTAAAATCTTCCGGACCGTTAAGATCTAGACTCGAGTTATATAAATAAGGCCGCCAACCGTAGTTATCGTATACGGCTTCGTTGTCGCTGTAGTTATTGATCCCTGATGACATGGTAAGCAAATGATGCAGCGAAACATCCGCACATTGGTTATCTGGGTACCAAGGCAAGTGATCACCAATGGTTTCCTGCCGTAAGTCCTTACCATCTAGCATCTTCATTAAAATAGCAGCCGAAAACGCTTTGGTATTGGAACCAATACGATACTTAGACTTAACGCTGTTATCAACATCATATTGCATGTTCTGTGGTCCGCAGTTGGACTGGTACACCACCTTATCAACCGAGGTGATATAAACCGTGCCAAAGAATAGGTTGGCATCGCAATATTCCTTCACCACCGCCGCTATCATCTCTAATTGATTAGGCATAATGGTGTGATTATCTGCGACGCTCTTTTTCTGCAAACAAGAAGCCAGTGCTAAGGTGATGCAAAATAGCATCATCATTCTTAGCCGTAGTTGTATTAGCCATTTCATTTTTTCATTCCTTACATTGCCAACCACGTAACCACTAACAAATGTTGTTGCCCGACTTTCATCGGAATGAGTACCAACTAGTTATGCTGACGCGATATTTGCCATGCCAACTAGTACTTTACGAGTGCCTGTGTAGGCCTCTCTACCATGAGTAAACAGCATATTATCCAGCAGCAAAATATCGTTTCTTTGCCATGGGTAAGCAAAACTGAGGTCTTGATAAACCTGATTGATGAGCTTGATGTCTTGGTCACTTATTTCGCTACCATCACCAAAAAAGGCGTTACGAGGTAAAAATTCGCTGCCGATACTGTCACGCATTTGTGCACTGAGTTGATTATCTAGACTCGAGCAGTGGAACAAGTGAGCTTGATTAAACCATACCTTTTCACCACTTTTTGGATGACGCATGACCGCCGGACGCCATTGCTTGGTTTGTAGCCTTTTATCATCAAGCCAAGTAAATTCGATTTCATTTTGTCGGCAATATTGCTCAACCTCGGCTTTACTCTCGGTCTGAAAAACCTCTTGCCAAGGTAGGTCAATATCACCGTAGTTACGCACGTACTGCACACCTAAACGCTCAAACTTGTCTCTTAATTCACCGGGAATACGACGATATACTTCACGACTGTCGGCAAGTGGTGTGCACCCTCCTGTAGTTGCTGGGATCACACAAAAAAAGCCCATTCGCATCGGCCAAACATTGGAGTAAGCATTTTCGTTATGCTGCAGGATCACTTGATCGGCATGATATTCCGTGGTGGTGTAAATATTGTTGTTCAGTGCCGTTCGTGGTGAAGAGCGATAAACATACTGGCTTAAACGCTCACCAAACAAGGTCTCAAGTATGGCGCTAAACTGATTCGTGCTCACAATATTTAAGCCACGCAGCAATGCAAAACCATCTCGCTCAACCCAGTTATTCACCTCTTGAACGTGGTTTTTCACCCATGCCATGCCGCTTTGTTTAACCTCAGATAAGTCATGTATCCGAGCGTCTGCTGCAATCGTTGTCGGATCCAATTCCAAAGAAAGTGCGTGATCCATTGTTTTCCCATCCTTAAAAGTAAGTACTTTTGCTAGTGCAACACATAGTTGCGCTCAATTATGTTAACCAACTGCCCTACTTGCTCGGCTTGCAGGCAGGACAAATGATCTCCTTTGACTTCATAACAAGAGAGAGAGTGACTAAATGGTTTCCATCCCATGTCTTTATTCACAGGACGGCCTTCAAATTCTTGCGTTTGCTGCGTTTTTACAACGCAGATTGGGGTGTCGCTAAGCATAGACGGCACCTCAATATTTGCTCGCAGTTGGGCACTAAAAACTTGTTGAAAGTGGCGTAGATGCGCATCACTAAAATTAAATCCAGCTTGATGTATCCAGCGATTGAGATAGGCAATGCGTGCTGAAGCATCACCTTGCTTATAGGCACTGATTTCAGCATCAGAGACACTAAGGCGGAAAAACGCCACCAGATTATCCAGCATCATTTGTGCGATTTGCGCTCCATCTAAGTTAAGCGCTGGATTGCTCGGTACAGGCGTATCAATCACAGTTACCAAGCAGCCAATGCGACCTTGTTGCTCAAGTAAAGTGGCAAGTCGATAGGCAATAAAGCTGCCAAAAGAATGTCCGACCAAATGCACTTGCTCACCAAGTTCAGCGCCTGCTAATACACTCAAGTAATACGCTGCGGTGCGGCCAATAGAAGTTAGCGTCTCCGGTTCCTCGGCGAGCGCCTCTGGCTGCAAGCCATAAACGGGTATACGGCTATCAAGCCCATTCACTAACGCATGAAATGCCATTAGCCAACCTCCCGCACCCGCAATCAACACCACAGGTGTAAAACCAAGCTCCCCCTCTTGCAAACACACTAAGGTTTCAAGCGATTGGGGTTTGCCATCGCGTTCGCTAAGACCATCTCTCAATGCTTGAACATACTGACTGAGCCCACGCACGGTTGGATGCTCAAACAGTGCCGACAGCGGCAAATTGAGTTGTAGATGCTGATTAATATCACCCACTAAACGCATCGCTAATAGTGAATGACCACCTAAATTAAAGAAGTTATCGTCAAGGCACACGCCATCCACCAGCAAACGACGGGCAAACTGCTGCGCTAATTGAGTTTGTAGTGGTGTGAGCCTTTCCTGCTTAGCCTCTTGCCGCAAGGATTGAGGCGAAGTGTATGATCCGGCCAGCGCAATGAGCTGTTTGCGATCGACTTTGCCGTTCGTTGTCAGCGGAAGCTGGCTAATTGATTGGAACAACTCAGGGACCATGTAAGCGGGTAGTACTGCGCGTAGCTGCGCTCGCAGAGCTGCATCACTCACTTCCGTATGCTGCGCTGGCTGCACAAATGCCACCAATTGCGCGTTGTTACTGCTATCTTCACGCACCACCACAGCACAAGCAGCAACCTCGTCTAGCAGCTGAAGTTGCCGTTCAATCTCACCCAATTCGATGCGGTAACCGCGCACTTTAACTTGGTCATCACCACGGCCTAGATACAGCAATTCATTTGAGGCTAAGCAGCAAGCGCGATCGCCAGTTTTATAAAGTCGCTGGCCGCTATTTGACTCAATAATAAAGGCTTGCTGCGTCTTTTCCTCGTCGTTGAGATAGCCTCTGGCAAGGCCAATACCCGCAATGTATAAGTCCCCTTCCACACCGGTGGCCACCGCTCGAAGCTGTTCATCGAGTAAATATAAAGACAAACCCGCGACGGGCTGACCGATCGGCACGCGTGCACCGCTGAAGTGTGTGACGTCATTAAGGGTTGCCGAAATAGTCGCTTCGGTCGGGCCATAGGCATTAATAATTCGAATACGGTCGCCGTAGCGCTGCTGCCAATCGGTGAGCGCGGCAATCTGCATCTGCTCGCCTCCTATGGTGATGATCCTCAGCGAGGTTGGCAAGGTGACTGAAATTGCTGCAAGTTGATGCCAATACGCCGTTGGTAAACTCATCAGTGTTAACTCGGCATCTTGGCTTAATTGCGCCAGCTTGTTGGGATCCAACATGTCGTCTGTCGGTGCCATCACCAAGGTTGCACCACAAAGTAAAGTACAAAAGACTTCTTCGGCAAACACATCAAAGCTCATGCTAGCAAATTGCAGGTAATTGTCGCTTGGCGTCATTGCATATTGCGAGGCTAATGCCTGCACATAATTGGCGACACTGGCATGCTCCACCATCACCCCTTTTGGCATGCCCGTGGTGCCCGAGGTATAAATTACATAACAGAGGTCGTCAATCTGGCATGGCGCAGTAAAGCAACGACTAGCCTGCTCGGCCAAAGCGCCCTGAATACTATCTAAATCGACTTGAGGCACCACCTGCTCCGAGCTACCCTGCCAATATTCTATTTTAGTAACCAGCATGGCTGCATTGGCATTTTGCAACAGCAAACGGCGTCGAAGCTCAGGTAGTGTTGGTGCAATTGGTAGATAAGCCGCACCCAATTTAAGCACCGCAAGCATAGCCACAATAAGCTGGTAATTCGCCTCTAAACACAGGCCAATAATAACGGGGGCTGTACTCGGCTCTAATCGTGATGCAAGGTAATGGGCGAGCTGATTGGCGTCTTTATCCAGTTGTGAATAGTGATAACAGCGAGCCTCCCTAGAGGCGGTACTATATTCACGAATAGCAATATGCTCAGGAAATTCAGCAGCAACTTGAGCAAATAATTGCTGAATAGGTAAATTTGGCGTTTGATATGGCACCGCTTGCGTCAGTGCAAAAGTAGGCAGAGGCAATGCCTTGCTGTACGGCGCGTGTTGAGACTGCCAAGACAATTTCCCAAGTGTTTGTTCGGGCTGTTGTGTCGCAGCTAACATCAGCTGCTGCATCGCCGCAAGGCTTTGCTCGATAAACACTTCATCAAAGCATTGCTGCTGATAGCTCAGCGTGAGCGATAAACTCGCTCCTACGCCGACCACAAAGGTCAATGGGTAGTGTGTTTCGTCAACTTCGCTTAAGGTTGTTGCAATAAATGGCAGCGCAGCGCTATTTTGCAACGGATCTTGCGGATAATTTTCAAAAACATACAAGCAATCAAACAATGGACTGTCGTTCTCAATACCCGACCACTGATGAACTTGTGTCAGTGGTGTATGCGGGTGCTGCGCCAATGCCGTAAGCTGCGACTTCACCGCTTGCAGGTAATCTTTCACACGCGCAGCTTGATCTATCGCGACATGGACCGCTTGCGTATTGATATACAAGCCAACACGCTGCGCCATTCTACTAAGCGCTGTAGGTCTACCCGCGATGGTTTGACCAAATAAGGCATACGGTTCGTTGCAGCAACTTGCCACCCAATAAGCCCAGAGCCCTTGGATAAACTGATTGACGGTCAGTCCTTGCTCGCTTGTAAAGCGAGTCACGGCATCTTGCAGCGATTGCGGTAAAGTCACACTGAGTTCTTTAACACCAGCCGCTTTATTTTCAGTATGTAGTATCTTTTCGCTGAGTAGTGTGGGAGCGCTAACACCACCCAAATAATCCCGCCAAAACGCTTCATCACACTCAACATGTGTATGCAAATATTCGATATGATCGCGGAAATTATCTACTACAATGGGGCGTAACTCACCTTGGCAACGAGCTTGATAAAATGCCACTAATTCAGCAAATAATATCGGTAATGACCAGCCATCCATAATAAGATGATGATACGTCCACACCACTCCAACATTGCCATCATCAAAAGCGATTAAGCTTAACCGCATACAAGGCGCTTGCGAGAGCTTAAGCGGCTCGGCAAGCTCCACTTCGGCCTGTGATTTCACCACATGCGATTGCGCATCTGCAATGATGTTGCTATGCAGCAGTTTGAGTGGCACATCGGCACGTTTACAGACCACTTGTAGCGGCTCCCCAGCAACGTCCATAAAGGCCGAGCGTAATATGCTGTGCTGTTTAATCAACTGCTGCCAAGCGTAACTCAACGCCTCTATATCCACACAACCCTGTAGCAATAAGCTGGTTTGCTCGACGTAAGGTTGCGTGCGTTGATTGTGCGCCTCACGTGCCGTTTGACTGTGGAACCACATGCCTTGCTGTAAACCCGTTAGGGGGTAAATATCCTCAACTTCCCCTTCAACCTGCCCAAGTATGCGCTGTAACTGCCGTTCAGAAATGCCGCTGAGAAGTGCAAAGTCACTGACTGTGTAATGACGTTGAGGCTGGGATTGGCAATACTCGATGACCTCAATTAGACTTTCGAGTATCTCTTTACTTAATTGCTCTGCTGCTTCAGATGCTAAGCGCTGGCTGTCAAACTCCAGCGTTAACGCCAATTGACCATCGACAACAGCCGCTGTTAGCTGCGCTCCAAAGTAACTGAGATTTGACTCTGCAACCAAAGTGCCTGTCGACTCACTAGCATCTCCCAGCAAACCTTGCTGCTCAATAACTGTATCTAGCTGGCCTAAATAGTTGAAAAACAGTAAGTCTCGGGTATCAATCTCAAGCGCTGAGCGAACGTTTAGCTCTGGGTGTAAATACCGCGCAGCACCATAACTACTGGCAACTTTAGCGCTCCTTTCAAGCTCTGCCTTGATACTACAAATCACATCATGCAAGCGGCTGCCATTACTAAATAACGGCATTGGATAGAGCGCCGTTAACCAGCCAATGGTTCGGCTGCTATCCAGTGCCTCGGTCAGCAACTCGCGACCATGCCCTTCTAGCATGATCACTTCACTGCCTGCACCACACTTTTGCGCACACCAGGCAAGTGCACTGAGCAGCAGTGCTTGCGCCGTCGTACCATAACTGGTGTTGGCAGATCCCAATAATGCACGGGTGTGCGATGCTGATAACGTGTGGCGAGCTTTGGCTATGGCTGGGGTCGCGCTTGTATCTTTTAGGCTCAATAAGTGTGAGCTTTCAGCCAATGCAGCCACCTTCTGCCATTTGCGCAAATCGCGCTCACTAGATGCAAGTTCACGATAAAAGTCTGCAAGTTCTGCTAAGTTTGCACTTGCGGCTGGAAGCTCCAGTGGTACATTGTTTGTTTGCTGCTGTAATAGCTGGCTCACATCTTCAAGTAACACACGCCAAGAGACACCATCCACTAGCAAGTGATGTGCGCTAAACAGCAAGCGATTGTTGGCTTCGCCGTCAGGCGTAACAAATAACACCGCTTTAAACAGTGGTGTGCCAGTAAACGCAAAACCTTGCTGCACTTGTTCACTGAACTCGCTCAGCTCAGCTTGCCATGCGTCACGCTCAAGCGTATGCGCCGTAAATACCTTTTGAATATCAATGCCATCACGTACAAATAGGGTATTTTCATCCGCAACCACCAAACGTAGCGCGTCATGCTGGGTGAACAGATATTTTACAACTTCCATAAGCTGCGCTGGTGTAACGGATTTATCTACACTCACCAGCACACTCTGATCCCAATGACTGGGTTTGGCAAATTTCTGAGCAAAAAACCAATGCTGAATTGGTAATTTATCGAGTTGACCAACCAATGGCTGCCTTTCTTTACCTATCGACAGGTGAATATCTTGCTGGGTAAGTCTTGCTGCAAGCGCCGAAGCACTGGGGTAAGTAAACACGTCGGTAGCACTCACTGGTAACTTGAGTGCTTTGGCTTTACTGGCGATTTGAATACTCAAAATAGAGTCGCCGCCTAAAGCAAAATAGTCGTCTTCTGCGGTCATGGATGGCGTATTTAATACCTGCCGATAAATCGCCAATAACTGAGCAACGATACTGTTAGCCTGTGGTTTGACCGTGCTCGGCTCGGTTACTGTGATAGTCTGTTGAGTTTTACCAAGCGTTGCCAAGGCACGATGGTCAACCTTGCCATGCGGCGTCAAAGGTAACCTTGCGAGCATGACAAAATGCTCTGGCACCATATAACTTGGTAGTCTTTCCTTTAGCTGAGCTTGAAGCACTTTAGGCTCAGTGTTTGCCACCACAAATGCCTGCAACTGTGGCTGCCCTGACGCGCTTGTGGTTATCTGAACCGCACATTCTTGTACGCTCGATAGCAGCCCGATTTGCTGTTCAATTTCGGCCAACTCAATACGATACCCTCGCAGTTTTACTTGTCCATCATTACGACCCATATAGGCGATACGGCCGTTGCTAAGCTGGCGCACTAAATCTCCCGTTTTATAGGCTCGCACCGTGTGCGATGGAGAGACTTGTAGCTCAATAAAACGCTCAGCACTAAGCTGTGGTTGATGTAAATACCCTCTAGCAAGTCCCGCTCCGGTTATATATAACTCACCGATCATCCCCTGAGGCACAGCGCGTAATTGTGGATCTAAAATAAATAGCTTGCTATTGTCGACGGGTAAGCCAATATCTGGCACCTGTTCGTCAAACTCAACCACGCCTGAAGTCGCGACCACCGAGGCTTCGGTGGGTCCATAGTTATTGATTAGGGTAAATCCGTATTCTTTTGCTTGAAGCGCACCGAGTTTATCGCCGCCAACCAATAAATAGCGCAAGCTTTGCGGGTTAAACAAAGACTCAGTGAGCAGCGCTTGAGCGATTGGCGTTGCAATAAAACTATGCGTGACTTGGTGTGTATTGAAACAGGCTGTTAATTCAGCCGGTGACTGTAGCACCGCTTTTGTCACACACACGAGGCTCGCGCCAGCACATAAATAAGGCCAAATTTCCCATGTTGCCGCGTCAAAGGCGGGGTTGGCGGTTTGACTCGCAACGCTATGATTATCCACCGCAAAAGCTCGTCGGTGCCAACCACATAAATTCGCCAACCCTTGATGGGCTATCATCACGCCTTTAGGATTACCAGTCGTGCCAGAGGTATAAATCACATAGGCTAGCTGCTCCGCTTTAACTTTTGGGAACTGCTGAGGTAGTGGTATTGCCGCAAGGCGCGCTTGCACGTCGGCGTCATCAACACAAATGACATGTGGGGAGCAGTATTCAGCCTCAAGGTGATTATCATCTAACTCAGCTATCTCAAAGCGAGCGGCAAACTCACACTTTGTTAAAACCAGCGCTGCACCGCTGTCTTTAGCGATGTAATTGACTCGCGCTTGAGGGTAATGAGGGTCAACTGGTACATAACATCCACCCGCTTTTAACACAGCCAACATCGCCACAATGAGATCTGCGCTACCCGTCATCGCGATCAATACAGGTTGCTCGGGCTGGAGCCCTTCGCTTAATAACAACGCCGCCAATGCCTTGGCTCTTTCAGTAAGCTCACCATAACTCAAGGTTTGATTTGAGTTTGTGTCAATTACCGCAACTCGCTCAGCTTGTGCAGGCTCTGCCATATGTCGCTCAATTTGCTCAAGCACTGACTGCTCAAAGTGTTCCGGCGCTGATTTGCCTGAAATCGCATGACTCTCTAGCTTCTGCTCCTTGCAAAGTTTTATATCCGCAAGCGGGCACTCAGGCTCTGTGAGTAACTGCGCGATCACGACATTAAAACACTCTGCAATGCTAGCCACAGTTTCTCTTTCAAATAATCCACTGTTGTATAGCCAGTGCAGTCTCAACCCTTGCCCACTTTCTGTTGCACTGAGCTCGAGATCAAACTTGGCACGCACGTTTTCCGACGTTAAAACTTCCGTGCTAAGGCCTACAAATTCTGGTGTGTGCTGTGGCTCGGGATTAAACGCAAAACTCAACTGGAAAACACTCTGGTGACTCAGCTCTCGGCTAACACCAAGATGATCAATGAGCCGCTCAAAGGGAAGTGATTGGTGTTGATGTACTTGTTCAATTTGCTCTTTTTGTATATCGAGTAGTTGGCTGAAACTCTGCTGCCAATCGAGCTTCACGCGAATAGGTAAGGCATTGACGAAAAAGCCAATCAACTGCTCCACGTGTGGGTGATGCCGCCCTGAAAATGGCGCACCAATCACAATATCATCCACTTGGCTAAACTTAGCGAGCACCACCGCATACACACTATGTAACCAAATAAACGGGGTTATTCCTAAGCGCTGGCAAAACTGTTGTAGCCGTTGCCATGTCTCTGCGCTTAGCTGCTCAGTAAATGCTTGCGCGCTATTGTTCACGGCCTGCCCACGAGGCGTATCGAGCGGTAATTGATGTAGTGGCGGCGCATCGTCAAGATGCGCAGACCAAAATGCCATGTCTGCACTTTGCTGCGCGCCTTGGCACTGTGCTCGATGCCAATGGGCATAATCCGCGTATTGCACCTCAGGTGGCGCAATCAAGTCATGGGCAAGTTTGCAGCCTTGGGCGTAATGAGCATAAAATTGCGTAAGCTCTCGCATTAATACTTCAATGGAGCGAGCATCACTAGCAATGTGGTGCATATTGACGATAAGGCGATGATAGCCTGATGAAAATCGAACCAGAGTTGCGCGGATCATTAGATCTTTACTAAGATCAAAACACTGTGCTTGGTCGTCTCGTACCGCACGCTGCCAAAGCAAATTTTGCCACAGCGGCGATTGTGTGGAGACGTCAATAAGCGTAACAAAATGCTCAGGCAAAGCCACAAGGTGCTGTTTAGGCCCATCATTAGTGTTGGTGATAGCCGAATGCAACACCTGATGCCGTGACAGCACTTTTTGCCAACTTTGCTCGAATGCGCTCAGATCAAGCTCCCCTAAAAACGCCAATAACGCTTGAATTTGATATTGCTGGCTGCCCTGCTGCATTTGATCTAATGTCCACAAACGCTGCTGAGCAAAAGACAGCACTACGCCATTGGTTTTATCCACCACAGCAATAGTACTTAGCTGCGTGTCTTGCTTTTCAAGTGCAGCCGCTAAACCTTGTACTGTAGGGTGCGTAAAAATCGCTTGCAGTGGTAGCTCAATGCTCAGCGTCTTGCGAATATGATTTGCCAGTTTTGCAGCAAGTAGCGAGTGCCCGCCGAGTCTAAAAAAGTCGTCATAGCGACCAACTGAGTCGCGCTGCAGTATCTCGGCAAAATAGCTTGCAAGTTGGGTTTCAAGCTCGCCAACCGGTGCTTCATAAGTGTTTTCGTTAACGCTTGTATCAAGTTGCTGCAATAGTGCTTTTTTATCTACTTTGCCATTTCTGGTCAGTGGCATAGCTGCCACCGATTGCACTTTGGCAGGCAACATATGGTCGGGTAAATTTTGTTTTAAAAACTGCTGCATGACCAAAGTGATGTCGTCGAACTCGACCTGTTTGTGTAACACCACAAAGGCGCAGATCCAGACATTTTCTGGGTCTTGCCGATTTAACAGCACAGTGACCTCAGCCACTTCGGGATGATGGCGCAACTGGTTTTCAATTTCGCCTAATTCAATGCGATAACCCCGAACCTTTACTTGGTCGTCAATTCGACCAACATAGCTCAGCTCACCGCTGGCCATTAAGCGCACGAGATCGCCCGAGCGATATAGCCGCTGATCAGGTGCTTCACTAAATGGGTTTTGAATAAAGCGAGTGGCGTTTAGCTCGTCACGTTGCCAATACCCCCGACAAACCCCCTCGCCACCTACGTACAACTCGCCCACGGCACCTTGCGGCAAGAGCCTTTGCTTGTCATCGAGTACATAGCAGCTGGTGGTCGGAATAGCACGACCTATATTACTGGTGCCAAGTGTCATATCCGCCAGTTCCATCGCCTTAAACGTAACATGTACCGTGGTTTCGGTAATGCCATACATATTGATTAACTGGCAATTTGGTAAGTGCTGTGCCCAAGGCTGTAGCTTACTTGGCTGCAACGCTTCACCACCAAAAATCACGTACCGCACTGCACATTGACTCGCCAGTTGACTGTCATTGAGTAGCGTGGCTTGTAGTGCGTAAAACGCACTTGGTGTTTGATTTAAGACCGTAACCTGGGCATCAACCAACAACTGAGCAAAAGCTTGAGTGTCTTGCGCAGTCGCTTTATCCACAACCACAAGATGACCACCAAAGAGTAACGCGCCATACATCTCCCACACAGAGAAATCAAAGCAGAAGGAATGAAACAAGGTCCAAACATCTTGCTCATTAAAATCGAATAAGTTGGGCTCTACATGAAGTAAGCGCACCACATGACGATGCTCAATTTGTACACCTTTTGGTCTCCCTGTGGTGCCAGAGGTATAGATCATATACACCAAGTCTTGCGGCTCAATCTGAATAGCATCAAGCTGCTTGAGGGCTTCGCGGCTGGCCTGATGCTCTGCCTGTGACACATTAATTAGCTGGTATGAAAGCTGACTAAACTGTGCCTGCGTAGCGTTGTCACAAAGCAGCCATGGGCTTTGCACGTCTCCCAGAATATACTCAATGCGTTCTTGCGGGTAGTCGGGATCTACTGGCACATAGGCAGCACCGACTCTAAGCACTGCCAGCAAGGTCACTATCATCTCAACGCTGCGTGATACACTCACAACCAACATAGTTCGTGGCGTGACCCCTTTCTGTAACAGCATTACCGCCAGCGCATCGACTCGATCATTAAGCTCACGATAACTCAGCACAGTCGTGCTATCTTGCACGGCAGTGCGTGTGGCAAAGCGCTCGGCATAGCGCGTGAATAAACTGGTGATGGTGTCTTGCTCAGGCCAAGTTGCTCCTTGGCATTGAGCGCCCGTTATTAAAGCTTGTTGCTGTTTTTGGTTCAGTAAAGCAAGTTCACCAATTGCGGTATGAGGGGCTGTAACACAAGCTTGAAGCAGCGTGTGAAAGCAATCTGCCCAATGTTTGATGGTCTCTGCTGTGTAAAGATGGCTATCAAACTTCCAATGTAAATAAAGTGCCTGCTCATCAACTACGGCATTGAGTTCTAAGTCGCATTTTACCGCTATGCTATCCGCCTGTTGTTTTTGCACTTCTTGAACAGATAATCCCGGAAGCGTAAAAGCACGCTCATCACGGGTTTCCAGTGTAAATAATATTTGCACTAGCGGATGGTGACTTAAATCTCGTGGAGCACCAACCGCTTCCACCACTTTGTCAAAAGGAATATCGCGGTATTCAAACGCCGCTAGGTTGAGGTCTTTTTGTTGCTGCAACCATTGGCTAAATGGCATATCACTTTCGAGCTTTGCATGCATCACTAAGGTATTAACGAACAAGCCAATTAACGGTGTTAATTCGGGGTGATGGCGACCAAGCTCTGGCGTGCCCACAACTACCTGCTGCGATTGCGTAAGCCTTGCGATAAACAACATAAAGGTATTGAGCAGCCACATAAAGGGGGTCAGTTGGAGCGACTTCGCTTGTGTCGAAATCGCCGCAAATAACGACGCATCAAGCGCTTGGCGATATACCTTCCCCGTTAACGACTGCACCGCAGGACGAACAAAATCACAAGGCAATGATTGCAACGGCGCTAATTCGCCAAATTGCTGTTTTAGTTGCGCCAGTGGTGCCTCGATGCGATCTGGCGTTAGCTGTGCTCGCTGCCACTGGCTAAAATCACTATATTGCACCTGCATCGTTGCAAGCGGTGTATAAGGTGCACCTAGGTGTTTGCAATAGCCAGCTTCTATCTCTTGTGCAAGTAGCGCCATTGACGCCCCATCAGAGACGATATGGTGCATATTAAATGCAAGGTGATGTTCATTGCCATTACTTACCACCAGCACGCGAAGCAAGCAATCATGAGCCAAATCAAAAGGCTTGTTCTGATGTGCTGCGATGCGCGAAGCAATGTAGGCTTGCCTTGTTTCCTCAGCTACTACACTGGCATCAAGCCACTCGAACGGCGTACTAATATCATCCGTTATTTGCAGCTGAGGTTTGCCATCTTGTTCATTTTTTACAAACCTAGCGCGCAGTATGTCGTGGCGTAGCACCACATCTTGCACAGCGCTGCGCATTGCTTGAATATTAAGCTTGCCGCGTAGCAAAAACTCGGCGGGCATATAATACTGCTTGCTACCTTGCAGTTGTTCAATAAACCACAACCCTTCTTGTGCAAAGCTCAGCGGTAAGATTTTCCCCGCGCTTGGCTGCGCGACTATTTTCGGCGATGAGCTCGCCACATCATGGCTTTGTTGCTGAAAATAGGCAATGATCTCTGATTTATATTCAACCACCTGCTGTTTTAACTGTGGAGGAAACCCAGCGGTTTGCTTAAATGCCAAGCCACCGTTTTTTTCATACAAGGTCACGCCAGCTGCTAATGCTTCTGCGATCAATGCCTCTATCTGTCTTTGCTGTTCATTCATCACAAAAACATCTCCTCAGACTGACCGTTTTCGTCCGCCGCTTTGGCTGCACGATGGATCTCACACCAAGTTGCAAGTGCGCTTACGCTTGGCCGCTCGAACAATATTTTTAAGGTAATGGGCACCTCAAGCGCCTGCTCAATTAAGGCAACCGCTTGGCTTGCTGATAAAGAGTGCCCCCCTAACTCAAAGAAGTTACTGTTAATATCTCGAACTTGAGTATTGAGCACTTGAGCAAAAATTTCTGCCAGCAGCGTTTGTAGTTCAGTCATAGGAGCTAAAGGTGCTGTAAGCACTTGCGCCAGTTGCGATTGCACCAGTTGTGCAAGTGCTCCTGCATCTACTTTGCCGTTATTGGTAAGTGGCATAGCAGCCAGTGCATACAGCTTGTAAGGCAACATGTAACTTGGTAGGACCTCTGCTAACGAGGCTAATATCTGAGTATGTAGCGTCTGTTCAAGCTCATAAATGGCATCACTGTGCGATGGTGTAGTTAGCACCACACAGGCCTGTAAGTTGTCTTTACTTTCGTTAAGTAACACATGTGCTTGTTGCACTGCATCTAGGTGCTCAAGCTGAGCCGCAATTTCTTCAAGTTCGATGCGATAGCCACGCAGTTTAACTTGGTTGTCTCGACGACCAATAAACTGAAGCGCACTAGGGCAGCCCTGTTCATCTAGCAGCCAGCGCACTTGATCGCCCGTCTGATAATAACGCTGTGAGTCATTGTTCAAAGACAATGACACAAATTTACTGGCGCTGAGCTCTGGCAACCCAAAATACGCCTGAGCCACATTATCGCCTGCAATGTATAGCTCACCGGGCATGCCCATAGGCACGGGCTGTTGATGCTGATCCAGCACCACCAAATGAGTGCCTTGAATGGCACTACCGATTGGCACAAAGCGCTGCGATTGCTGTGCAAGCGAAACCGCATCTTGACCATTACAGCGATACACACAGCACCCAACCGTTGCTTCTGTTGGGCCATATTCATTGTAAAAATGAGCCTGTGGCACCAGTGCTCCAACTTGAGCCACCACGCTGCTAGATAGGGCTTCTCCCCCCACCACAATATGGTGCGCAGCATTGCTCGGTTGTAATCGTGCCAGCACGCCTTGCAAATGGGCTGGAGTCAACTTGAACAGCAGCGCCTCTTCGCGCGCTAAACACTCACTTAGCTCTGTGATTAACTGCCCGCCATCGCTTAACAATACAACGCCAAGACCATTAACCAGCGCGCCCCATAAGCTCGTTACTGTCGCATCAAATGCTAAAGGTGTGCTGACAACACTCTCGTGTATATCGCCTTGGAGATAACTGCGGCTCACGTGCTCAAGATAAAGGTGCAAGTTTCGATGGCTTATCATCACGCCTTTGGGTTGCCCCGTGGTGCCTGAGGTATAAATCATATAAGCTGGCGCATCAATATCGCTTAATGGCGCAAGCGCCTCTACAGGCATGTTCTGCCAATCCTGCTCGGTGTCTATTAGCATCACACGGCAGCTGAGATCTGTGCTATTTGGAAGTAGCGCTGAGGTGGTGATAAGGCAAGTCGCTTTACTGTCACGCAATATATAGTGCTGACGCTGACTCGGTGCATTGGGGTCAAGCGGCACATACACGGCCCCAACTTTTAAGGTTGCCAACAGTGCCACAACTTGCTCACAGCTTGGCGCTAAGTTTATTGCGACCTGCGACCTTGCCGTTACGCCTTGTTCAATCAAGTAACGCGCTAGTTGATTACTTTGTGACTCCAATTCGCCAAAACTTAACCGCTTGCCAGTCATATCTCGTACAGCATTTTGCTGTGCACTATGCTGAGCAAGGTCTCGTATTTTATCGCTGATAAACCAAGGAGATTGCGGCTGCGCTTGCGTGGCAGGCTCTAGCTCACTGATTGCTTTACTCTCAACTAATGGCAAGGTATTTACGCTTTGCTCAGGGCTTGTCAGCGCAGCATCAATTAAGGTTACAAAAGCATCAACCATCGCCTGCACGCTACTGTGTTTAAACAAGGCTTTGGCATAATTCCACTGCACCGTTATCTCACTGCCAGATTCTTGTGCATTGACTTCTAAGTCGAACTTCATTGCAGGCTTAAGATCAAGCTGTTGCTCGATTTTAAGATGAGGTAGCTTGAAGTCACTTTGTTCGTTATTTTGTAGTGCAAAGAGTATTTGTAACACGGGCGAATGCGCTAAGCTACGCGGTGGATTAATGACATCAACAAGTTGCTCAAAGGGTAAACTCTGATGGGCAAAGGCTTCCAAGATCACCTGTTTTTGCTCACTTAGCCAGTCGTTAAATGACGGCGACCCCACTTTTCGAGCGCGAATAGCCAAGGTATTCACAAAGCAGCCCAGTAACCCCTCTAACTCTTTCACCTCACGTCCGGCAATGGGCGAACCAATGACAATATCCTGCGTTTGACTAAGACGAAGCATCAACAGCGAAAAGGCACTTTGCAGCCACATATACAAGGTCACCCCTTGTGCTTGGCAATGCGCTTTTATCGCCTCAACTTGCGACGTCGTAAGGGTATGACGAATACATTCGCCATCAAGGGACTGAACTTGTGGTCGCTCAAAGTCCAGCGGTAATTCATGAACAACAGGACACTGCTGCAACTGAGTTTGCCAATAGGCAAGATCCGCCTGATAGCTATCTTGCTGTTGTTGCTGCCAGTAGGCAAAATCTGCATACTGCACCGCCAGCGGTTTAGCGTATTGCTCTAGCAACGGATACGCTGGCGCTTCGCTAAAGTGCCGATAAAACGCCACAAATTCTTTAGCCAGCAGCGCCATTGACCAACCATCGCTGGCAATGTGGTGCATGTTAAACAAAAGTCCAAATTGGTTGTGACTAAACTGTACACAGATAACGCGCAGCATAGTGTCTTGGCATAAATCAAAAGGCTTATTAAACGATTGCTGCTGCAATGTTTGCCAACGCAGCTGTTGCTCTGCGTTATTCAGCCCAGACAAATCTACTAATTCCACAGGACAGGCTACTTGATCACGAACTTGCTGCACAGCACCGTGATCACCACTTGCAGGAACAATGACCGTACGGAGTACTTCATGACGTGCAACAATCGCGCTTAACGCTTGTGTTAAAGCGTCAATATCTAAGGCTCCTTCACACCAATAGCTCGCTGGCATATGGTATTGCAGACTTTGCTCATGTAACTGATCGATTAACCACAAACGCTGCTGAGCAAAAGAAAGGGGTAACGCTTGGGCCCTTGATACCGGCTCAATGGTATTACTGTGCGCAATCATCGAACTTGCGGTTATCACTTCAGAAAACGCTGCAATACTCGGTGCATCAAAGAGTTGTGGTAAGGTGATATCTCGCCGCTGCTCACTTCGCACTCGGCTGATCACTTTAATGGCCAGCAGCGAATGCCCGCCTAAGTCAAAGAAACTGTCGTTAATAC
The DNA here is from genome assembly GCF_005886535.1 of Pseudoalteromonas sp. S2755. GTDB lineage: Bacteria > Pseudomonadota > Gammaproteobacteria > Enterobacterales > Alteromonadaceae > Pseudoalteromonas. Next base: position 24,352 of record NZ_PNDS01000037.1, read on the forward strand.
CCTGTACTGGGCTCGGTAATAGTTCACGATATAACTCAAGTAAATAACGCTGTATATCTGTGAGCTTAGATCCATCAATTACCTCGGCGACCTCATGGCTTTTCGCCTGTGCCTGATAGGCAAGCTGTAATGCTTGCTTGTCTACTTTTCCGTTTGCAGTCAGTGGAATATCAGCAACGATATCCAGCGCGGCAGGTAACATGTAACTGGGCAGCGACTGCGCTAAAGCTTGGCGCAACTGCACGAGTGTGAGCTTAGCCTCACCATTTAAAACCACATGAGCCACTAGGCTTTCTTGTGCTTCATCAACACTCACAGCGCAGCTCTTTACCTGCGCCAACGCGTCGATTTGATGGGCGATTGCCATAAGAGAAATACGGTAGCCTCGCAGTTTTACTTGCTCGTCTAACCGCCCCAAATAACAAAGGTAGTCAGCCTCTCCGCGCGCGTTCGCCTGCCACTTTGCCTTGTCGCCACTGCGATACCAACGCATGCTTAAAGTACCAGATGCAGGCATTGCCTGCTCAACAAAACGTGTTTGCGTCACACTCGCGAGATTAATATAGCCTTCACACACCCCATCTCCCGCTAGCCAAAGCTCTCCGGGCATATTAGGTAAAGCCAGCTGGCCAAACTCGTCAACCACCGCAAGGGTCATATTATCGATAGCATGACCAATAGGCACTTCTTCGTGGCCCGCTAACAGGTGGCGCGACTCACGGCTTACAGCATAGATACTACAGCCGACCGTTGCCTCTGTTGGGCCATATTCGTTTATCCATTGGGCGTTAGGGAGCTTATCCATCAGCTTATCAACCAAAGCTGCGCTCAGCCCTTCACCGCCAACCACAAATCGGTGGGCAATAACACTGCGAGTTTGTGCGTCACTTAATGCAAATACCGCGCGTAGGTGAGCCGGTGTTAACTTGAATAACTTGGCTTCGTTAGCTGCAAAAATCTGCGCTTGTAAGGCAGGCAACAATTCGGCGTCTGTGGGAAGCAACTCAAGTTCACCGCCTCGCATTAAGATAGGCACTAAGGCGGTCACCGTCGCATCAAATGCCAGTGGTGTACTGAGCACTGCCTTGGTTATGCCTCCGGATTGTGGCAGGTAGCGCTGACACGCAAAGCGCAGATAATGATTGAGGTTGCCATGACTAATGGGCACCCCTTTTGGCTGCCCCGTTGAACCTGAGGTATAAATAACATAAGCAAGCTCGGCCTCGTTAAATGCTGCTGCGTCTTCATCTAGCAACAAACTAGTATCGTAAAATGCAAAGTTCCCTTCGGCTTCGAACAAATCATCAAGCAACAAAAAGTCACTCCCAGCTTCAATCAAGTGCTCGGCATCTTCACTTAGCGCCAGCGTCAATACGATGTCTGCATCATTCATGATGTAGGCTAAGGTATCGGTTGGCGTGTCATGATGAATGGGCACATAAGTGTGGCGCGCTTTTAATATTGCCAGTACCGCAGCCACCATGTAACTGGAAGACGGCAGTAAAATAGCAATGCGACTTTGCTCAGCAAATGCCATTTCTAATAAGCTATTAGCAAGTTGATTCGCGCATTTTTCTAAGGTGAGATAACTACAAGAGAACTCCCCCATGCGCACCGCAGTCTGTAGTGGAGCCTGAAGAGCCGCCTGACTAAACTGAGCCACCCATGGCTGTTGCTCTGTCACTTCTACTGCAACACTTTGCTGCTGTTTTAATAGCGCTAACTGCTGCTCAGCGGGCCACAATGACAATGCTGACAACGGGATATTTGGCTCAGCAAGACACTGCGATAACACATAACAAAACTGTTGATGGAAACTAACTACACTCGCTTCTTGCCATAAATTGCAGTCATAAAGCCATTCAACGGTGAGTACATCCCCCTCGTCTATCACTGCGACTTCTAAATCTAGTTTGGCACCGCGTACTTTACTTTGGCACGGCGTCACTTCCAATTGTTCTAGCGTAAGGTTTTCATTTACCTGATTATTTACCCGAAACACGATTTGATGCAGCGGATGTTGGGCGCTTGAGCGTTCAATGTCTAGCTCATCCACTAACACATCGAAGGGAATATGTTGGTGTTGCAACGCGTCGTTTAGTAAGCCTTGGGTTTGCTGTAGCGCTTGGGTAAAACTGGTGTCTTCGCTCCACTTGCTCCTAAGCACTAAGGTATTGATAAAGTTACCAATCATACTTTCAAATGCTTTAAGGTGACGCCCTGATACCGGCGTCCCGACAACCACGTCGCGCTGTTGAGAAAAGCGGCTTAACCACAAGGAAAATAGCGTTTGCAGTAACACGAATAAGGTTTGCCCTGAGCGAGTTTGATACGCTCGAAGCGCGCTGACTAGCGCCGCAGGTATGGGCTCAATCACTAACGCGCCGCGCGCAGAGGTTGTTGCTTCTCTGCGGTAATCAAGCGGTAGTTCATGCACCTTGGGCAGACCTTGTAATTGCATACGCCAATAATCGAGCTCCTGTTGCCATAGCGAACTCTGTTCCAGCTGCTGTTGCCACATCACATAATCAACGTAATGCACCTCTTGTAGTGCTAAGGTTTCGCCGCTGAGCGCGGCTTTGTAAGCCAGTCCTAAAGCCTCACTCAAACACGCAATAGACCAACCATCGGCTGCGATATGATGTAAGGTGATCACAAGGGTAGCCTGCATGGCTTGCTGCTGATAAAGACTGGCGCGTAACATCAAATCATGGCTTAAATCGAAGCTAGTTGCGTAATCTTCTGCGATGTCCTGCTCTAACGCATGTGCTTGTTGCTCAGCGGATTTATCAGTCCAGTCGTGCTTAACCAGGGTAAATCTAGCATCAAGGTTAATGCTTTGCTGCGGTTCTCCTTGCGCATTTTGATGGTAATTAAACGCCAAGACTGGATGTTGCTTAATCACAGCAATAAAGGCTTGCTCTAAAGCCTCAGCATTCAGCTTGCCTTGCAATTGAAATATTCCCTGTAGGTTATACTGGTTGCTGTGCCCTTGCAGTTGGTCAACAAACCACAAGCGCCGCTGTGCAAATGACAAAGGATAACTAGGCTGTGATGGCGCAGGTTGTAGACTTGGTAAAGACGACTGTGACTGAGAGTTAGCCAGTATCTCGCTTAGTTCAAATACGCTAGGATTGGCAAACAGTTGCTTTAAGCTCACCTCCACCGAGAGCTGGGCTCTTAGTTCATTGAGTAATTGCATTGCCAATAAAGAGTGACCACCGATGCTGAAAAAGCTATCGTGCAGCCCCACTTCTGGTGCGCCTGTTAAGGTTTGATAGAGCGCGATTAACTGTCGCTGCAACGCACTTGTCACCTCACTACTTTTGCTTTGAGAAGTTAATGCCAAAGACTGTAATTGTTGGCGGTCTACCTTGCCATTACTCAGGGTGGGTAAGTGTTGGCAAAGCTCTATCCAGCTTGGGATCATCGGCTCAGGCAAGCGACGCTTCAAGCCTTGGCGGATCACCTCACGCAGATTAGTTGCGGCGCACTGGCTGCCATCAATACTTACCACAAAAGCAACCAAGGCATCTTGTTTGCCGAGCTTGCGCACCACGACTGCAGCCTGCGATACCTCATCAAGCGCTACCAGTGCAGCTTCTATTTCATTAAGGTCAACGCGGTAACCGCGAATTTTCGCTTGTTTGTCAATTCGACCGAGAAATTCAAGCTCGCCGCTCGCATTCAGCCTAACGCTATCACCACTGCGGTAAAAACGGGCGCATTGGGCACTATGTTGCAAGCTACTTGTAAACTGAGCTGCGGTCTCTGAAGGCGCATTTATATACCCTTTGGCGAGGCTCGGCCCGCCAATATAGAGCTCACCGGGCATGCCAGCGGGTGTTGGCTTCCCCTGTTTGTTGAGTACGCAGGTAGTAACATGTGCCAAAGGCGTACCGATTGGGTAACTGTGGCCGGTTAGCTTGCTGTCTGTGACTTCATGACAAACCACTCCAACACAGGCCTCCGTCGGACCATAATGGTTGAAAATACGCGCCGAGGGCGTTAGCGTGCGAATGCTATCAACAAGCTGCTCACCCAATGCTTCTCCACCTAACACCCACTGCGAAATAGCGGGCTTTTGCTCAGTAAACTGAGGCAAAAGCACCGCGGCAAAAGAAGGGGTTAATTTAATCAAGTTAACTTGCTCAGCCACTAACTTGGCTGCGATTTCAGCCGGTTCCGGCGCTTGGCTTGCAAGAGTCAGCACCACAGTGCCGCCATGAATAAGCACCGGATAGACAGCCGTTAAGCATAAGTCCGTGGCAAGCCCTGTGACCACGCCCGCTCGCGTATCTTGGTTGTAACTCAATCTCGCCGCGATGCTGCTGCAATAGTGGCTCAGCGCGCCATGGCTGATCTCAACCCCTTTGGGCACACCAGTAGAACCAGAAGTAAACAACACATACGCGCTATCATCAAAACTTGGTGAATAAGTTTGCTGCGGCGCTTCTTTGTTTTGGCTCAGCTCACTATAGTCAAGCGTCTGAATGTCCGCATCTCGTAGCGCTTGGCAAAGTGGCGTTTCGACACTTACCACCACCGTATTACAATTAGCTTGCGCTAGCATTTGTAGCGCTCTGGCAGTGGGCATATTGCCATCAATAGGTAGATACGCGCGGCCACTTTGCATTACGCCAAGCATAGTGACAATGTCACTCATATCGCCCGTTGTTATCAGCGCAATGATTGACGCTGGAACATCTAAGTTGTTGGCAATTTGCAAACTTTGGGCATACAACTGCTGATACGTCAGGGTCCGTGATGCTTCGCCATTGGTACTTGGCACCACCACTGCAATCGCCTCACCTTGGGTTTGCGCTATATCTCTGATTGCTTGCGGCACAAGCGCCGGTTGGCTGATGTTGTGATTGATATCCGCCGCCTTTGTCGGTACGTTCGTTGATTTGAGCACCAAGTCATCAATCGGCAGCGCCTCTTTAGCACAGTAGCACTGGACGAGTGCCAAATAATCATCGGCAAATTGCTGAATAAGCGCATGGTCATAAAGCCCCGTTGCATAAACAAAGTCACACACAAGGGCATCATCCGTATCATCAACAGATAGGGTTAAGTCAAATTTCGCAGTGCCATTATCAAGAGCAATTAACTCGGCTTCTAATTGGTTATTTACCGACACCTTATTACTGGCTACACCATTGTAGTTAAATAACACTTGGAACAAGGCGGAATGCGCTGCGGATTTGGGTAGCTCTAGCGCTTCAATGATATCTTCCACGGCAACGTTTTGATTACTAAGCCCTTGCAATACTTGACCTTGTAGTGCCTTAATCGCCTCACTTATGGAGTGTTCACCGTTTATCTGTATTCGCAATGGCAAGGTATTAATAAAGCAGCCAAGCATAGCTTCAAACTCGCTTTGCTGACGATTTGCAACCGGCACCCCTACGGTAATATCGGCTTGCTCACTGTAGCGATAAAGCAAGATGTAAAACCCCCCAAGCAAGGCGGTAAAATGTGTTACGCCGTCGCGCTGGCAGGCTTTATCTAATTGTTGTATTTGCTCCGTATTAAACGTACAACGAACCGTGCCACCTTGGTACTGCTTTTCTTTTTTTCTTGGATAGCTGGTGGGCAATTCAAATGGTGTAAATACCTCTAACTGCTCAGTCCAATAAGCCAATTGCTGTTGATAGTCTGGGGATTGTCTTAATTGTTTCTCCCAGTGTACATAGTCAACATACTGTAATGCTGGGGTGTCAAGATACATCTCCGTTAGCTCATACAGCAGTGCGTTGATAAATACATTCACGCTCCAGCCATCACTAATAATATGATGCATGTTAACGAGTAACCAGCGGCAAGCAGTGTGAGAGTTACTCACTAAAGCCGTCACTTGCAGCAGCGACTCGTTGGCAAGATCAAACTGATACCGCACAGCCTGTTTAATCGACTCTGTTAGCTGATTGGGTAGCGCTTCTTCATCCACGGTCATCACAGCAATTTTCATCGCTTCAGCAGGTTCAATTTGCTGCACCACCTTCCCTTCAACCGTGGTAAATCGTGCTCTTAAAATATCGTGCTTGGCTACCAAGCGGCTCAATGCTTGTTCAATGTCCGTGACTAAAAATGGCTGCGATAATTTAACTAGCCCAGCCATATTGTATGCCGCGGTGCCTCCTTCATACTTATCAATAAACCACATTCTTTGCTGCGCAACAGATAGTGCAGTAGATTGCTTTTGTTGCCCCTGAAGGTAGGTGATAAGCGCAGTTTTGTGCGTCTTTATCTTATCCAGAATACCCTCAGGAACCTGCCTAAGCGGTGTTCTAAGTTTTAATTTATCCTGTTGTAAATAAACATAAATCTGTTGACGGTCAAGCTCATCTAACCACTGTTTCATTGCAAAGTTATCCATCATTACAAGTCCATCTCCGTCATAGATTTATCACTCAGAGCAGCACTCAAATCGCGATCGCTCACAATATCACTGACTTTCTCTACGTTTGGCGTTTGCGTATCCACCGAAATAGCATCATGAGCTTGTTTTAGCGCTTCTATACACTCGGCAAGCTCTGCAATACAGGCATGTTCAAAGATGTCGCCAATGGTCAATTTAATATTGAAAGCTTGGTTGAGTCTCGATACCAACTGCATACCAATCACCGAATTGCCACCGCTATCCACAAAACGTGCTGTGACGCCCAACTGCTCAACAGGGAGTAGCGAGATATAGTGCTGGTGCAGCTGTTTTTCTGTTTCAGTGCGGGGAGTCAACGTGCATATTTCTGAGGCTCTTTCTGCCACTGGCTTTGGCAGTGCTTTTCGGTCGCGCTTACCATTTGGCGTCATCGGCCACTGACTTAACCAGACAAAATGCTCTGGCACCATGTAACTTGGTAACCACTCACCGAGCGCTTGGCGCAGCCGAGGCGAAGACCACTCGGTAGATAGCTCACCATCATCAACGATATACCCACATAGACAAGAGCCTGTTGCTAGTGTTTGCACGCAAACATCGACTTCACTACTATTGAGTATCCGCCCCAAGTGATGGCTAATATCACCAAGCTCTATACGGTGACCATGGAGCTTAATTTGGTTATCTAAGCGCCCTTTTACTTCAAAACGGCCATCAGCTAACCGTCTCGCTTTGTCTCCCGTTTTGTATAAACGGCGGCTAATGGAAGCTGTAAATTGATGATTGATAAAGCGCTGCTCGGTCAGCTCCGTTTGATGTAAATAGCCCATAGCAACGCCACTGCCACCAATGTATAACTCACCCCATACGCCATCGGGTAAAGGCAACCCTTCACCATGACACTCGGTTGGGAGCACAAATAAGCTGGTATTTTGTATCGCTTTACCAATGGTTACCGCTGCGGCATTGTCGATATGTGCCACCGCCGACCAAATCGTGGTTTCGGTTGGCCCGTATAAGTTATAAACCGCTTTGCTGTGACTAAGTAACTGCGCGGCCAGTGCCTGAGGTAAAGGCTCGCCGCCACTCCACACTTTGATGCCAGAGGTACATGCTGGCGCCGCATTTAGCAGTAATTGCCATAACGTTGGCGTTGCCTGCATCACAGTTACCTGTTGCTGCTCGATAAGCGCGCCAAGCACAGCAGGATCGCTAATACTTTCATCACTTGCCAGCACCACAGACGCACCAACCAGTAATGGTCCAAACAATTCTAGCAAGGCAATATCAAACGCCACCGTGGTGATAGCCAATAAGCGGTCATCTGCCACCAGCCCCGGCTCACGACACATAGATGCAAGCAAATTAGCAAATGCCCCGTGATTGACTTCAACGCCTTTGGGTCGGCCCGTAGAACCTGAGGTATAAATCACGTACGCTCGCTGCTGAGCTTGAATTAGCAAGCTTGGGCTGCGAGTCGAACTTCTGGCAATTTCTTCCGCATCGCTATCCATGCAAACTCGCTTTAAACCACCATGGTTGAATAACGCAGACTCCGCACCGGTGGCATCACACAGCACAACTCTCACTTTGGCATCATGCAAAATATGCGCGATGCGCTCGTCAGGAAAGGTAAGATCAAGTGGTAAAAATGCCGCCCCTACTTTCATCACCGCCATAAGTGCTATCAACAGCTCCGCCCGACGTGGTAATGCTACTGCCACAATACTATTGGGCGTTACCTGCTGCTTCATCAAATAGTGAGCGAGCTGATTAACACGCGCATCTAGCGCTTCATAACTGAGACTCACATCATCCGTTACCAATGCTGTACGCTTGCTGCAACGCGACACATTGTGCTGCCACGTTTCAATGAAACTCGTCGCGACTTTGACCGGTTTTTCTTGTTGCAGTGGCAACTCAACCAATCGATACACATCATCGCTACTTTGTATCAGCTCATTTTGAGCCCCTATCGGTGTGCTGCCTTGAACCTGCGATAGCAAATGGACAAACTTAGCCACATACTGAGTCATTAATTCAGTATCAAATTGCGCAGTGTGATATTCCACTAACAGTGACCACTGCCCCGCAATACAGGTCATATTTGTCGTCAGTTCAAATTGGCCAAATTTAGCGACACTTGGTTGCACCTCAACTTGCAGCCCGTTAAAGCTCGGCAAAGTGGTAACTTTATCTAGATTAAACAAGGTGCTAGGTAGAATAAGCTGGTCATCAGCAAGGCTTGCATACGGGTGGGTTTGGTGATCAAAAGCATCAAGTAAAATATTTTGCACCCACTGTACTAGCTCACCGATAGTGCTAAGGCCAGCTATATCAACCACAATCGGTAAGATATTGGTGCAATAGCCCAGTAACGCTTGGTCGAGTAACTCAGGCTCAAACTGTGATGCCAGTCGTTGCCTATCTGATACCGGCACACCGACACTTATCACCGTTTGCCCACTTAACTTGTGCAGCCACAAACAATAAAGTGCAAGCATGGTTGCAAATTGCCCACAGCGAGAAGACTGAGCAAGGGCCTCAGTGTTTCGGATTGCACTCGACGAAATGGGTAATGTGAGCTGATTAACTTGGTATGAAGCCGCACTCACCGTCGTTGATTTTGGCAACTCAAGTGGTGTTGAACTCGCTAAGCATTGATGCCAAAAAGCTTGGTTTTTTGCAGCTTCCGGTGAATGCGAATATGCCTGCAAACTATCAACGTAGTGTCTAAAGGAAACCGCTCGGCTTGCCACTTCATTTTGTTTTGCATCTTGATTGTAGCGCTCAGCGATTGCAGCCAATACCATTTGTAGTGAAAGTCCATCGCAGATCACATGATGAGCCATCACACTTAGATAGTGCTGCACTTTGCCATCACTCAACAGCGTCACTCTACAAAGTGGGTCTTTTGCAAAGTCAAACGGTTGATAACGCAGCGCGGATAACCGCGCCTGCAATGCTGCTTGGTCGTCTTCGCTCCATGATTCAACATGCAGCTCGGCTTTTTCCACTCGGCAATATTGCATTAAGCGCTCACTATCAACACCAAAACGCAAGATTGGGAAGTCGCGGCAGAGCGCAGTAACGGCTTGTTGCAACCGCGCTAAGTCGAGCTTACCGGAGAGCTTTACCGTCGCTTGTAATTGATATGCGCTCGCTCCATCGCTTGAGGTCAACGCCAGCGCTAATAGCTGTTGCTGGCTATGGCTAAGTGGAAATGCAGCATCGTCATCACGTTGGCTCGCTTCACCAAAATAACCCGCACGTTTTAAGCTAAGTACACTGGCTTCAACTGCATTTATCACCGCTGCAATGTCTTCATCTGTATGGGCGGCGCTGAAAAAGCAGTTTCGTCCTTCCCAGATAAACACACCGCGATCTAGCATCTCATAAAAAAACACATCAAGATTTTGCGAAAAGCGAAAACGGAATAATGAGGCAAACGCTTCTATTCGAATAGGCACGTCATGGGTTTCAAAAAACGCATTGAGATGTGCTTTAAATGCCGCGGTTTTGTCGTTGATCCCTTGTTGTAACGCCGGACCTTGCGACTGAATAGCTTGCAACACCGCTTTGGCGCTTGCCATAGTCATTGGATGTTTGCAAAAAGTCCCAGCAAAGAAGGTAGTATCGGCCAAAGGGTAAGAGTCATCTCCGTATTGCCAATTGCCTCCGTCAATGGCATCGAGGTAGGTAGCGGCCCCTGCGACCACACCGATAGGCATACCACCACCGACGATTTTGCCGTAGGTTGCCATATCGGCCTTAATGCCAAGCAAACCTTGAACACCACCGGGATGTGCTCTAAAGCCAGTGATCATTTCGTCAAAAATAAGGGCAATACCATGTGCTTCAGTGAGCGTACGTAGTTTACGTAAAAATGCCCAAGGCTGATTTTCAGGATGACGGCTTTGTACCGGTTCAACAATCACCGCGGCAATATGTTGCGCCTCTCGGGTAATGATCTCAAGCGCTTCATCATCACCATAAGGTAAGACAAGGTTATCGGCGATTGCGCCATAACGCACTCCAGCACACATTGCCTCTACGCCTTGCTCTGGCGACTCAGTTGCTAAAGTACCATCATAGTGACCATGGTACGCACCTGAGAACTGAACAATTTTATCGCGCTTGGTCACCGTTCTTGCCAAGCGGAGCGCCGTCATGACCGCCTCTGTACCAGAGTTACAAAACGATGCCCGCTCAAGCCCAGTCAGCTCACAGATAAGTGCGGCGACCTCGGGCGCATCAGGACTTGCAAGCCCCAGTTGCATACCCGCTTCAAGCTGTTGCGCCAGTGCTGCTTTGATAAAGTCAGGATTATGACCAAATAAGTTAGTACCAAAGTCCATGGTGATATCAATATAGCGATTATCATCAATATCCCAGATATATGCGCCCTCACAGCGCTTAGAGAACACCGGATAAAGTAGCTCTTTGCTCGACAGTCTAAAACCCGCCGAAGCACGGCAATCCGCAAGGCGTGCGCGATATTCGCTCACTAGCGCTTTTGAACTGTGTGTTTTCGCAATGTAAGAGTCACTCAATACAGCAAGATGTTGGCGTATAGCTGGGCTGCTATTGGCACGCTGCACTTGTTTTTGCTGCGCGCCTGGCAACACAGATTGAGCGCTGCTCAGCTGGGGTTTTGATACCACAGTTGCTGTCGTAGTGACCGCACTGTTTTCAATTTTTACGCCCTGAATATGGCGTAACTGCTGTCCCACCACAGCTTCTAACGCGGCTCTCGCTTCGGCGTTGGTTACCGTGCTTGCCGCCTGCAATTGCGCCTGATAGATAGCGACAAGCGTGTGGTTGTCAGCCTCTACTACACTACCTTTTGGCGTATCAGTCGTTATCGATACAGGTGATGGCAAACTACCAGCTTGTTGTGAACCCTGCGGCGCTTTGAGATAGTCACTATGGCGTTGAATATAGGCCACTAACTTATCGACATCGCTGAGCTCTTGATAAAATTGACGAACACTAAACTCTAAACCGAATTCCCGCTCATATACTCTAACGGCCTGCATAATCATCAACGAATCAACCCCCATTTCTAGCAACGGGAGGTTAGTTTGGATAGCATCAGCGGGCATCGACAAGAGTCCCGCTAAGGTATTGAGCACAAAGCTGCGGATCTGAGCATCACGGTCACTTGTATCCACCACAGTCAGAGCTTCGGGCTGTGATTGTTCAGTACCAAAAACCCAGTATGAGCTGCAATCAAATGGATATTGCGGCAAACTCACTCTAGCGCTCGGGCGATTGCCATACACCTGTTGCCATTCGAGCGCCCCGCCTAAATCAAGGTATGTGCCTAAACACTCGGCGAACCTCATGCAGTCATCGCCTTTGGGGTGCAATACATGGGTATAATTGAGCGCTTTGTTATTACTGTTTTCTTGTAGTAAGCCACTCAAAATAGGTTTGGGACCAAGCTCAATCGCTAAGCCATGCTCTAGTGACTCAAGCGCAGTTACACAGTCAACAAAGCGAACCGGTGACTTAGTTTGCTCAACCCAATACTCAGCTGTTGCAATGCGTGCGGTCTCTACTTGCCCCGTCATGGATGAAACAAAAGGCAGCCGAGGCTGTTGGAATCTAACCTGTTCAGCGACTTTCCTAAAGGCGTCTAGCATGGGGTTCATCAGTGGAGAATGGAAAGCGTTTGCCGTATGCAGCGCTTTTACTTTAATTTGCTGTGCTGCAAGCACATCACTGAGGGCTGTGATTGCTTCATCAGCACCGGAGAATACGACCCCAGCCTCACCATGGAAGGCTGAGATCACCACTTGCTCCTGATACTCGCTCAAGCAATTCTGTGCGGTTATTTCATTACATCTTGCGGCGATCATGCTGCCTTTTATCGGTAATTCATGCATTAGCTGACCACGCGCTGCAATCAACTCAACGCCATCACGAAGCGAAAACACACCCGCAATGCAAGCCGCTGCATACTCACCAACGCTATGACTGAGCAGCTGAGATGGCTTTACTCCATAATGCATCAATAAGTTTGCCAAGCTATATTCAACGGCAAACAAGCTCACTTGCGTCCAACGGGTTTGTGCAAGTAGTTCACTATGCTTTTCATCGAATAACACATCCAACAGGCGAGCACCAAAGCGCTCGCCAACCAAACTATCAATGTCATCTAAGTGCCTGCGAAACACTGCGTGATGTTGATATAAAGCGTGAGCCATTAAGGGGTATTGCGAACCTTGTCCGGTGAACAAAAACGCAACTTTTGGTGGAGTATTTGCCGAGGACTGTTCAACAATCATGGGACTATTCAGTTGCGAAATCAGTGCTTCTCTACTTACACCGATGAACGTTTTATGCACACCTTTAAGCGCCACTTGCTCGGCATTTTGTGCGCAGAAGTCATCAAATGCTTGAGGAGTCGAACTCAACAATCGTTCACTATAGTGACCAGCAAGTTGCTGCAATGCTGCTTTCGATTTAGCAGCCAGAGGCAATAGATAAAACGAAGGCGGTGTTACTTCCGCTTGTGTGTCGGATTTAGGCGCTGGAGCCTGTGCGCAGATCACATGGGCATTAGTACCACCAAAACCAAAAGAGCTTAATCCAGCGGCTCTGATTCTCCCCTGTTGTACGGGCCATGTCTGCATGTTTTGCGGCACCATAAACGGGAGCTTTTGCCATGGAATATGCGGATTTAACACCTCACTATAACGCTGCGCAGGAATTTGCCCATGCTGTAAACACAGTAGCGTTTTGATAAGCCCAGCAATACCCGCACCGGACTCAAGGTGACCAATATTCGCTTTTACCGCACCGAGAATAACTGGATCATGACGACTATGGTGTTCTCCATACGTGCGGTTTAATGCTGTGATCTCGATAGGGTCGCCAAGCTCCGTACCCGTACCATGGGTTTCCACATAGTGGATATCTCCCGCCTGCATCTTGGCATTATCAAGGGCGGCATTGATCACCGCCTGTTGCGCGGCACTATTTGGCGCGGTAATGCCATTGCTGCGGCCGTCTTGATTAATTGCACTGCCTTTGAGTACACCAACAATCGGGTCGTTGTCTGCCATGGCTTGTTGTAGCGGCTTTAGCATCACCACCCCAACTCCTTCACTTCGCACATAGCCATCCGCTGCCTGCGAAAAGGTTTTACAATGGCCGTCTGCTGCTAACATCTGTGCGTTTTCACAGGCCTTAGTCACATCATCGCTCAGAATAAGATTAACGCCCGCCACCAATGCCGCGTTTGTTTCTCCATTTCTTAGCGCTTGAATTGCATGGTGAAGCGCCACCAGCGATGACGAGCACGCCGTATCAATTGCCACACTTGGGCCGGTAAAATTAAAACTATAAGAAATGCGGTTTGCAGCAATGCTCAGCGCTGTGCCTGTGCCTAAATACGCGTTACTTTTTTGCTGTTGTTGCGACAATAAAAAGTAGTCATTTTGCGATATACCAACGTACACGCCAATATCGCTACCTGCGAGCGTGACTGGTTGGTAACCAGCATGCTGTATGGCGTGATAAGTCGTTTGAAGCAGTAATCTATGTTGGGGGTCAATATGCTTAGCTTCGAGTGGCGAGATCCCGAATAATGCAGCATCAAACTCATCGACATTCTCTAGATAGCCACCGAGACGGTCAGCTTCAAGGTTAGGGCAAAGCTGCTGACGCTTAGGATCTGGCGTGGTGATCCCATCGCCCTGCTGACTTAACAGCTGCCAAAATGCATCTAATCCATTTGCTGAAGGATAACGACAGGCCATGCCAATCACGGCAATATCTGTATCCGCAATATGTGCAGTTCGGCGGGAGGCTTGCTTCTTATTCGCTTGCTCATTAGTACCTTTCGACTCGTTAAGCTCAGTCTGCCCTAGAGCTTGAGTTAGCGTACTAAACTGACTTAAATACTGGGCTAGTTCGCGAATTGAAGGGTATTCGTAAAGTACCGTAGGCTCAAGATCTAGCTGGTGTACTTCCATTAACTCCCCTGAGATCCGTACCGCTTTCATCGAATCTACACCTAACGCCAAGAATGGCGCGTCGATATCCAAACTACGCGCGGGCTTATCTATTTCTTGTGCGACTAAATCTTGTAATAACCGCTGAATTTGCTGTAGTGACGACGAGGACGATGGCGCCTCAGCTTGTTGTGGCGTAGCTTCTTCACGGGCGCGCGCAATGACTTCAAAGTTACCTGCTAGGTAACTACGCTTATTCTCTTGGCGCTGAATTTTACCGCTCGATGTTTTATGAATGCGACCGGGTTTTATCAATACGATGTCATAAGGCGTAATGCCGTGGTGCTCAACGATCGCAGCGGTGATCTGCTGTAATACCTGCTCAGCATTTGACTTTCTTAGTGCAGTACGCTTTACCTGTTGTACTATCACCAAACGCTCTTCATCACCATTAGCGGCGACCGAAAACGCTGCGCCGCCATTTTGTTCTAAACTATCGCTTGCTTCTGTAACCGTAAGCTCTATATCTTGCGGGTAGTAGTTTTTACCGCGGAAGATAAGTACGTCTTTGGCGCGTCCTGTAACGAACAATTCCCCGCGCTGGATAAAGCCTAAATCACCAGTACGAAGATAATCTCGCTGGTCAGCACCTTTAATTCTGGCATGAAACGTAGCCTCGGTTGCCGCTGGGTTATTCCAATACCCTTTTGCTACACTTGGGCCAGTTACCCAAATTTCTCCGGTTTCACCATCATTGCAGACTTCAAAAGACTCTGGGTTAACAACCGCAATGCTATGCTCGCCCCAACTCACGCCAGAAGATACGGCGTAATAAGGCTGCTGGTCATCAGCCACATCTAATGCATAAAATACATCTACTACGTCTTCATCTGCGACTAGTTCGGTTTTACCCTGCTGTAGCTTGGTCGCATCAATACGTAATATTCTTGGCTTTTCTAGAAGACGGCCACCGGTTGCAAATAAGGTGGTTTCTGCCATGCCGTAACAAGGTGAGATACTCTCTCTTTGTAAGCCACATACTTTAAACTTTTGATAAAAGCGCTCTAACGTGCTGGCACGCACTGGCTCTGCGCCATTTAATGCCGAGCGCCAATAGGACAAATCTAAGTCTTTAAGGTCTTCATCTTTAACGGTGTCCACACACAGGTCATAGGCAAAGTTTGGCGCGCTTGACGTTAAAGCTTTGGTTTGGGAAAGCAGCTTTAACCAACGCAGTGGTTTTTGCAGGAAATAAGCCGGATTCATCAGCGCAGCTGTCGCACCGATGTAAATTGGGTGCATAATGCCAAAAATCAGTCCCATATCATGGAAATGAGGCAACCAGCTTACAATCGCAGAGTTGCTATCATGACCAAACGCTTCTTTCATAAGCGACTGATTATCAAGAATATTGTCGTGGGATACCATCACGCCCTTGGGTGTGCCCGTCGAGCCTGAGGTATATTGCAAAAATGCCAGTTGCCCACCATGAATGTCCGCTCGAGGCCACTGTTGAGTGGTCGATTTAAGTGCAATGTTATCGGTAGTAAATAGTGCTAACTGCGCTAGGCTTGGCTCAGAATCAAGCAATGGCTTGGCGATTTCATTGATCTTTTCACTGGTAAGCGCACCTTTGGCACCTGCGTCTTCAATGATAGCGCGCAGACGATCAACGTTTTGATTCTTCTTGGGTGGATAAACCGGTACCGCAATGATCCCTGCGTATAAACAAGCAAAAAAGGCTTCAATAAATTCAAATCCAGAGTTGTACAGTAACAACGCTCTGTCACCCGATTCAAAATATTCACTCAATGTCTCAGCAATGGATGCTGCACGTTCATGCAGTTCTTGGTAGGAAATGGTTTTACTTGGTAATGCCTCATCGTAAAAATACTGATAGGCAATATCTTGAGATCGAGTACGCGCTAAACCCGCGAGTATAGTAACAATATTTGTATTCATGCCATCCCCATAACTTGGTTGGGATTCCTTTGGCAACAGCGCGAGCAGTATCAATTTGGCTTGCGACAGTTAACCATCAGTAACGTTGTAAAAAACCAATCAATTACTTAACCGCAACAAACACAGTACCCACTTAAGTAGGAAAACGTTTGTAGGGTATATCTATAAAGGTTAACTAACCGCAAAACCGCGAGCCAAGTTAATCAACAGCACCTTTTGCTATTTGCTTACAGCATTGCTGTAATTACTCACTGTCACTTTAACGCTTGAATATGGCAACTTTTTTACCACCTTTGTACACGGGGGTGACGACATCAAAGTCTCAAATAGAGTTATAAAAAAGACCAAACTGAAGCTGGTAAATCACACACAACTTGTGTGACTTCACATCAACGACTCATGATCTGTACTGAAAAAGGCTAGCACAAGAAACTGATAAATAAACCGCCATATTAACAAAAAAGTAAATTAATCCATTACACAAGATTACACTGAACCATTTTTAGGAATTTTTTATTAGGTAGTTATAGGAGAGTCAGAACGATGTGTTTGCTTATTAAACAAGCCTCTGTTTTAGAAACACTTTTGGTAAAAATCAGAAATACAATCTAGCCTGGTATCAAGGCTACGAAAATAAAACCAGTGCAAGTCTCATATTTTTGCACTGGTTTTATAGCATCAAACGATTACTTTAGCGAAGGTGAGGTAGTAAACGGCTTCACGCCAATCGCTTGGTAAATTTCAGCAGGCTTAAACGCTTGCTCACCTTTGATCACCAATGCCGCTTTTTGCAGTGCTGTAATGTCCTTAAGAGGATCGCCGTCGATCAACACTAAATCTGCTACTTTACCCTCGGCAATTGAACCGGTTTGATGTGCGACGCCCATCAATTTGGCACTATCTAGCGTTGCCATATTCAGCACGTCAGCCGCAGGAATGCCCGCATCGACGTAAAGCGCTAGCTCACGGATCAAGGTAAAGCCTGCAATGTTATCCGTTCCAGGTACCATTGGCACACCAGCATCATAGAGCTTTTTCAGCATTTTTTGCATCGCTTCACCCGACTCTTTGTAACTTAGCTTAAACTGTTCATCAACATGCATCTCAGCTCCTTTTAAACCACGAGCGAATGCAATTGGCATATGCTCTGAAATAGCAGCATATTCTGGATTGATCTTTTGATCTTCTGTCATCAATAAACTTCTGAATGTAGATACCGTCGGATCCACAACGATGCGCTTATCGCTTAGTAGCTTAATGAACGCATTCATCTCTGGACTATCGAGTGATAAACCTGACGCTTGCTCTCCCATCAGTGAAAACCGCTTTTGTGTTCTGGTATCCACTTCTTCACCCGCAAGGAAATTCAGGAACAGCATATTAATGTGCTGAATCTCATCATAGCCATTTGCAATGGCTTGCTCTGCCGTCATAAACGCGGGCACGTGACCGCTAAGTCTCAATCCACGACTGTGCGCACGCTCAGAGATAGGTTTTACCCAGTTCGGATCGATAGAAGAATATAGCTTCACTTGAACATAGCCATTATCGGCAAAGAAGTCGACCGTCTCAAGCGCTTCTTCCAGTGACTTTACACTTAAGCCAGCTGAGTTTTCGCTGTATTTATCCATAAAGCCAGCACGGTACACGCGAGAACCCAGCACCTGGTTGGTATTAAAGAGCGCTTCAATTTCCATAATATTGTCATGATCGTTCCCCATATCTCTAACGCTGGTAACACCGTTCGCAATATTAAGAATACCGTTATCTTTTGATAAATGACCGTGCATATCCCAAAGCCCTGGGATCAAGGTTTTCCCTTTTCCATCAAGGCTAGCTACGCCATTTTGTTTTTTAATATGTTTAGTTATTTCTACAATCTTGCCATTTTTAATCAACACATCATGGTTTTTCAGCAGTTTTTTCTGCTCACCATCAAAGACGGCAACATTTTCAATAAGTAATGCAGGGACATCGTGTGTCAGCTTACTTGCGAGGTTTTCTAAATGCTGCTGCTCGGCTTGTTTTTGAATAGCCTCAAGTTCTTCGAACTGTGATTTGGTATAGCCGTCACGCAAGACATACATTGATCCCCAACTTTGTGCGAAGTAGTTACCATCGTCGTCATACCATGCAAAATTAGGAGTAAGACTAAGGCCACTCGTTACTAATAGATGAACGGTTTGTTCCCCCAACTTCATCGTCTTCATTTTTTCGATAAGCATTTTGCCTTGAGGGTAAACATCTAATTCGTATTTATTATTTTTTAGAACATAACGCATCGTCGCGTTATCTAGTGCAAGGCGATTATTAGACGGTACGTAGAAATCGAGTGTCGCATCAGCCTTAATACCTGATTCATTTATACTTTTCCACTGCGCAATGCCTCTGTTATAGCTAAACGTTTCATCAATTGCGGAGCCAAAAGCAGAACGCCCTTTAAGACTAAAATTGATGGGTAGTCCTTTTTCATTCAACTTTAAGGTTTCATCAATTAAGATCCGACGGTTGTTCCAGCCGAACTCAATTTTGGCTTTATAGTTTTGCTCGTCGATTTTTTCTTGGGTTAGCGTACCAGCTAAGCCTTTTTCTGAGTAAACATTATTGGTAATAGTGTCAGCAAATACCGCCCAACTTTGGGTAGTTAAAAGCGCCGCAACGAGTGTCGACAAGGCACTTCGCTTTGTTATTATTTTTGTCATCTTCTTATTCCTTAAATTTCCGTTTAACAACAATGATATTACATCAAGATAACAAAAGCGAAATGCTTTAACTGTTATAATTCGTGTTAATTTCACCACCCAGTCAGGCTGTTAATAACCCGCTGCTTGGCCATCTTTTCTTGTTTCGGATGCACCGTAGTACACTCCAGTTTTACCGTCTCGCATAATCGCTTGATAACCGCCATAAGGACCAACTGCTTGTTGTAATTTGTGGCCCTTTTTTATCAACTCTCTACGGGTTTCCATCGAAAAGCCCGACTCGAGACTGACATACCCTCCATCAATCATGATTTCACCGGTTGGTTGCGATGAACCACTATGCAAAATTCGAGGCGCATCGCCCGCTTCTTGTAGATTCATACCAAAGTCAATCATGTTAATCAGGATCTGCGCATGCATTTGCGGTTGAGTCGCGCCTCCCATCACGCCATAACTCATCCATGGTTTACCATCTTTTGTGACAAAGGCAGGAATAATGGTATGAAATGGTCTTTTACCGGGCGCATAACCGTTGTAGTGGTTTTTATCTAACGCAAATAGCTCGCCTCTATTTTGCAAGACAAAGCCAAGCTTAGCTGGAGTCATACCCGATCCCATACCACGGAAATTACTCTGGATCAGCGACACCATATTCCCTTCCTTATCAGCAGTCGTGAGATAAATGGTATCCCCTTCTATAGGACCTGCATGATCGCGTTTAGCTGCTTTATTTGGATCAATCAATGCACGTCTTTTATCTGCATATGCTTGCGAAATAAGCGTCGCGACTGGTATCTCATTAAAGTCTGGATCGGCGTAGTATTTTGCCCTATCCGCAAAGGCAAGTTTTTTTGCTTCAACAAAGGTATGAATATACTCTGGGCTGTCGAACCCCATTGCCTTGATATCATAGCCCTCTAAAATATTGAGAATTTGCTGGGCGGCAATGCCCTGACCATTGGGAGGTAGTTCCCATAAGGTGTAGCCACGATAATCAGCACTTACAGGGTCAACCCACTCACTGTGGTGCTCAGCCAAGTCTTGGTAACTTAAGTATCCACCATTGGCCTTCATGTAGCGGTCGATTTCTTTAGCAATTTCGCCTTTATAAAAGGCATCGCGGCCTTTCTCTGCAAGTAACTCATAGGTATTTGCGAGTGCGGGATTTTTAAATATCTCTCCCTTTTTAGGCATTTCTCCCTCAGGCATAAATACTTCTTTAAATCCAGGATATTGCTCACGAGCCGACACCGAGCGTTGCATATAATAGGCAATCAGCTCAGAAACTGGAAAGCCGCTTCTAGCGTAGTCGATACTGGGTTGAAGTAACTGTTTCATTGGCAGCTTGCCAAATTTGTCGTGCAGTTCAAACCAACCATCGACCGCTCCGGGCACAGAAACAGGAAGTGGCCCATAACTTGGAATTGTATCTCCCTGTTGTTGTAACTTTGCAAGCGAAAGACTTTTTGGTGAGCGCCCTGAAGCATTGAGACCAAATAACTTTTGTTGCTTCGCGTCCCACACAATAGCAAATAAGTCGCCACCGATCCCGCAACCTGTAGGCTCTACTAGGCCAAGCATAGCATTGGCTGCAATTGCAGCATCTACAGCGCTTCCGCCTTGCTTCAACACCTCTATCGCGACTTGTGTTGCCAGCGGCTGAGAAGTTGCCGCCATGCCTTGAGTTGCAATAACCTCAGAGCGGCTAGCAAAAGCTTTTCCCGTGATCCTATCATAAGCCAGAGCCGCTGAACTTACAGAAGCACAAAGCATACTAACCAGTGTGCACTTAACTACCTTATTCATCACTTTTCTCTTTTTGTTGTTTTCTTTTTAACCAATATAAAAAGCCAATTCGCTTACAGCAATTCATTTGCGATCAAAGCGAAAGAAAACGAGATTGGACCTAATGCGAAAACTCAACATTCCATCGCTATAGCGCTTGATCTACCACAATAATATTCGCTCAAATTTGATACAGGATTTTACGGCTGAACTACACTAGTGATAAATCACTCTGCAGAAAAAATAAACGCGTTCGTTCGCGCAAGAGCAAGATCCATAGCATAGGTAATAGCATTGAAATAAAAGCCTAATCGGAATCGGGGTAATTGAATTGGTTATTTATGAGTAATCGGATTATTTCTATCAATTTAAAACAAATACTAACTTGGGGCACGGTACTCTGTGGCTTGGTGATCTCGTCACTTATTATATCTATTTCATATATCAGCCAGCGAGACACGCTTCTCAATACCTATGAGGCAAAGCTAAGACAAGATTTATCCCATTTAGGTAGACATCTATACACTGAATTTGTGGAAGGCAGCAATAACCAAATCAGTCTGACCCTTGAAGATTATTATTCTGACAGTAAATACAAAGCGCTTTTCCTTATTCAAGGAAAAACGCTCATCAACGAAACTCAACATTCAGCGATTGGACTACAAATATTTAATCAGGTTATCAGCCAGGAGCAAGCCACTGCAACACTACGAACACTTGATCTCACTGTGGCATTTGATCCTAACCAGCAGCACTTTCTCGCAGCCATTCCCATTTCACCTAAAGTGCCTGTCCCTGAGTCCGATAATTTAGCTAGGCTGATTGCAATTTATGACGTAAGCACCATTTTTCTCTCGTTAAAGCAACAATTAATAACGAAGGCGAGTATTTTGACGGTATTTTTAATACTCATCATTATTGCGCTACTAAGCTTCACCCATTATTTCATTCACAAACCAATCAAAAGGTTGATCCAAGTAGGTGATGCCTTATCCTCTAAATCTTTGAGCAGTAGAGCCGAAATCGTGGGACATGGCGAGCTTGGAGCCCTTGCAAAACAATTCAATGTGATGGCACAAACGTTAGAGAAAAACTGGCAACAACAATTACAAATCACCCAAGAATTACAGCGCCGTCACGCACTTATTAATAGCGTTTTTGAGGCATTACCAGATCTTTTCTTTATCATTAATACGGATGGTACTATCTTAGAATGTCATACTGGAAAATCAGACGACTTGTATACGTCACCTGAGCATTTTATAAGCAAGAAAATGACGGAGGTGCTGCCTTCTCACGCAGCAAAACAATTTAGCCAAGCCATCAAGTCTACCAACCTGCAACATCAATTAACCCAAATAGAGTATCCACTAACTATTGCTGATCAAGCGAAACTGTTCGAAGCTAGGCTCTCTCCGATCCCTGGGACCGATCAGTTGGTTATCGCAGTGCGTGATATCACAGAGAAAAAGCGCCAAGAGGAAGTCATCTTACACCACGCTTTTTATGATACATTAACTGATTTACCAAATCGTTTTTTAGCCATGGAACGGCTAGCACAACAACTACTTGACGCCGAACGAAACGATGAACTTGCAGTAGTATTTTTTATTGATTTGGATGATTTTAAAAGGATCAATGACTCTCTCGGACACGAAATGGGCGATCAAGTTCTCCTTGCTTCAGGAGAAAGGCTCAAGCAATCGCTACGTGAACAAGACACCGTGTCACGCCTCAGTGGCGACGAGTTTATTGTGTTAATGGGCGGATTTAAACATACCTCAGACATTTCCTCTGTTGCCGATATGCTCATCAAACTTTTTCACCACCCCATTATTATTGGCGATAAAGATTTTAATATTTCAGTCAGTATCGGCGTTGCTATCTATCCCTTGGACGCGAACTCTCCCCAAGAGCTACTTAGCTGCGCTGATACCGCAATGTACAATGCCAAAAGTAATGGTCGCAACAACTACTGTCTATTTAATCAAAAGATGAGTCAACAGCTGTCTCGACGTATTGAAATTGAGGAGGCACTGCGCGTAGCACTGAATGAAAACGAGTTAGAATTGTTTTACCAACCTCAGTTTTATATTAAAGACAGTGATGTATTTGGCGCAGAAGCTTTACTCCGCTGGCACAGTAAAACATTGGGTAATGTCTCTCCTGCGGAGTTTATTCCCGTTGCGGAACAAAGCGGTTTGATCATAGACATCGGGTTGTTTGTGCTCTCAACGGCTATTAACCAAGCACACCAATGGCAGCAACACTTAGCTCCCGGCATCCGCATCGCAATCAATTTATCACCAAGGCAGTTTAAAGATCCAAGCCTCTTAAAACAGATAGAACTATTGGTACAAGATATCCCAATTGCCAATCGCTTTATCGAGTTGGAGATCACCGAAGGCGTACTAATCTCTGGGCAGGCGCAAGTAAAACAGACCCTAACTCAATTACATCAGTTAGGATTGAAATTATCTTTGGATGATTTTGGTACGGGCTATTCGTCACTGAATTATCTCCGTCATTATCCCTTCGATTTCCTCAAAATCGACCGCAGTTTTATCAGCGATATGCTTATCACTCAAGAGTCTAAAGCACTAGTTAAAACCATTATTGCCATGGCGCATAATTTATCGATGAAGGTAGTCGCCGAAGGCGTGGAGACGCTGGACCAATTGCGTTTATTACAGCAGCTGGAGTGTGATTTTGGTCAAGGGTATCTGATCAGCAAGCCGCTTTCTGCAGCACAATTTGAAACCTTTTACCATACTAAGATCGAATCAGTTAAGCGCTCTTCTTAGCAAAAAATAACGTGTGAAAGTAACATCGCTCCCGAATATCCACTTAAGATAATAAATCAGGGTAAACACAAGACTAATAAAAATAATATGTTAGTATTGCAAGGCAGTGTAAGGATTTTGAATCATGAATATAGAGTTACTAGTTAGCAAAGCCAAGCAAGTATGTGACAACCGTGGAGCACGATTTACTCCTATTAGAGAAAAAGTATTTAGACTACTTGCCTCTAAACAAGGTGGTGTTGGTGCATACGACTTACTTGAAGAGCTCAAGTTGACGGAAGCGGCTGCAAAACCAGCTACCGTATATCGTGCCTTAGACTTTCTTTCTGAGTTGGGCTTTATCCACAAAATTGAAAGTACTAATGCGTTTATGCTTTGCCACCACTTCGATCACACACATCCAGTGCAGTTACTGATCTGTGATAGCTGCGGTAACGTTCAAGAGTTACACTCAAACACGATTTCGCATGAACTAAACAGCCTCGCTGCAGAAACTGGGTTTGTGGTTACAGAGCAAACCATCGAGGCTCATGGCCGTTGCGAAAAGTGTAAAGATTAAGTGCAGTGAGCAAAAAAGCCCACTACACTTATCACTAAGAGCGACACTAATTTATTAAAAATGCGTAAGGGAAAGTCCATATGAATGTAGAATTCATCAACCCCTTTTTATCATCTCTAATCAATGTATTGGCTACTATGGCGCAAACAGAATTGACGCCTGGCAAGCCAAAAGTGAAAAAAGACGAAGTCGCACAAGGTGATGTTTCGGGTCTGATTGGCATGGTTGGCCCCCAAACAAAAGGGTCATTTTCGATCACCTTTGAAGAGAACCTAGCGCTAACCATTATGGAGCGTATGCTTGGTGAACGCCCAGACTCCATAAATGAAGACGTCACTGATATGGTTGGGGAAATCACCAATATGGTCACTGGCGGTGCTAAAAATCTACTCGGCGAAAAAGGTTACGAGTTTGATATGGCGACACCAGTTGTCGTTTCAGGCCCGGGTCATACCATCACCCATAAATGCGATGGTCCTAAACTTATTATGCCATTCACCTCTCCTGACGGTAATGCCAATATCGAAGTCAGCTTCGACAAACTCGCCTAACAGCTAAAAACACACGTTACTTTATGAGTTGGACTCAAAAACAAATTACCTTGAAGCCTCGAAAGCGAGGCTTTCACTTGGTAAACGATGAGATTATCTCGCAGCTTCCTGAACTATGTGACTATCGTATAGGGCTGTTGCACTTGTTTATACAACACACCTCCGCCAGCCTAACAATTAACGAAAATGCCGACCCAACGGTACGTATGGATATGGAAAGCCACTTTAATCATTTTGTACCTGAGAAGCAAAGCTACTACCGCCATGATTATGAGGGCGACGACGATATGCCAGCACATATTAAATCCAGCACCTTAGGATGTGAAGTAACGATCCCCATTTTTGAGGGCTGCCTGCGTGTAGGTACTTGGCAAGGTATTTATCTCGGTGAGCATCGTGACCATGGCGGTGCAAGACGCGTCATCGCAACGCTTCAAGGTGACAGAAAAGGTTAGCCGCTCAGCCTTCGATGTATTCGTAGCTTACTCTTGGGGTGACATTACACAGCAGCTCATATGGAATAGTACCTGCACATTGCGCTATTTCTTCTACTGGCAGGTTTGGTCCCCACATTTCCACTTCGTCACCCACTTGAATACCATTGGGATTATCACCAATATTCACACTGATCATATCCATAGACACGGTGCCAACTATGCCGTAACGCTGGTTACCAATAACCACTGGAGTGCCAATTTTAGCGTGTCTGGGATAACCGTCTCCATAGCCAACACCAATAACGGCAAGATAGGTGTCCTGTTCACATTGCCAACGTCCGCCATAACCTACCGCCTGATGCGCTCTCACTCGCTTGATGGCAATAACTTTAGTGGTCAGACGCATGACAGGCTTTAAACCATGTTGCTGGCCAACACGCGCAAGCATAGGCGAAACGCCATAAAGCATTAGGCCTGGACGGATCCAATCGCCATGAGATTCAGGCCAACCAATGACCCCCGCGGAGTTTGCCAAACACAATGGTGCGTGACTTTGGCTAACTAAAGACTTAAATAGTACTTGCTGTACTTCGGTTTTATTGTCTTTGATATCATCGGCACAAGCAAAGTGTGTCATTAAGTGGATTTTATCAGCAACATTTTTTGAGCGCTTAAGGCGGGCATAAAACGCTTCAAACTCTTCAGGCTCAACACCGAGGCGATGCATACCGGTATCAACTTTTAACCAAACTGTGAGCGGCGCATCTAAACTAGCACGCTCAATGGCTTCAAGCTGAGAAATGTCATGCACTATGGTTTGCAAATTATTAGCAAGTAAAATAGGTAAATCAGAAGGGTGAAAAAAACCTTCCAACAGGACAATTGGTTTAGTGATTCCACCGGTTCTAAGCGCGAGCGCTTCATCAACTCTCGCCACAGCGAATGCATCCGCATCTTGCAAATGCTGCGCTATTTTAACCAAACCATGACCATAAGCATTGGCCTTAAGTACCGCCATAATCTTACTGTTTGGCGCCAGTTTTTGCGTTAGCTGTAGGTTTTCTCTCAGCGCGGTTAAATCTATTTCAGCACTCGCTAGTCGCATTTCACTACTCAATTGACAGTTAATATTCGTCGTCCATGGCTGGACCTGCATAGTTATCGAAGCGAGAGTATTGACCTTGGAACGTTAACCTAACCTTACCGATCGGACCGTTACGTTGCTTACCTATGATAATTTCGGCCGTGCCTTTGTCTGGACTATCATCGTTGTAAACTTCATCACGATAAATAAACATGATTAAGTCGGCGTCCTGCTCGATAGAGCCCGATTCACGTAAGTCGGAGTTTACTGGGCGTTTATCTGCACGTTGTTCTAGCGTACGGTTAAGCTGAGAAAGCGCGATAACTGGACACTGCAGCTCTTTGGCTAGTGCCTTTAATGAACGAGAAATCTCGGCAATTTCAAGCGTACGGTTATCCGAAAGGCTCGGTACGCGCATAAGCTGCAAGTAATCCACCATGATCATGCTGATCCCACCGTGATCGCGTGCAATTCGTCTCGCGCGTGAACGCACGTCTGTTGGCGTAAGGCCGGACGCATCATCAATGTACATCTTGCCTTTTTCCATCAGTAAGCCCATGGTAGACGACAGGCGTGCCCAATCATCATCATCTAATTGCCCGGTACGTACTTTAGTTTGGTTGATACGACCAAGTGAAGCGAGCATCCTCATCATGATCTGTTCTGAAGGCATCTCTAGCGAGTAAATCAGTACCGGCTTATCTTGCGTCATCGCGGCATGCTCAGCCAAGTTCATCGCAAAGGTGGTTTTACCCATCGACGGACGCGCTGCGACAATGATCAAATCAGAAGGCTGTAGTCCTGCCGTCATCTTATCTAGGTCGCCATAGCCTGTACTTACCCCAGTAACACCATCTTGTGGAGATTGGTAAAGTTCTTCAATTTTATCGACGGTTTTCTCTAGGATGCTATGAATACTTTGCGGACCTTCGGTGCTTTTAGTGCGCTGCTCAGCAATCTTAAATACCTTGCTCTCAGCTAAATCTAACAGCTCGTGGCTATCACGTCCCTCAGGATTAAAACCAGCTTCTGCTATTTCATTCGCCACACCAATCATTTCGCGAACAACCGCACGCTCACGGACGATACTCGCATATGCATCAATGTTTGCAGCACTTGGCGTGTTTTTAGCAATCTCAGCAAGATAGGAGAAACCACCTATGGTTTCTAACTGATTATTCTTTTCTAGATTCTCAGATATCGTGATTAAGTCGATAGGCTGACTAAGCTCTACCAGCTTCTCCATTGCTTCAAAGATCAGCTTATGGGTTCTGGTATAAAAGTCATGAGAGACCACCAATTCCGCAACACGGTCGAAGGCTTCATTATCTAGCATCAAGCCACCGAGCACAGATTGCTCAGCTTCAATTGAGTGCGGTGGAACTTTTAAGGTATCGACTTGTATATCTGGTTTAGCCATATCACAACATTGAGAAATTGAAGGCCCTCTATTGTATCTGGTCTACCCATAAGTGCAAATAACAAAAGGCCAGAGTTTGGGGAAACTCTGGCCTTTTGTTGTTCTTATTGCTCTATTGCTTCACTAGTTACGCTTTAGCTCAATATTGCCACTAACGGTATCGATTTCTACATCTGCATTACCACCGTTAAGCACAAATTCAAGTGAACGAGCTGGACCATATTTGGCTTTTTTAACTTGATCTGAACTTAGCTCATTGGTGATATGGCCGCCAGAATGCGCGTTGACTTCAAACCTTGCTGACACATCCGTAGGGAAATAAAGTTCAATATCGCCGCTAACGCTGTCCATATTTATATTGGCATTATCCAGTAACTTTGCTGCATATACTGCTATTTCGCCGTTAACGGTAGATAAGCGTAGGTCTTTTAACTCTGCCATTTTTAACTCGACTTCGCCATTAACGTTTTCTAAGCGCAGCTCGGTTGCAGTGGTTTGCGTTTTAATTTCGCCATTAACCGCGTTAAATCTGAGCTTACCGCTCGAAGCGATATCCTCAATGTCCCCATTGACGGTTTCAAACTGAATATTGCCATCTAAGTCACGACTATCAATATCACCATTTACGGTTTCTAATGCAATTTTACCGCTGATTTTACTCGCTTTAATATTGCCGTTGACCGTTTTAATACGGGCGCCTGCCGTTAAATCAGCAGCTTCAACATCAACCACCACCCCTTCAAAGTTTAACTCACTACTACGGGGCATATAAATGGTGAGTGTAGAACCATCACCACCGCCCCAACTTTTATAGCGTCTTGGCATCTTCACGATAAACTCAGTCACCTCGCCAGAGGTTTCTAGTTTATAACCCTCGGCTTTATCGTCTAACTCGCCAGTCACTTTAAAAACGTTTTTATCCCATGTTTTTATCGTTACATCACCGCGCTGATTCTCGATGATAACTTTACCATTTGCAGGAACCGACAGTTCTTTATCGATAGATTCTCCGGCGAACACTATCGCAGGTAGCGCCGCTAGGCTAATAATTAATGCTTTCATCCTAATTCTCCTAAATTTGTTGCCAACGAGGTTGGTGAACCTTATTGATTAAGTCGAGTTGCTGCTGATAAACCTGAGCTAACATTTTTAACAGCGCAGCGTTCTCAGGATCTTGCTTTAAAGACAACTTAATCGCTTGTTCCGCCTGCTCGAGCTCTTGCAATTGTGTCTGCCAATCAGAAGTCAGCGCTGGCTGCGTTTCATATTGAACCAGTAAAGACTGCTTTTGCTGCTCAAAAAAAGCGCTAATATTAGCTAGTGAGTCTTGCTTAGGCTGATTCATAATCACTTGCCAAGCGAGTAAACCCGCAATAGTACACGCCGCAATACCAGATAACTTTTGCCAATTACTTTGTTTTGGCGGCTGCATCGGTTGTGCTTGATTGATTGCACGCTCAACGCCTTGCCATAAGTCACGTTGTGGCTTTGGCTGCGACTGTTCGTCATTCAGTGCGGTATGCATAAATTCATCAAAAGATGGTTTAGTCATTGTTGTACCACTCCTGTAATAAGTTACGTGCTCGGTGATATTGCGATTTACTCGACCCTACGGCCATGTTTAACATATTGGCAATTTCCTCGTGGCGATACCCTTCGACAGCATGTAATACGAAGACCAACCTGGCACGTTCCGGCAATCTGACAATGAGTTTATCTAGGCCGTTTAGCTCTCCTAGCTGCTCAGCACCTTGCTCATCCAGTCCGGATTGTTCAAAGCTTACGACCTTTTGTAACCAGTTTTTTTGCTTTCTAAGATAGCTGATAGCAATATTACTGGTCACACTATGAAGCCAAGTCGTAAATTGTGATTGTCCTTTAAATTGGTCTATCTTTTGCCACAATTGCACAAAAACTTCCTGACATGCATCTTCTGCATGAGCGGGCTCAGCGAGCAATCTAAGACACAATGCATACACGCGACGGTGATGTTGCTCAAATAGTTCGCGAAATGCACCTTGGTCCCCTTGCTGGCACCTAGCCACTAGCGCATCGGTTTGTTCTTGTGTAAATGCCGCTTTGGCATTAATTATCATGCGTCTGTTCCTTTGGGTTGATACCTTCATCTTCGCATATCGAATGGAACAAACAAAGTCACCAACGCTCAATTGCCAATTTCTACTCTTTTGTAAAGTACTTATTTAGACGCGGGCGAAATCAGAAATGGTTTAAACGGGTTGGAAAAAATTTTACTTTTTTATTTGGCCGTAAAAAGTGGAGCCTGACGCTCCACTTAGGAAAGTTACTCAGCGCTTTTATACCAGTTGTATTAAGTAAATGATCTATCTTGAAGCGGGGAAATAGCTTTAGTAGCACCGCTCTCGCGTCCTGCTACCGCTAAGGTACCTATATCCATATAGGCAAGGCAAAAATTTTGCTATTTAGTTGTTCTAAATGAGAAATTTTTAACGAAGCTAATATGCTATTTCACCCTTCAAATTGATTAGAGAATTAATTCAATT